>JBDKUT010000068.1:0-17413 GCA_039679545.1 Thermotogota bacterium
TCGCCGCGGTGCGAATCGCCGACGAGGTCGGCGCGCGGTTGATCGTGACCTCGACGTGGTCGGGGTACACGGCACGGCAGATCGCCCGGGAACGGCCGCATCAGACGATCGTCGCCCTCACGCCCAACGCCAAGGTCGAGAGACAGCTGGCGCTCGTGTGGGGCGTTGTCCCCGTCCTGGTTCCTCAGTACGAGGGGACGGACGAGATGCTCCGAGTCGCGACAAAGTCGCTTCTCGAAGACAAGTACGCCGCCCCGGGAGAGCTCGTCGTCCTCTGTGCGGGGGTTCCCATCGGCGGCGGAGGGACCACCAACTTCATCAAGGTCGAGCGGCTCGGCGCGGCCTGAGGCGCGAAGCGCACGCCCCAGGCCGACGCCGGCCACGGCCTATCCCTTCACGAGGATCGCGACGATTCCGATAGCAACCAACAACCCGGCGGCAATCCACAGGACGGTTGACTCCATGCTCCACCTCCTTCACTCCGGGAGATCCGCGAGCAGCCCCTTCATTTGGCGGCGGTACTTGTCGAAGGCCTGCCTCCCCGCGTCGGTGAGCCTCACCATGGTGTGCGGCTTGCGGCCGAGGAAGTCCTTGACGATCTCGACGTAGCCGGCCTCCTCGAGCTTCGACAAGTGCGACGAGAGGTTTCCCCACGTGAAGTCAGTGTTGTGCATGAGGAACACATAGTCGGCGCTTTCCACAACGTAGAGGTGCGCGACGAGCAGCAACCGCGCCGGCTCGTGGATGACGCGATCGATCTCGATTCTTCGGGGCTCCCTATCTCGCGTCATGGGTGTCCTCTTCAGCGTTCACGCCTTGCGCAAGAACAGGACGGGGAACCACCCGCAGGAACCGGACGTAGACGCCAATCCCTACCGCGAGGCTCACGCAGGCAGCGACGCCGTACACGATGGCCCCTCCAAACGGAAGCCGCGCTGGGAGCTTAACCACGATGTGGAGGAACTCCACGATCACGAACAGCCCCCCGTGCAGGAGAAGTCGAGGGTAGTCGAGGAACACGGCCAGTCCCCCTACCGGCACGAGGATGACGGCGGAGATGATCAGCCATGCGCCGATGTCGCCGGGGAGCGCAATCCCGAGTCCCTTGGATAGAGAGGTCAGGGCGACCAGACTTGCGGTGGCGAGGACGCATACGGCGAGCATGATGCGCATGGCTCGGGTACGACGTACGCGCCACGGGGCGAACTTGACGGTCCCGAGACGTGGCGCTACGTAGCGCCGCCGCATCCACATGGTGACGGCCACTTCGAGGAGCGCAAGCACGGTGAGCGCGGCGATCCGAGCCCACAGCGGAGTCCCCAGCTGATCGAGGATGGCCACCACTGCGGCAGCCAGCATGAGACCTCCAAACTGCACGTCCGTGAGCCCGTCCTGCTGGTATGTCCGCCAGCTCTTTCGTTCGATGTCGCGTAGGCGAATCGAGTCCATGAGTCATCCTCCAGAGTACTTTGTATTGCAGAGTTCTCTGTAGTGTACGGTTGCGGCGAGGGATGTCAAGGGAAGGCGGCGGCACGCCCACGCGCTGGACGCGGTCTTGCCTAGCTGTGCCGCGCAGAGGACGAGTCCATTGACGAGGACTTGGCGGCCCGGCAGAATCAGGAGCGCCGACCTGAGCGACTAGGGTTCCGCTGCGACGGCAGGCCTGGACCGAGCGTCGCAAGAGCCACCGTGCGTAGCACCTGATCGGACAAGAGCCGGAAGGGAGTAGGCGGCACCGACAGCGCGCGGGGAACCCTGCGCGGAGGGGGTGTTGCGCATGGACGGATCGTCTCACGGTCGTGCCGTTCTCGAAGCTCTCCTCGTGACGTTCCTCTGGTCCACCTCGTGGATTCTCATGCGGATCGGGCTCCGCGAGATCCCAGCGCTGACGTTCGCCGGTCTTCGGTACACGATAGCGGCGCTCGTCCTTCTGCCGGGGGTCTGGAGCGCCCGCCGCGAGCTGCGAGCTCTGCCGCGGCGGGACTGGAGACGGCTTGCGACGCTTGGCGTCGTCTTCTACGCTTTCACGCAGGGCGGTGTCTTCCTCGCGTTGACGCGCCTCGAAGCGGCTTCGTTGAGCCTCGTGCTCTGCTTCACGCCGGCGCTCGTCGCGACCGCGGGGCTCGTGACGCTCCGGGAGAAGCCTGCGGCTGTGCAGTGGATCGGCTTGGCGCTCGGTGTCGGAGGAGTCCTTCTCTTCTTCTCCCCAACCTTCTCTCGCGGGGACGGGCTCGGATTCGCTCTCGCCGGGTTCGTACTGTGCGCGAACGCCGCCGCGTCCCTCCTTGGACGTTCGATCAACCGTCGTCGTGTGGCGTCGCCGATCGTCGTCACGGCGATCAGCATGGGCGTCGGCGCCGTGCTCCTGCTCGGCGTGGGACTCGCAACACAGGGTTTGCCGAAGCTCTCGGCGACGGGGTGGGGCATCGTCGCTTGGCTCGCCGTCGTGAACACAGCGGTCGCGTTCACCCTTTGGAACCGGTCTCTGCGGGTTCTGTCTGCCGTCGAGTCGAGCACCATCAAAACACGATGGCGATCCAGATCGCCGCTCTCGCCTGGGTCTTCCTTGGCGAGGACCTCGGTGCCGTCGGGATAGTCGGCATCCTGACGACCGTGGCTGGGACGACGCTGGCCCAACTCCGTCGTGCGGAGCGCACGACGGAGTGATCGCGCTTGGGACTTCCACCGCGGGCGGGGGACCGGCTATCCGGCCTCCTGTGCGCTCTGCCGCAGAACGAGGCTCGCGAGCACGATCGTGAGAACGACGAAGACGAGCACGCCGGCGAATCCGACAGGCTCTTCCCACGGCGCGAGCCCTTTGACCATCACGGCCCGCAGGAGGCGATTCGAATACGTCAGCGGCACGACGTACGACAAGGGGCGCAACACGGCGGGAATCGCTTGGATCGGCCACATCATCCCCGACAGAAGAACGGAAGGCAGGACAACGAGGGGGAAAAAGACGATCGCTTGCGATTCCGTCTGGGCCAGCGCCGAGAGGAGGGTCCCAAGCCCGACGCTTCCCACCGCAAACAGGATGACCGACACGAACGCCCACACAATCGACCCGTTGATCACGATGTCGAAGACAAGCTTCCCGATCGAGAGGACCACGAGCGACTGCACCAAGGCGATCAGCCCGAACGCGAGGACGTACCCGAGGATGAACTCGCTTCGCCGCACAGGCGACACCCAGACGCGCGAGAACGTCCCGTCGACCTTCTCGCGCACGATCGATAGGAGCGTGAGAACCGTGCTGATCAGAGCGACGACGAGTCCCATGATCGCCGGGGCGAAGCTGTCGATGAACCGCACCTCGACGCCGTACAGCTCGCGGGTCTCGATGTTTATGGGCCCTCCCTCGCCGAGGTCCATGATCGCGTCGGCCAATCCCATGCTGACCGTCGACGCGATCAACGGGTCCGACTCGTCGACGGTCAGATCGATCGTTCCCTGGGCGGTTGTCGCGACCCCCATCGCGAAGTGGGCGTAGTAGAGGCTCGTGAACTTGTCCGGAATGCGGATCACGGCCTGATACCCCTCCTTGAGGAGGAGCCGCTCGGGGTCGTTGCCCGGGGCGAGAACCGTGACGCGAAACGCATCGTCCGCCTGCAAGTTCTCGAGGATCGACGCCGTGAGGTCGGTGTTGTCCTCATCGATGAACGCGGCGCGCACGCCGGTGATGTCGCCCGAGAACGAGTACCCAAAGAGAATCATGGCGATCGCCGGGAGGAGCAGCATGAACACGAGCACGCGCCGATCGTGCCACAGCTGGTGCAGAACTCGCTCCGTGACGGTGAGGATTCGGTAGAGCTTCATCGAGAGCCTCCTGTCCCGTTTCGGGTCAAGACGAGGAACACGTCCTCCATGTCCGACGTGGCCGTCCCGCTCGCGGACGTGGCCCACGCCTTCAGATCGGCCGGTGCTCCCTCGGCGGCGAGCCGCCCTCGCTGGACGAGGCCGACCCGTCCGCACCGCTCGGCCTCGTGGACGTAGTGGGTCGAGACAAGCAGGGTCCGCCCTGCGTCGCTAAGGCCTCGGAAGTGCTCCCAGAACTCGATGCGCAACGCGGGATCGAGACCGATCGTCGGCTCGTCGAGGAGCAGCGCGTCGGGCTCGTGGACCAGGGTGCAGGCGAGGGACAGGCGCTGCTTCTCCCCTCCCGAGAGGCGGTCCGCGCGTTGCTTCATCCGGTCCGCGAGGTGCATGAGCGTGAGAAGCTCCCGCGTCCGACGCGCGACGTCGCGGCGGGTCATCCCGTAGATACGGCCGAAGAAGAGGAGGTTCTCGGCCACCGACAGGTCGCGGTACACGGCTCGCTCCTGCGGCATGTATCCGAATTGGCTCTCCACGGCGCGGCGCTCCTTCGGCATGAGGTGGCCCAGGAGCCGAGCCTCACCGCTCGTCGGCGTCGTCAGTCCGCACAGCATGCGGATCAACGTCGTCTTTCCTGCGCCGCTCGGGCCGACGAGCCCGTAGATCTCCCCGCGGCGAACGGCGACCGTGATCCCATCGACGGCGTGAAGCTCCCCGAACGTCTTGACCAGGGACTGACCCTCAAACGTCGCGTCAGCCATTCGGCGCCTCCGTCGGAAGGGCGAAGAGCGCAGGATCGAGCCGTTCGTTGACGACCAACTCTTGGTACGTGATCTCATTTTTCAGGACGCCGTCCGCGTCGTAGGCCTCGACCCTCCGGGCGAGGAAGATACCGGGAGCAACCTCGACGACGTCTTGGATACGAACGTCAGCGATCAGGTTCCCGTCGACGTCGTACAGGAGGCGGCGGGTTGGGACGAAGGTCTCCGAATCGATCCACAGCTCGGTGGAGCCGTAGACGGCGTCGTCCGTCTTCGGAGTTCCGATCAGGTGGTACTTGCCGCCGTCAAGCCCGGCGAGCGTGAACTCGTAGTCGTTGAACTCATCCTGCACGTCGCGCAGGAGCTGCCGGAAGAGGAGCCACGGCTGCTCGGCCGTCGAGAGGTCCGATAGCTTTGTCGCGTGCCACGTCTCGTTCGCAGCGATGTAGACGAGCATCGCGTCGCCCACGATGAGGGTCATGTTGCCGGCCATGTAGTCGGGGGCGATGTACTCCTGCCGCATCTTGTTCGGTTGTTCGAGGGAGAGCCTCATCTCCTGAATCAGGTTCACCTGCCCGTTCTTGAACGTGTGTACGACGATGCGGGCTTGGAGCGTCTCGATCGCCGTGGCGTTCGCGCGGAGGCGGTCGAGGACCTCGTCCGCCGACGTCAGCGTCTGCGCGCCGGCGGCCGACGACGCCAGAGCCACGCAGACCACGCTGAACCATGCCAGCCTGGGAGTGAGTGCCTTGTTCATCGCTTCTCCTTTGCTTGTTTCGCGGCCACGTAGCGACGGCCTTTCTCGGTGAGGAGTCCGTCGCCGTAGATCTTCTTGAGGGCGTCGACGAGGCCCGGCAGAGGGATTCGCGTCTCCAGGAGGACCTGGGGGGTGAGCGCCGAGCGAATGGTTGCCGTCAGGAGCAGGAACCAGTGCGCGGGATCGATGTCGTCCCGCACGTACCCGTCCAGCTGGGCCTGCGCCATCAGGGTTCGCAGGCGCGCGACGCGCTCGAGGCGCATCTTGTCGATCTTCTCCCAGAGGGAGGGCGCGATCCGTCCGACCTGCTCGATCACCGTCGTTTGGATCTGGGGCAGAAAGCGGGTCACGAGGTCGAGCGAAGCGATGATCCGGTCCATCGCGGTCTCTTCCGTCTCGAGGACCTCATCCCATCGGGCGAGGTTTGCCTGGATGAATGAGACGACGATGGCCTCCACGAGCGCGTCTTTGCTCGGGAAGAGGTTGTAGAGCGTCTTCTTGCTCACGCGGGCACGGCGTGCGACCTCGTCGGTCGTGATCGCACGCAGCCCCTCCGAGAGGAGAATCTGCCGCCCCGCACTCAGGATCTCGGCTTCTCGTGTCACCAGGTCCTCCACGGATACCGTTGAGTACCAAAATAGTACTCTAGAGTATCCACTCCGGTCAAGTGGGATGAAACGAGATCTCCGGAAGCGAGGTTGGTAGAGGGGAATCCCTCTCCCGCAACGGTCTCTGGAAGCCGACAGCTATGCTGTCTCGCCGAAGACGTCCTTCATCACGTCCATGGCGAATCGAGCGCGCACGGTCGTTGCGCCGTTCCCCATCATGATGGCCACGTCGACCGCCTCGAGGACTTCTGCAAGGGTCGCGCCGTGCTCGACGGCCTTCTCGATGTGCCACTGCATGCAGGACTCGCAGTCGATCGTGATCGAGATGCCGACGGCGATCAGCTCCTTGTGCTTCCGGCTGAGCGCGGCGTCCGACATGATGGGATCGTCCATGTCGGACACGGCCTTGTAGCCCTTCGACTTGTGGGCGATGAACCAGGAGTAGGCCTCTTTGCGCTTGCGTTCGATCTCTCGCAGCTTGTCCATGATTGACCTCCGGAGGGTTGGCGCCGTGCGTTTGCTACGCCGTTCACGGGTGATGTTGCCCGGTTCATCGGGGCGTCTCCAACGCACGCTAGGCGTCGAGCCAGTCCTCGATCAGTCGGCGCGCGATGGACTTCGCCGAGGCGAGGACGAGCGTTCCGTCCTGCGTTTCTCGGCGCACTTCGTCTCGTGCCATCCACGCGGCCGACTCGATCTCGCGCCCGTCCACGCGAATCTCGTCCCCGACCGACTCCGCGACGAATCCGACCATCAAGCTCATCGGAAACGGCCACGGCTGGGATCCGACGTAGGAGAGGGTCGCCAGACCCAGGCCCACCTCTTCTTTGACCTCTCGACGGACGGCGTCTTCGAACGATTCACCCGGCTCGACGAACCCGGCGAGGATTGAGCGCAGGCCGGGTCGGTAGCCCGGTTGGCGGGCCAGAAGACATCGGCCTCCGTGGGTAATGCGAACGATGACGGCGGGGTCCGTGCGCGGAAAGTGGAGCGCGCCGCACGTGGGACTCGAACAGACTCGCAGGTAGCCGGCGTCCCGCATCTCGGTCGGTGCGCCGCACGCCGAGCAGTACTGCGTGCGGGCGTTCCACGCGAGAAGGGCGCGAGCCTGGGCGAGAAGCGACCACGTCTCGATATCGACGGGGTCCTGAATGGGGCCGAGCGCGGCGAATCGACCGAACGACAGAAGGGCCGCTCGTGCCTCCTCCGGAAGACCGGCGACGTCGACCGCGAACCGCGGCGCGCCCTTGTCGAAGCCGAGGAACACGGACTCGGCGGTGTCCGCGCCGAGCTTCGTTAGGGTCTGCTCGGGCACGCCGGCCGGGGCAATCGATGGCCCCGACGTAAGGAGCGCGTCGGGGCCGGCGTACACGACGTAGCGAGAGTCGGCGGCGTGGCGCGCCGTGTTGACGAACGAGGCGTCCGCTCTCCGGTGATCGGATCGATCAATCATGGCCCTCCCTCGAACGGCCTTAGGGTACTTGGTCTCGCGCGTTTCGCGAGGACGGACTCACGTTTCCGAGGACGTCTTCTCCCCCCTGGCGTCGTAGTCCGGCACCAATCTGTCGAGGTTGCGGACAGCGGGGATGAAGAAGAGGACGACGAGGCAGGTAAGGCAGTAGAGGGCTCCGGCGAGGACGTACTGCAGGCCGAGCCCGGAGCCGGGCGACGTGCCGATCGCCCAGCCGAAGGCACGGGACATCCACGTGTCCGACACCATGGCGGGCTCGGTGACGAAGTCGGCGAGCGCGCCGGCGAGCACGGGCGTTACGGGAATCAGCGACCAGGAGATGAACCGGCGTGAGGAGAAGACCCGGCCTTGAAGGTCGGGGGGAACCTTCGACTGCCAGATGGCCTGAGCCGTGCTGTTCGTCAAGGCGGCCGCCACGGCGCCGAGGGCGGCCGTGGGGATCCAGAAAGCAAGGCCGCGCCCGAGCCCGAAAAGGAAGAAGCCGAGAAACCCGAAGAGGAACTCGCCGACGAAGACGTTGGCCATCCGGCGCTTGAACCCTCTCCACGCGCTCATCAAGAGACCGCCGGCGACGCCGCCCAAGGCCGCGGCCGACGTGACCGCGCCGAGCGACACGCTGTTGTTCCCTGTTCGCGCCAGGATGAACGGGGCGATCAGGCCGAACCCGGTCAGAAAGTTGAGCGTCACGAAGAAGAGCTGAAGCCCGAGGAGGCTCTTTCGCTTGAAGATGTACTTGAAGCCAAAAATGGCCTCAGCGAGCAGGTGTCCTCGCGCGGCCTCACCCTCCGTCGAGCGTGGCGGCGTGGGGACCTCCACAGCAAGAAGCGTGCCGATGGCGAGGACGAACGTCGCCAGGTCGAGCACGAGGATGCCCGTGAGGCCGGCGATCGGGTAGAGGGCGCCGGCAAGGAGCGGCGCGAGGACTCCGGGACCCGAGTCGACGAGCCCCATCATTCCGTTCGCCCGTTGGTATTGCTCCTTCGGCACCATGGTCGTGATCGCCGCTGAGTAGGCGGGCCACTGGAACGTGTTTCCGAGTCCGATGAGGATGGACGTCAGGTAGAGGTGCCAGACGGTGAGACCGCCCGTCGCATGCAGAATGAGGACGGCGGTCGTCGCGGCCGCGGCGGCAAGGTCGCTCACCATCATCATGAGCTTGCGGTTGTAGCGGTCGACCATCGCTCCGGCGATCGGCGAGAGGAGAAGGAACGGGAGGAGGAAGGACGTCGAGATCACGCCGAGAGCCGTCGCGCTCCCCGTCGTCTCGTAGGCCCAGATGGTAAGTGCGAAGCTCGTCGCGCTGGACGCGAGGACGGAGACGAGCTGCCCGATCCAGACGAGTGTGAACCCTGCCAGGCCGCCGGGTCTACGTCGAGATGCCATTCCGCCCTCCTTTCGGGACGTTCCGCGCCGTCGGCGCGTTCACTCTGCGCCGAAGAAACGGAGACGAGTGAACGGCAACCGCCGCCTGGTGGACCCGATTTTGTGCGTTTTCCGTCTCGGCGCCGTCGTCGAGCGAATGAGTTGAGCGCTAAAGAGGACACGCCTCCGGCGGGTACAGGGCGTCATTTCGAAATGAGACGAGAGCGAGGACGACAGCGTCCTCGTACAGCGCCGTTCGATCGATGGCTCCACCGGTCAGGAGACCGATCGCACCTACGTCGCGCTTCGAGTCCGTCCGGCCGAACACGCGGTCGTCGGCCTCACCGAGTTCGACGCCCTGACGCACGAGGTCCGCGACGGCGTCAGGAAGAAAGAACGTCCCGGTACGAGCTCGTCCGACGCGGGCGGCCGAAAGGACGACAACCCAAGCGAACGCAGTGAGTCGGCCGCCGTGCTCCTCGACACCGCCCTCGATGCCCACCCAGAACGCCGCCTCGGGCGTGAGGGCTCGTGCGCCGCGCGCTCGTTCCTCCGCACCCGCGAGAGTCTCCGCATCGGAGAAGGGTTGCGAACCGACCCCCGACGGCACGGCCCTCGCCACAATCTCGATCGCCTCGTTCGGAAGCCCCCGGCGGAAGCCCGAACGTGTGGCTTCCAGCTTGACCGGGTTCGTCGACGCGACGACCACTGTCTTGCTGAAGCCGCGAGGCATCGGACTCACGGGCAGCCGCCGTGCCGGGCGCCGTAGGGGCGCTTCCAGTAGCCGAACTCAGGTTCGTAGCAGGTTCCGTCGATCTCGGACACCATCTCCTGCATCCGGGACTGTGCGTCGGCGACCGCGCGGTTGTAGATGGAAGGGCCGATCTCCTTCAGGATGAACTGAAGCAGAAGCGACGTCTTGAGATCACCGATGTCGAGGTCGAGGGCCTCGGCGAAGTAGCGTTTGAGCGACGCAGCGACCTGCTCCTTCGTTTCTGGACTGAGTTCGATCGCCATCTGTCTCCGGGTCGAAGACCTAGTCCGTGCGGTTCGTAATCTCGATCAGGTGGTATCCAAACTGGGTCTGAACGGGGCCATGGACGACGCCGACCGCGTCATGAAACGCGACGTGGTCGAACTCGGGCACCATCTGCCCGGGAGAGAACTCCCCGAGATCGCCCCCCGCAGTTCCGGAGGGACACTTGGAGTGCTCCGCCGCCAGTTCTGCGAAGTCCGCGCCGCCTTGAATCTGCCGTAAGAGATCCTCCGCCTCCTCGTAGCTGTCCACCAGGATGTGCCGTGCTGCGGCTCTTGCCATTCGGTTTCCTCCGTCTGTTCGTGGTTTTGCGCTTCTGTCCGACACCCGGTTCGATGCGTGATGATAGCGGGTCTCTCGGCGAGGACCAGGGGACTCGCGCGCCGGCTTCCGAGCAGGTCATTCGTCCGGCCTCGCCGCGCCCTCCGGGAATCGCCGCCTTCGGAAGAGCGGGCGCGGCTGACGGAATCTCGTAGAATCTCGACCGATACGGCTGGGCGGGGAGGGGTATCGTGCGAGATCGGGGAGTCTACGCGTCCGCTGTCTTCGTTGTTTCAGTCGTCGTCATGGGGCTTCGAGCGGTGGCATTGCCGCCGCCCGACGTGTCGGGATTATGGGTCTTGGTCGAGGTGATGCCCGCCGTGATCGACCTGCCAATCGTCGGGCCGGTCGAGATGACAACGATTACGGCTCTCCTCGTTCGTATCGAGCAGGTGGGAAACGAACTCACGCTCGAGCGAACCTACTGCTTCCAGGAGGTCCGGACGGCGCCTCCCCTCGTCACGACCGTCATCCCCGATCGCTTCGTAGCCTCGCTGGGCTCAAGTTTCGTGAAGGCTTGGCTGGAGGAGACCCCCGAAGGCTGGCGGTTCGTCCAACCGCTGTGCGTCGACGTCCGCGGTGCGTGCCTCGCTGATCCTGAGCATGAGGGTCTTCCGACAGAGGCGGCTGATCCTCGCGTCGTGGACCAGGACGGGGACGGCCACCCCGGCCTCACGATTCATGTGGCGCTCGCCGGGCTCTTGGGGGGAGACGCCTACGTCGTGAATCGAACATGCACGGCTCTCGAAGGATGGGTGCTCGAGGATGGATCCATCTACGGCGCGATCCAATGGTCCAGCGAGCAGAACGTGATCGCCGCGCGCGATCCTCTCCTCCTCGCGTCCTACGTCTACACCCTGGATCCCGATCCGACAAAACACTTCTTCATCCTCCGCCGAATCTCCGAGTCCGAACCCTGCCGCGCAATCCGCGACAGCCTCGCGAACCTGCTTGGCCTGCCGCCCGGATAAGTCCACGGCGCCGTTTGGTTTGTTCGGATAGCCGTTGCTACTCTGGGACGGCTCTCGAGCAGCGAACGGAGGCGCTCATGAAGATCGTTTGGGGGTTCCTCGGGCTGATCACTCTGGCGGCCATCGGGTTCGTGGGGGTCTTGCAGACGTCGCCCTCACCGATCACCCACGTTGATGTGAGCCGGTACATGGGATTCTGGTACGCGATTGCGCACATTCCGACGTCGTTCGAACGCGCCTGCGCTCAGGGGACCACGGCGCACTACCAGCTCCTGCCGAACGGCCGTGTCGTCGTCACAAACACGTGCTACCGCGAGGACGGGACACCGAGCCGTGTCGTTGGGGAAGCGTGGATCCCGAATCCCGCAGAACCGGGCAAGCTTAAGGTCAGCTTCGTCAAGTTCCTCGGCCTGTGGCTCTTCCCGGGGGACTACTGGATCCTCGACCTCGCCCCCGACTACAGCTACGCCGTGGTGGGGCACCCGCAGCTTCGGTACGGATGGATTCTCTCCCGCACGTCCACCCTCCCGAGCGACGTCCTCGCCGGAATCTACAGCCGGCTCGAGGCGGCCGGCTACTCCCGCACGGCATTCCAGCCGATCGATCAGACGATGCACCTCTCGAAGGCGCTTCGGTCTGGCGGCTGATGGCCGCGGCAATGCGGGCTGCTTGCCGTTGCGGGACCCGCGCCTCGGCGGTACCGTAGGGCGTTGGTTTCCGAACGGAGGGCTGCCGACATGAAGCTGCTCGAAGGGAAGCGCGGTCTCGTCTTCGGCGTCGCCAACGAGCGGAGCATCGCGTGGCACATCGCGCGGAACGCCGCGGAGCACGGTGCGACGTGCGGGTTCCCGCACCTCCCGGGCGAGAAGATGCAACGGAGGGTCGAGAAGGCGCTCGAGGACGGAGGATTCGCCCAGCCGTGGCTCCACCCGTGCGACGTCTCGAGTGACGCCGACCTCGATCGGCTGTTCGCGGCGTTCGCCGCCGACTTCGAGACGCTCGATTTCGTCGTCCATTCCATCGCCTACGCCGACCGCGCGTACCTCCAGCCGGGAACCTTCGCGGACACGCCTCGCGAAGTCTTCGCGCAGGCGCTTGACATCTCCGCGTACTCGCTCGTTGCGATCGCCCGACGCGCGAAGCCCCTGATGAGAAACGGCGGGGCGATCCTCACGCTTTCGTACTACGGCGCCGAGAAGGCCGCACTCGGGTACAACGTCATGGGGGTCGCCAAGTCGGCGCTCGAGTCATGTGTTCGTTACCTGGCAGCCGACCTCGGCGGGCTGGGGATCCGCGTCAACAGCCTGTCCGCTGGACCGTGCCGAACCCTGTCCGCCATGGCCGTCGGAGGGTTTGACCAGATCCTCGACAAGGTCGCCGAATCCGCCCCTCTGCGGCGGAACATCGAGACCGACGAGGTCGGCAAGGCCGCCGTGTACTTGTTGTCGGACCTCTCCTCCGGCGTGACCGGCGAGACCCACCACGTCGACGCCGGCTACAACGCGATCGTGACGTGACCGCAGCGCCCCTCCCCGACCACGTCGTCCGCGAGAGCGCCCGAGCGAAACACGTCCACCTACGAGTCTCAGCTCGCGCCGGGCTCGAGGTCGTCGTCCCCATCGGGTTCGACCGACGGCACGTGCCCACCCTCTTGCGCGAGAAGGCGGCGTGGATCGCTAGGGCGCTCTTGGAGGTGGATCGGGCGCGAGAACTGGCTCTCCTGGACTCGGCGGAGGAGCCGCCAGAACGAATCGTCCTTCGGGCGATCGGCGAGACCTGGACTGTCGATCTGGGGAGCGTCGAGCGTGCCTCAGTCTCCGTCCGGGAGTGCGGCGACGGACGTCTCTACATCGAAGGCCGGGTCGACGATCCCCCGACGTGGCGCCCGGCCCTCCGGCGCTGGGTCATGCGGAAGGCGCGGCGCCATCTCGTTCCGTGGCTCGAATCCGAGGCCGCGGCGCTGGGCGTCCGTGTCGAGCGAGTCTCGATCCGTTCTCCGAAGAGCCGCTGGGGAAGCTTCTCGCAGGGCGGGACCGTCTCGCTCAACGCGCAGCTTCTCTTCCTGCCGCCGGAGCTCGTCCGCTACGTGCTCGTCCACGAGCTCTGCCACGCGACGCACCCTGACCACTCGCCGCGGTTCTGGAGGCTCGTGGAACGACGCGTTCCGGACGCTCAGGCGCTCCGATCCACGCTGCGCGACGGGTGGCAGCTCGTCCCGGACTGGATGCACGACTCGGCGAGCGGGTCCGATCGACCGGACTAGCGTTTGGAAAGATCCGTGCCGGGACGAAGTTCTTTCTCGTAGACGAGCTGCGTTCGGATCGTGCGCATTCCGGCGCGTTCGTAGAGGCGCACGGCGCCGGTAAGGTTCTCGGAGTCGACGAGCACCTCGGCCGACGCGCAACCCCGCTCGTAGAATTCGTGGAGCGCGCGGGCCAGGAGCGCGGAGCCGAGCCCTCGGCCCCGCCAAGCCGGGCGAACCCCGAGGCTTCCCACGACGCCGCGTGTCCGGTCGAGGGGGATGTGGGGGCGGCAGAGGGCGAAACCGGCGATCGATCCTTCCGCGACCGCCAGGTGGCACAGCGAGGCGTCGAACGCGTCGCCCTGCCACTCGATCCACTCGCGCTGCTCCCGGATCTCCTCTTCGAGCGGCCTCGCCACGAAGCCCCAGTGGTCGCGAAACACCTCGAGGCTTGCTTCGGCGAGAGCGGGGAGGTCTTCGCGGGGGTCGAAGGTTCGCCGATCGACTCCGTTGGGCCACCGCAGAGGAGGAGGAGGCGGTGGGAAGTCGATGCGCAGTCGCCGCATCGTGCGGGCCGGCTTCGCTCCGTGGCGCTCGAGGGCGCATCGCTTGGCTTCATCGTTCTCGAACGCGTAGACCGCCAGGACGACGCGCGCCTCGGCGGGGGCCTTGTCGACGAATGCCGCCGCGCGGGCGACGATCCAGGCGAAGAGGAGGTCCCACGCCTGCGGATCTCTCGACGCACTCGGGGCTACGTCGAGCGAGCCCATGACGTTCACGTACGGCTCGCCGGGGTCTTCGACGTCGGCCCAGCCGACCACGCGGCCGGTCGAATCGGCGAGAGCGCGGCCGTCTCGGCCGAGGTCCGTTTCGGGCTTGGTCATCCAGGTCCGAACCCGCTCTTCGGTCGTCTGATCCTCGCCGACGATCTGGCGCCACCGTTCGTTCACGAGCCTGGCAATCGCCGCCGCGTCGGAAAGCTCAGCCGGACGCGTGATCCATCGAGATGCCATAGGATTGTCCTTCTCCCTGCGGGTCTGTGGAACAGCGAGTGTACCGCCGGGGATGCCGAGGGCTCCAGCCACTAGCATCGATCCCCCTCGACCAAGTACCGTTGACGGACTGCCCCAACCGAGGAGGGTTCATGGATCACGTGCTCGACTGCTCGGGGTACGAGATCGTCAAGACGGACATCGTCCGCGCCCAGGGGGCGTACCTGTTCGACGCTGTGGGAGACCGCTACGTCGACTTCGAGTCCGGCGTCTGGTGCACGGCTCTCGGACACAATCACCCCGTGGTTCGTGACGCGACACTGGCCCAGCTCGGGCGGGTCAGCCATCTGGGGTACCGCGTCGAGAGCGCACTGGCCGAGGACGCCGCCGTGACCGTCCTCAGCACGCTTCCGCTCTCCGACGGGAAGTGCCTCTTCCTTGCGTCGGGGAGCGAGGCGGTCGAGCTCGCCGTCCAGATCGCGCACGGACTGACGGAGAAGCCCTTCCTCCTTTCTCTCTCCGACTCGTATCTCGCCGCGTACGGCTCGGCCGCGAAGCGCGATCTTTCGGAGTGGTACCTCTTCGACTGGCGGGAGTGCGTCGGTTGCGCCGATGCCGACGAGTGCTCCGCCGAGTGCCCGCGAGTCCGTGCTGTGCCGTTCGACCGGATGGGTGGGTTCGTCCTCGAGCCGGGGAATGCCGGGGGAACGGTCCATCTCCCACCGAGCGGGCTGATCCGAACGCTCTCGTGCCGAGTTCGGGAGCACGGAGGCCTGATCGTTGTCGATGAGGTGACGACCGGCCTCGGCCGGACCGGTCTGTGGTACGGCTTCGAGCACTACGGGATCTCGCCCGACCTGGTCGCCCTCGGCAAGGGACTTGGAAACGGGTATCCCGTAAGCTGCGTCGCGATGACGAGAGCGATCGGCGCACGCCTCGAGCGCGAGCGGTTCCACTACGCCCAGTCGCACCAGGACGACCCGCTTGGCTGCGTCATCGCGAAGACGGTGATCGACACGCTGCGGCGCAAGAGTTTGATCGAGCGCGGCGCCCGGATGGGCAAGGTTCTTCTTGACGGTCTGCGGTCGGTTGCCCGGTCCCACACCGCCGTCACGGACGTGCGCGGTCGCGGGCTGATGGTTGTGCTCGAGGTCGACGGGACGGGAAAGAAGGACGTCGTGACACCCCTCTTCCGGAGGCTTCTCGACAGGGGATTCCTCGTCGGATGCAAGCCGGCGGCGAGCCTTCTTCGCTTCTACCCGCCGCTCGTCATCTCGGAGGACGACATCAACGGGCTGCTCAACGCCATCGCCGAGGTTCTGGAGGATGCGACGTGAGGATCTTCTCGATCGTCGCCGTCACCGCTACCAACCTCTTCATCGGCGTCTCCTATTGGCGGCTCCTGCGCGCCCGCCGAATCCAACCCGCCCTTGCGATGTGGGTCTTCTTCACGATCGCTGTCGTGGGGAGCCTCGTCACGTACCTGGCCGAGGGCTCCTACAGCCTTCTCGACAACATCCTGAACACAACCGACGTCGTGATGGTCGGATCCGTCACGGTTCTGATTTTGATCTACGGCGATCGAACGACGCGTTTCACCCGGTTCGATCTCGGGTGCCTGATCGCCGTGCTTGGGATCGTCGGGTTCTGGGCCGCGACGCGACAACACGCCGTCTCTCACCTCCTGATTCAGGGGATCCTCCTCATCGGCTACTTCCCGGTGGTTCGACGGCTGCTCAAATCCTCGCAGAACACCGAGTCCTTCGCTATCTGGATCGCCATGTTCCTCGCCCCGGCGTTCGGCCTCCTGTCAAGCAAGGGGTGGCTCGCCACCGTCTACTCCGTCCGTAACCTCTGTTGCACAGCCGCGCTTCTCGCGCTCATGGCGTGGGTCGAGTGGAAGGCGCGCCGTGCGCAGCGATCGACCGAGGAGGATGCGGGATGAACCCGATCGAACGGCTCCACGCGCTTCCACGGACCGGCCTGGCGTTCCTACCTACCCCGTTGATGGAGCTTCCCCGCTTGTCGCAGCGTCTTGGGGGTCCTCGCCTCTGGATGAAGCGCGACGATCAGACCGGCCTCGGCCTCGGGGGCAACAAGGTGAGGAAGCTCGAGTACCTCGTTGGGGAGGCCCGCGCGCGAGGATGTGACACGCTGGTTACGAGCGGTGCGATCCAATCGAACCACTGTCGCCAGACGGCGGCAGCCACGGGCCTCGGCTGCGTGCTCGCCCTCGGCGGCGAGGAGCCGACGGGCGCCCCGACCGGGAACCTTCTCCTCGACCGGCTGTTCGGCGCGACGGTTCGATGGTGCGGTGAGAGCCGGAAGGGCGAGAAGGTTCCTGCGATCGTCGAGGAGCTGTGCCGTTCAGGACGCCGCCCGTACACGATTCCCTACGGCGGGTCCGACGAGATCGGTGCTATGGGGTTCGTCGCTGCGATGGGCGAGCTCAAGGCGCAGCTCGAGGAGCAGCGAGCGCAGCTCGCCGAGCGGCGGCTCAAGGCGACCACGATCGTCGTGGCGTCGAGCTCCGGTGGGACGCAGGCGGGGATGGTCGTCGGCGCTGACGTTTTCGAGCTTCCTGTCCGCATTGTCGGCATCGGAATCGACAAAGGCGAAGCGGGCGAAGGCCCGTACGAAGTGCGGCTTGCTGAGCTGGCCAGGCGGCTCGCAGCGCGGCTCGGAATGCCTGCGCACTACACCGCGGATCGCTTCGACGTTCGCACCGGCTACCTTGGCGGCGGGTACGGGGTGGTCAGCGACCTCGAACGCGAGGCGATCAAACTCGTCGCACAGACGGAGGGGGTTCTCCTCGACCCGGTGTACACGGGGCGCGCGATGGGTGGACTTGCAGACCTTGTCAAGACCGGCGCGCTCAGAGGCGACGAGGCAATCCTCTTCTGGCACACGGGCGGGACGCCGGCCCTCTTCGGGCGCGCGGAGGACCTGGTGGTCTGAGCCCGCCGCGGCAAATCACCCCATCGGCTCGCTCTTTGTGGGCCCTACAAATCCGCGGAACCTGTCGTCTTGGTGGTACGCGTCGTTTCTGTCCGGGTGGGGACTCCTGCCGAGCCGG
>JBDKUT010000069.1:0-5852 GCA_039679545.1 Thermotogota bacterium
CGCCTCGTCGCCGCGGGCAAGGTTCTGTGATGGGCGACGAGAGCAAGGGAACCGGGACGGCGAGTTCCGTAGACGTTCGGCAGCTCCTGGCGAAGGCCGTGGTGATGACCGGGCGCGAGGTGGACGAACCGAGCGCAATCGCCTCGATGGAGGAGCGCCGCGACAATTACGGCGACTCCGGTGCTGTCGACCCGCCGTACGATCCCGAGTCCCTCCTGAACTACATCGAGCTGACGCCGCACGTCGCGCCGAACATCTCGAGCTACCAGGTCAACATCGAGGGCTACGGGTTCCGCGCGGTTCTCATCGAGCCGTGGATGTCCGACCTCGACAGCCAGGAGGCCCGCGACGCCGTGCGCGACGCGCTCCAGATCGAACGGTGGGTCGAGGAAGAGGAGGCCGCCCTGGCTGCTGCCGAGAAGGCGGACGGTGACGGCGGGACCACCCCGACAGACGGAGAGCCGGGTCAGCCCGACAGCACGACGGTGGAGCCCGGCGGGGAAGCCGAGCCGCCAGCGGAGGAGCCGGAGGCAGAAGGCGAGGACAACGAGGGTGTCACCGAGTCGGACATCGACGAGGCCATCGAAAAGCTGCGCGTCCAGATTCGGCGGGAGAAGTACCTGTTCGACGCCTTCTTCAAGAACTGCTGCTCCAAGATGTCGTTCGTGAAGCTGCGCCGCGTGACCCGCGGTGACATCGAGGCGCACGGCTGGGGCGCGTGGGAGATGCTCATACAGAAGACGACGGGCAAGCTGAAGCGCCTGAACTACATCCCGGGCTACACCATCAGGCCGCTCCGCGACGAGGGAGAGCTCGTCGATGCCGTCGAGCCCGACCCGATTACGCCGATCTCCGAGGGCAGGGAGATCTCGGTTCCCCGGCGCTTCCGGCGCTACGTGCAGATCGTCGAGGACAAGAAGGTGTACTTCAAGTCCCCGGGCGACCCCCGCATCGTCTCGCGGCAGACGGGGAAGATCTACAAGTCGGTCGCGGAGATGAGGAGGCCGAAGGACGATGGCGGCGAGGGCAAGGAAGCCACCGAGGCGAACGAGCTCATCTACTTCTCGCTCCACGATCCGCGGACGCCGTGCCCGCCGCCGCGCTGGATCGGCAACCTGCTCGCCGTGCTCGGCGTGCGCGAGGCCGACGAGCTGAACTACTTCTATCTCGACAGCAGCGCGATCCCCCCGGGCATCCTGTTCGTCAGCGGCGGGAAGGTTCCACGCGAGATGAAGGACCGGCTCGAGCAGCGGCTCTCCGCAGAGTTCTCCGGGCCCGAGGGGAAGAACAAGATCTTCGTGGTCGAGGCCCACCCGATGGCGCAGAAGGGGAACGACCGCACGATGCTCCCGACGATGGAGTTCACCTCCCTGCGCGAGGCCCAACAGACGGACGCGACGTTCACGAAGTACGACGAGCGCAGCGCAGACCGCATCGGCGCATCGTTCCGGCTGCCGCCGATGCTGCGCGGCTACACGCCGAAGGATCTGAATCGCGCTACGGCCATCGCCGCGCTCGCCTTCGCCGAGACTCAGGTGTTCTCTCCGGAGCGCGACGACGTGGACTGGATCATCGACAAGGAGATCCTGCCGCGCATCGGGGTGAGGCTGTACGCCTTCAAGTCGAACCCGCCGGCGACGAAGTCCCCAGAAGAGATCGCCGAACTCATTAGGGTGGCGGCTCCGCAGGGAGGCATCCTGCCGTACGAGATCCGGACGCTGCTCTCCGAGGCGCTCAACGTGCAACTCTCCACCATCGACGAGCAGTGGGGTTACTGGCCGATGGCGATGACGCTCGCCGGACTCGGCAGGGGCGCCGAGGTTGCGCCCTCCACGGACGCTGGCGAAGGCGAAGGCTCTCTGAACCAGATGGGGAAGGTCGTTGCGCGCCTCGACGAGCTGCAGCGCCGGGTCGAGGCCGTCATCACCGACGAGCTCCGTCAGGCCGGATACAACCTCGACGTGCACGCTGTCTTCGGCGATCCCGCAGCGGAGGGCAAGAAGGGCGACGGGGAAGGGGACACCGAGTGAGCGGACTGTTCCACAGGGAGCACAGGGGGATCGCCATCGGCGACACCTTCATCAACCTCGAGATCGAGGGCGCCGGAATCCCGGACCCGATGATGAAGGTGCGCGTCGCCGAGGTGGACGAGGTCGGCATGATCCACCTCGCTTCGATCTCGAGCCCAGCGCGGCGCGTCATCGTCTCCGAGAGAAGCCTCGGCGAGAAGTACAGGAGGGCGTGATGGGAATGGGAGGAGGAGGACCGAAGTCTCCACTGCCGCTGACGGTCGACTCGTTCGTCGTCCGGCTCCCGCTTCCGACGTATCCGCCGAGAAAACGCGAACCGTACTCGTCCTTCGAGTGCGCGTTCACGAAGACCCTGGAGCGCGGGTACTACTCGATGTTCGAGTACATGTTCGCCGCCGAGTACAGGGCGGACACCATCTTCGGGTCTGTCGCCTTCGGTGTGGTCGTCAACGGCTACTCAGCGAAGGTGGTCGAGGCAATCGAACGGATCGCCCAAGCATACGCGAAGAAGGAGGCGATCCGGTTCGCGTACGAGAACCAGCGACCACCGCTTCCTCTGCCGGCGAACACCGGGAACGGGGCTCCGTTCTCTCGGGAGACGCTCACGACGCTCGACGGCACAGCGCGGTTCAGGGGCGGGTGCTCAGGAATCCGCGCGCTCGATCCGGCTCTCGTCGAAACCGTGAACGTGGTTGTGCAGCGCGTCTTCGCGAAGGGCGGGGGCCCGCAGTCACAGTAGGTGCAGCATGGCGGAGTGGTTCAAGGGACCGTACTTCGTGCTCGAGGGGGTCGTCAGACTCGCGGTGAAACGCCCGGCCCGCGGAGAAATCATCGCGCACGACAGCGGCGCGGTCGTGCTTCGGTGCCCGGCGTGCGCCGCGATTCAGTTCGCCCGGGCCAACATCCTGAACAGCCCGAAGACGCCGACGCTCGACCGAGCCATCCAGTGCGGATCCGGGCACTGCAAGCGGTGCGGCGTGTGGTTCACCATCAGGAACGGCGAGGCATTTCCCGCCGAGGCCCCGGAGAAGAAAGAGGTCGCGCTTCCCGACAAGCTGAAGAAGGCTGGCGTGCACCCGCAACCCGAACTGAAGCTGAAGCCGAAGGCAGAATGATTGCCGTCTACTCAACGCCGGCCGACGGGTTCGTGACGCTCGAGCCGCTCTGCGACCTCGGTCACGACGAGACGGTCGCCATGTGGAAGGCCGGTGTCCGGCCCGGGCGGATCGCCAAGGCTTCCGGCTACGCGCTCCTCGTCCTGGGTGACCGGCCGACGCCCGTCCGGATCGATTCCCTGGATGCGCCAGCGGCGCGGAGAGCTGCGATCCGGCACTCGGCCGGGGGTGAGGTTGTCCTTCTGCGCGCCGAGGTTCTCGGGCGTTCTACGGTGTTCAGGAGGATGGAGACGATCCGCGCGATGTCGGAGAGCGCAGCAGAAGGTTCGAACGCAACGCACATCGTTTCCTCCTCCGGGTACCTCATCGAGAAGGGGCTCTCGCCGGCGGACCCGTCGGACGCGCGGAAGATCGCGGAGCGTCTTGCCGGGCAGCTTCGCTACGCCGAGTGGACGAAGTACGGCGCGGCGTTCGTGAAGTACGTCGAGTCGCTCGACATCAACTGGTCGAGCCTGAGCCCGTCCTCATTCTCCTCGAAGATGGCCGAGATCCGGACGGGGCTGCGCTCGATGCTCGGGACGTCAGCCGACAAGCTGATGCCGACGTGGAAGCTGAAGATCGAGGCGACGCTGTCGAAGGTGTTCGGCGCGACGCGTCAGGTCTTGCGAGACAACTTCTCCCCCACCATCGGCATCTCCCTGCGCCAGCCAGACGTGCGCGCCATCGGCGCCATCACGAAGCAGCAGGGCTTGTTCATGAGGAACGCGGCCGGCGTGCGCTCCGAGGCGTTGAGTCGGCAGGCGAGGTCCATCGTGACGGACGGCCTGGCGAACGGGCTCGGGCGGAACGAGATCGCGGCGAACCTACGCGCTGGTCTTCCCCAGGCGTGGCAGGCGCGCGGTCTCCAGTACTTCAAGGCGGTCGCGGCCGTCGGCGTGAGCCGCGCGAGGTCGTACTCCGAGGTGTCGGGCTACCTCGAGGTCGGCATCGAATCGCTCGAGGTGCAGGCGATCCTCGACGAGCGCACGACGGACATCTGCCGCTGCCTCGATGGCATGATCATCGAGACGCACGTCGCCAGCGTCCAGGTGATCGGCGCCATCAACGCGGTCGACCCAGCAGTGGCCTCGCCGTTCCTTCGCGAGGTGCGCGATCCGAACACCGGCGTGAAGTCGATCATGTCCGGCGGTGGTGTGAAGGTCGCGGACGTCGTCCGTTCGGGCTTCGGCAGGGTCGATGACCGCGGGCAGTTCGCGTACAACAAGTCACTCGCCGGGCTCTCCGAGCAGAACATCGGTGTGCCGCCGTACCACTACCTCTGTCGCTCCTGGACGCTCCCGATCTCGAGCACGGTGTCGGTTCCGCGGGGATCGTGGCCGCGCGCAACGGGACCGACCTCGCCGACTCCGCCAAGGGCGGTGCCCGCGGGAGCGAAGCCAGCGCGAGGGGTCGGCACGCGACCGCAGTCGGTCTTCAGAGACCCGAAACCAGGGAATCCGACTGTCGTCGGAAACCAGGATGTCGTCGACCGCTACTCCTTCAGCGACGACTTCACTTCTCCCTCCGGCGTCAAGGTCCCGGCGTGGGACGGTGGCGCGTTTCAGAGGTACCAGTTCCACACGGCCAACATGGCGATCCGCCCTGTCGGCGAACTCGTTCGAGTCGTGCGGCCATCGGGCCCGGCCGGTGAGTGGAACGCGCTCGAGAACCTTGTGAACTCGCTCGGTCTCACGGCGGACATGTCGGGAATCGTGCTGCACGTCGAGCAGCTCAACCTCGCGAACGTTCGGCAGGTGGTCCTCGCCGAGGCGAAGCAGCCGGCTGCGACGCGCGTCTACTCGATCCGTTCGAGCGATGGGACGCAGCGGTTCATCCGCTTCAACCCGGACAAGCAGGCGGCGGCGAAGGACGGTCTGTCCGCGCTGAGGAAGGCCGACGACGAGTTCAAGATCACCGACGCGCTCAACGCCCTCTCGGACAGCGGGTACATCAAGATCGCGGACGACGCGAAACAGGTGACGTTCGGGAAGCCTGTGCAGTCGCTGAAGCCGATCCCGACACCTCCGGCGCCGAAGCGGCCCGCGCCGAGGGCCCCAAGAAAGCCGCGCGCACCAAACGAACCCGGTCCTCCGCAGCGCAGGAAACCACCGGTCGTAACCGAGCCGAGGATGCCGTACGACAAACCGAAGCCCGCGCCGAGAAAGCCGAGGCCGGTGACAGCACCGAGGAAACCCGCACAACCTTCCTCTGGTCGCGCCAAGGACTACTCCGAGTACGGCCTGCTCGAAGGCGTTCCGATTAAGGAGCAGATGCAGGAGCGGATCTCTCTCGAGCTGGCGCGCTTGCAGGACTACATGAAGACGGTCGAGCTCCGCGTCAGCACTCTCGGCGCGAGGCTCTCCGCACGCGAGCGCGGGAACATCATCAGGAACTTCGTGGCGACCGACACGGGCCCGGTGCAGAAGATCACGCGGGGCATGGTGCGTGCCGCGACCAAGGCGCTCGGTGCGTCCGAGAAGAAGATCCTCAGGGCTTCCGTGCAGACCAAGGTGCAGTCGGGTTCGATGTCCAAGATCGCACGAGGTAGCCCGGTCGGAATCCGCCCAGTTCCCCAGGGGAAGGCTGCCGAGCTCTACAACGACGCCTTCCAACACCTGAGCCAGCGCGTGCTCGACAAGGCGCTCGAGCGTGGTCTTCCTCGGATCGT
>JBDKUT010000070.1:0-2857 GCA_039679545.1 Thermotogota bacterium
TTCGGCCCGCACCCCGGGGCCTCTCGGGGGATTGTTCCCGTCGAAGGCCCGAGGAGGAGACATGAGTTGGTTTGATCTCGCAGGGCGGGACCTCATCAGCGAGCTCGATTGGACGAAGGAAGAGTACGACATCGCGATGAAGGTCACGGACCAGTTGAAGGGCGCGTACTACTGTCGCACCCCCCACCCGACCCTTCAGTACAAGACGTTCGCGATGATGTTCTTCGCGGGGTCGACGCGGACGCGGATGTCGTTCGAGACGGCGATGACGCAGCTCGGTGGGCATTCGCAGTTCATCAACCCGCAGACGATGCGCCTCTCGCTCGAAGACAAACCGGGCGCGGGGGAAACGGTGAAAGACACCGCCGAGGCGATGGACCGCTACTGTGATGGGATCGGCATCCGCTTGCTCGACGACGCGGTCCAACATTACGGTCAGGGTGACCAGGTCATGCAGAAGTTCGCCGAGCACTGCCGCGTGCCGATCATCAACATGGCGTCGGACATCAACCACCCGTGCCAGTCCCTGACCGACATCTACACGATGCACGAGAAGCTCGACGGAACCGTCAAGGGGAAGAAGATCGTCATCATGTGGGCCTGGTCGCCATGGATTCGCGGCTGGTGCTCGGTGCAAGGGACCGCGCTCATCTCGTCCTTGTACGGCATGAACGTCGTCGTGGCGAACCCGCCCGAGTACGACCTCGACCCGAGGGTCATGCAGGACTGCCGCGACCTCGCGGCGGCGTCGGGCGGCTCGTTTGAGATCTCCCACAACCTCGACAAGGCCCTCGACGGAGCGACCGTCGACTTCCCGAGGAACTGGTTCACGAAGGATCGCTACCAGATCGGCAAGGAGAAGGAAGCCGAGATCGCGAAGAAGTACGTAGGCTGGAAGTACTCGACCGAGCGACAGAAGAGGCTCGGCGCACCGGGACACCTCCTGCAGTGTATGCCCGTCGACCGCGGCAACGAGGCCGATCCCGAGGTCTGCGACAACAAGCTGTCGTGGATCCTCGACCAGGCCGAGAACCGACTGCACACGCAGAAGGCCATCCTCACCCTGACGATGGGAGGTCGCCTCTAGGGATGGAAAAGCGGACGACGCTGATCGGCACGAGCGTTCCTCGGCCGGACGCGGTCGACAAGGTCCGGGGCGAGGCGAGGTACGTCGACGACCTCGCCTTCCCCGGCATGATCCACGTCGCCGTCGTTCGCAGTCCCCACCCGCACGCCAGGGTCCTCTCGATCGACGCGTCCGAAGCGCTCGGCGATCCAAACGTCATCTGTGTCGTAACCCACAAGGACGTTCCCGGGGCGAACGTCGTCCACGTGATCTACGACGATCAACCCGCGCTCGCAGACGGCATCGTCCGCTACATCGGCGAGCCCGTGGCTCTCGTCGGAGCGATGTCGCGCCGCACCGCAAGGAAGGCGGCGCTCGAAGTGCGCGTTGACTACGAACCTCTTCCTGCGGTCACCGACACGCGGCGCGCTCTCGAGCCGGACGCCCCCGTCATCTGCGTCCACGCGGCCGCCGAGGGCGGCGGCAACATCTTCAACCGGATGATCCTCGTCAAAGGCAATACCGACGAGGGGTTCGCCCAAGCGGACGCCGTCGTCGAGAGCGAGTACGAGACCGGATACCAGGAGCACGCCTACCTCGAGCCCCAGGGAGCGATCGCGGTTCCGGACGAAGCTGGATCGATCGCGGTCTACGCGTCGATGCAGTGCCCGTTCTACGTGCAGGGGGCGGTCGCCAAGGTCCTCGGCCTTCCGCTCGCTAAGGTTCGTGCGATCCAAACAGCCACGGGAGGGGCGTTCGGTGGAAAGGAAGACGTTCCGTCACAGATCGCCGCGCTGGCGGCCCTCGTCGCGTGGACGACGCGCCGGCCAGCCAAACTCGTCCTCGATCGCGGAGAGGACGTGCTCACGACGAGCAAGCGACACCCGGCTCGTGTTCGCTACCGAACGGGCGCAAAGGCCGACGGCACGATCACGGCCATCGACGTCGACGTCGTCCTCAACGCCGGCGCCTACCAGACTCTCTCCTCCGCGGTCCTGTGGCGAAGCCTGGTAACCGCCGCCGGACCGTATCGAGTTCCCAACGTGCACGTCGTCGCGCGCTCCGTCGCGACGAACAGCGTACCGAACGGAGCATTTCGAGGGTTCGGGAGTCCCCAGGTCATCTTCCCCCACGAGTCGCAGATGGACCGGATCGCGGAGCGCCTCGATCTCGATCGCGCCGAGGTGCGACGGCGCAACGTCCTTCGCCCAGGCGACCGGACCTCGACGGATCACCGGATCGAAGAGAGCGTGGGGATCGCGGAAACGCTCGACCGCGCCCTGGACCTTGCCGGCTGGGTGGAGCGGCTCTCCCGCGTCGAGGTGTTCAACAAGACGCACGCGGATCGTCGCCGCGGGCTCGGGATCTCCTGCGTTCTCTACGGTGTCGGACTCGGAGGAAAGGCGCCGTCGCTCGACAAGGCCGGAGCCACGATGAAGCTCGAGGCCGACGGCTCGGTGACGGTGGCCGTCGGAACGGTCGAGATGGGGCAGGGCCTCTCCACGGCGGTCCTTCAGGTCGCCTCCGAAGCCCTCGGCGTGTCGATGGAACGCGTCCACCTCGCCCCGATCGACACGTCGCGCGTCCCGGACGGCGGTCCGACGGTGGCGTCGCGCGGGACGATGATGGCCGCACTCGCTGTGCTCGACGCAGCGCGCAAGCTTCGCGAGCGAGTCGCCGCCGTGGCCCACGAGGTCGGAATCCCCGACGCGGGGGTCGCCGAGCGGTGGGACGAGATTGCCCGGACCTTCTGGTCGCGCAACGTCGATCCTGCCGTCGAGGGTTGGGCGA
>JBDKUT010000071.1:0-19515 GCA_039679545.1 Thermotogota bacterium
GTCGATGGGCAGACGAAGCTCCTCGGCCGCGATTTGACGGAGGACGGTGTACGTTCCCTGTCCGTAGTCCACGCCGGAAACGAGGATGTCGGCCGCGCCGTCCTCGTCGAGCTTGATGATCGTCGAGCATGACGTCGACGTGGGCATTGCCGGCGCCTTGTGGAGCATCGCGATCCCTTTGCCGCGGCGCTTCGTCGGCTCTGTCGGAGGAGCCAGCGGCGTGCCCCAGCCGATGGCCGTCGTCACGGCGTCGAGGCAGGCGACCGGCTTTCCGTGCCCGGTCGTGAACGCCTCGCCGGTGATCGTTGTGTCTCCAACCTTCAGCAGGTTGCGGCGTCGGAACTCGGCGGGGTCAAGGCCAAGCTTCCGCGCCATCTGGTCGATGGCGCGTTCGATTCCCCACAAGACCTCGAGGTGCCCGAACCCACGGTACGCCGTGCCGTAGACCTTGTTCGTGTAGACCACGAAGGAGTCGATCCAACAATGGGGAATCGCGTACGGCCCGGCGCCGGAGTACGCGGCGGCGCGCCCGACGTTGACGCCGTAGTCGGCGTACGCGCCGGCATCCCAGACATAGGTGGCCTTGAGCGCCACGATCTTGCCGGCGCGGGTCGCCCCGATCTGGATGGTCGAGTAGAGGCCTTGTCGCGACGGAAGCGTGTTGAACTCCTGCTCTCGCGACGCGACGAACTTCACCGGCCGTCCGCCGGAGGCCTTCGACAGGACGTAGACGAGCGGCTCCAGGTTGAGGCCCGCCTTGCCTCCGAAGCCGCCGCCCACGTACGGGACGTGGACGCGGATCGCTGCGTGCGGAAGGCCGAAGGCAGCGCTCATCAGGTGCCGGACCGTGTACGGGGATTGGCACGACGTCCAGATCTCGACCCGCCCGTTGGGGAGGGCCTGTGCAATCGCGGCGTGCGTCTCCATCGGGACGTGCTGCACGGGCGGGTTGTCGAAGCGCGCCTCGAGCAGGACCTCGGCGGAGGCGATCGCGGCTTCGAAGTCGCCCTTTCGGATCTTCTGGTGGTGGGCGATGTTGGTGCGGGACTTCGGGAAGAAAACGCCCTCCAGGTGGGCGTAGGAGCCTAGATCCGGATGGATGAGCGGCGCGGCGGCCTTCATGGCCTCGCGCGGATCGAACACGGCCGCTGTGGGCTCGTACTGGACGCGGATCCGGCGGCAGGCGTCGCGGGCGATGTCGAGCGTGTCGGCGGCCACGGCGACGACCGGCTCTCCCTGGTACCGAACCACGTCTCGGGCGAGGATCCGCTTGTCGCGCATGTAGAGGCCGAGGCGAACGTCGAGGTTCGCGCCGGTCAGGACTGCGCGAACCCCGGGCAAGGCCGCGGCGTCCGCGACGTCGACGTGGACGATGCGCGCCGACGCGTGCGGCGACGTCACGAGAGCGGCGTGGAGCATGCCGGGGAGCGCGAGGTCGTGCGTGTAGCGCCCGGCCCCCGTAACTTTGTCGATAGCGTCGTCGCGGGGCACCGGCTTGCCGACGTAGACGAGCTCGCGCGTCATGGTCGCCCTCCCACGGACGGATCGCTTCGGAGGAGCCGGGCGGTCTTCGTGCAGGTTTCTCCTGTGCGTGACTCAACCTCTTCCGGAGCCACGACGCGGATGGCGTGAAGGATCGCCTCGTACCCGGTGCAGCGGCAGAGGTTCCCGGCGATCGCTTCGACGATCTCCTCGTCGGTCGGATGAGGAGATCGCTGCAGGAGGCCGCGGGCGGACATGATCATCCCCGGGGTGCAGAACCCGCATTGCACGGCGCCGGCGTCGACGAACGCGCGCTGGAGCGCCGACAACTCACCATCCGTCGCTTCCCCCTCGATCGTGCGAACCTCGAGGCCGTCGGCCTCCACGGCGAGGACAAGACAGGCAGTGACCGGCTTTCCGTCAAGGAGCACAGTGCACGCCCCGCACTCGCCGATGCCACACCCTTCTTTGGCTCCCGTGAGGGCGAGGCGGTCGCGCAGAAGCTCGAGGAGCGTCATCCCGGCGGAAACCGAGGCGCGCTCGACGTGGCCGTTGACGCGAAGCTCGATCTCGTACATCAGGCGGCACCCCCTCGGGCACTTACGTCGGCGAGGAGTCGGCGGAGAAGAACGGGGAGGACGGCGCGGCGGTAGGCGGCTGACGCGCGGACGTCGTCGATCGGCGCCGTCGCCGCGGCGGCGGCCCGGATCACCTTGTCGGCGAGGACCTGAAGTGAGGTTCTCTTCGTCTCGAACGGTTCGAGGAGGACGGGTGTGGGAGCGCAGCTTCCGATTGCGACGCGCAGGATGCCGCGCGACGGCGCGTGCGCTGCGGCGGCGTTCACGACGGCGAGGTCGTGCCCGCGGATTCGCTGCTGCTTCCGGAACGCCGTTCGCAGTTCCCCGTCGAGGGGCGGCATTCGAACGTCAACCACCACATCGCCGGGGGTAAGGCACGTTCGCTTCACGCCTGTGAATAGCTTGGCGACGGGCACGGCGCGGGTTCCTTGTGGGCTCTGCACGGTGAGCTTCGCGTCGAGGACGAGGAGGATGGGGGCCATGTCGGCGGCCGGTGAGGCGTTGCACAGGTTCCCGGCGATGGTCGCTCGATTCCGGAGCTGGTACGTGGCGATCGACAGGGCCGCGGCGGAAAGCGCCGGGTAGGCCTGTCGAAGCTCTCGGTTCTCGGCAACGACGTTCAACGGCACCGCGGCGCCGACGATGGCCTCGCCCGAGCCCGTCTTGAGCGCCTGAAGCTCGCCGATCCGCTTCACGTCAACAAGTAGAGACGGAGAGCGGGAGCCGTCGCGCAGGTTGACGAGGAGGTCGGTGCCGCCGGCGAGGACTGCGGCATCGCGGCCGCCCTCGGCGAGGAGGCGGCACGCCTCGTTCACGGAGATCGGGCGAGCGTACTCGAATCGGCCTAGCACCGCGCGAACTCCTTTCCTCCAGTCCGTACGTCGTCGAGCGCTGAGTGAGCGTGAAGTCTGACACCGACGCTCATTCCACCGTGTGATCATACGGGGCCGTGACCAGCCCGCCAAGTTGCCAGACAGCTTGCGGTTCGGGAGCGCTTCCGGGAGGGACGAGTGAGGGCGGGTTCGGAGGTAGGAGCGACCCTTCTTCATGAACCTGTCATACGCTGGGCGTAGAATTTGGGGAGCAGCACTGGAGGATTGCGCAGACTATCTCCTACGAAGGTGGACAATGGCTCGAAGCAGCGTGGTGACTCGACTGTTGGGTGGAAGTCTCGCAGCCCTCTTGGTCTTCGCGAGCGCTGGGCTGGTGCAAGGGGATACGACCCCAACGAAGGGAACGGGACCTGAGTCAGGCACGGCCCGGGTCGTGAAGCTATTCAGCGGGGGGGAGTACCCCGGTGGACATCTGAAGTACACGTACAAGATCGAGCGTGCCGGCATCCTTGGCTACGCCACAACGACGACCGAAGTGATCCCGCAAGGGAACGGGTTGTACCGGATCGAGTCGTCGAGTTCGGACGTGGTGCCCCAAGACCGTGTCGCCCTGGGGCTGTTTGGGATTCAACTTCGGGCACTGGGCATCAGGGTCCCAACGAACACCCAGGGGACCGTCGACCTGACCCCTTTGTCGGCGATCGGATCCGATGCCGTGGCGACCCACACCGAGATCGTCCTGCCTGACGGCGCCCACTTGAGCACGGGAGATGGGGGTACGATTGCGGGCGTCGACGTCGTCTTCGGGACGTACACCCATGCGGACTACAGCAACGTTCGCATTCGCGTCGCGGTTCCTGTTGATCTTGTGGTGCGGAATCTCCTTCCTTTCCTGCCGCTGATGGAACTTGAGTACCAGCCGCAGGCGGATGCCGGCGGGTCTTCTTCCTTCCAACGATTCGGCTCGATCGAACTGGCTGCATTCCTGTACGAGCCTGAGAAGTAGGAGGGTCGTGTGTTCGCGCTTGAAGACGTTCACAAGAGCTATCGCATGGGGGAGACGGAGGTCCACGCGTTGCGTGGGGTGAGTCTCGAAGTCGCGCCGGGGAGGATGACCGCGGTCATGGGGCCCTCCGGATCCGGGAAGTCTACGCTGCTGCACCTGATCGGCGCTCTCGACGTCCCGACGGCAGGACGCGTGACGTTTGAAGGGCGAAACCTGTCAGCGCTCAGCTCGCGGGAACGCGCCGACTTCCGCGCCACCGAGGTCGGGTTCGTCTTCCAGAAGTTCAATCTTCTGCCGAACCTCACCGCCCTGGAGAACGTCTTCCTTCCGCTCCTTCTGCGGGGAGCTTCGGTCGCGAGCGCGCGCGAGCGTGGTGCGCGTGCGCTGGATGCCGTATCGCTCCAGGATCGGAAGGACCATCGACCGGCGAGGCTCTCCGGCGGAGAACAGCAGAGGGTGGCCATTGCACGGGCCCTCGTCCGCGAGCCGGGGACGATCCTCGCCGACGAGCCGACGGGGAACCTCGATACAGAGACGGGAAAGAGGATCCTGAACCTACTTCGGGAGCTGACGGACCGGGGAAAGACCCTGGTCGTTGTGACCCACGACGCAGACGTTGCCGAGCTGGCCGACGTTCGCGTCCGACTGCGCGATGGGAAGCTTGAAGCCTCTCCCGCCGCGGTCGCGTGAGGTGATGCTATGTATCGCAACCTCTTCCGACTAGCTGTCCAGAACATCCGCAGCCGGCGGATGCGTTCCTGGCTCACGATCCTCGGCGTTCTGATCGGGGTCACGGCGGTGACGGCACGTCTGTCCATCGGGACCGGCGTGCAAGTGGCCGTCGTGAAGCAATTCGAAGCCATTGGGTACGACATCGTGCTGATCGTTCCCGAGGGGGCGCGCGCCACGGCGAATCGGTTGACAGCCTTGCCCGGTGCCGCGGCAACTCCGGCCGGTGGGACCTTCTCTCCCGAGGCGTTAACGGGAAGCACCTCGGGTGCTGAACCTGCAGGGGCCGGCACACGCAACAGCCTCCCTGGGGGCGGACGGGCTGGGGCCGCACCCTCGATCGACGTGGCCCGCCTTCTTGAGCAGGTTCCAGAGCTCGCCGAGGCGGGGACTCTCGGACTCCAGGTGGCAGCGGTGAAAGGGTCGAGTGAAAGCGGGTACTTGCGCGTGGTGACACCGACGACGAAGTTGCTCGATGCCTTCCCGTCCGTCCTCCCGGGGTTCAAGATCGCGCGGGGGAGTTCCTTCACCGACTCCGGAGCGGATCAGGTGGTCGTCGGAGCTCGAGCCGCGGCGACCCTGGGCGTGGAACCAGGCGACACAGTCACGATTGCCGGTCGACCGTTCCTCGTGGTCGGTGTCCTCACGTCGACCGGACCAGCGGCGCTGGGGAACGGACAGCGCCAGCCAGCCATCTCTGGGCAGCGCGTGGCTCGAGAGGTCGGCGCAGCCAGTGGGACGGGGATCGCTGCCTTCCGCAACCTTGCCAACACAGCGGACGCCCTTGTGGTTCTCGGCGAGCGCGCACAGGCGGTATGGCCGTCGGCCAACGCCGTGACGGTGACCGTTGCGAGGGTGAAGGCGGAGGCCTCCGTCAGCGCGGCCGTGGATGACGTCCGGCTTGCGATTGCCCAGCAGGGGGCGTCGGGCACGCCCATCTCGGTCCAGGAGATCGCCGATCAAATCCAGGGAACCCTTGGGATGATCGAGACGGTGCTCGCAAGCATTGCCGCCGTGGCTCTCCTTGTGGGCAGCCTAGGGCTGATGAACACGATGTACACCGCGGTGCTCGAGCGGACGCGGGAGATCGGGGTCTTGAAAGCGATCGGGGCCCGCGACGGTCAGGTGATGGCGCTCTTCATGATGGATTCCGGCCTGATGGGTTTGATCGGCGGGATCCTAGGTCTGGGGATCGGTGCCGCCTTGAGTCTCGTTGCGGCACGCCTGTTCGGACGTGCTGTGGGCGTCGGCGGCTTCTTCCCGATCTTCAGCGTTGGGTTGGTTGCTGGGGTGCTCGGGCTGTCCTTCGTCGTGGGAGGGCTATCCGGGGCCTGGCCGGCCTGGCGAGCCGCCCGCCTCAACCCGGTCGAGGCACTGACCAGCGAGTAGAGCTCGTCGACTCACGCCGAACTTCAGGGCCCGGCGGGGCGGGACACCTAGACAAGGAACGTGAACGCCGTGAGATCCCCCGGACGCAAATACTCGACCTCGACCCGCGTGATGCGGAAGAGGGCGAACTGCGGATCGTCGCTGCCGGCCCAGAATTCCCGCAGGAACGGGACCTGCTTTCCGATCGCTTCGCGGGTCTCTGGATCGGTGACCGACGCGGCGAGCCCGGCCACGCGCAGGTAGCCGTTTCCACCCTCGACGTCGAGGGGAAGGCAGAACTCGACGTTCGGGTTGTGGCGCATCTGCCGCGCCTTGGCACTTCGTGTGCTGGTCGCGATCCAGAACTTCTGATCGATGTTGAGGAGCGTCACGGGACGGACCCGCGGCTGCTCGCCTTCACTGGTCGCGAGGTAGACGCACTGGGTGGGTTTGAGAAGCCGCCAGACCTCTTCCTGAATCTCGGGGAGCGTGTTCGGCATTTCAGCCTCCTTGAGTTCGTCCGTGGAGCGGTCGGTTATAGACCGGAATCGGACATCGGTCAACCTCGTCGTGCAAGGCCACCGGCGGGCCGGCTTGACAGGTGACGAGCGATGTATATACTTCGTGTCATCTCTATATACGAAGGCAGGCGAATATGTCCAGAAAGCTACTCACACAGCTGGCAACGGCTCTCGCGCTCATCGTGGTCAGTGTCTCTGCGGTTGCCGAGGTCACATACAAAGGATCGACGACGGCTCTCCCGATCGCGCAGCTCATCTCGGAAGAACTTGCGTCCAGCATCGTCTTGTCGGTGCAGGGCGGCGGCTCCGGCACCGGGATCGCGGCGATCATCGATGGGACGACGGACATCGCCGGCTCATCGCGGTACATGAAGCTCGAGGAGTTCCAGAAGGCCATTGCGAACGGTGTGATGCCGTACATCTGGGAGATTGCCATCGACGCCTTGTCAATCGTCGTTCACCCCTCCAACTCGATTGGCGAGATCACGTACGACGACCTCCGCCGGATCTACCTGGGTGAGGTCACGAACTGGAGCGCCCTTGGCGGTCCCAACCAGGCGATCGTCGTTGTCTCGCGCGATTCCTCGTCAGGAACCTACGGGACGTTCAAGGAAGTCGTCCTCGAGAACAAGGAGGTCACTGCCGGAGCGCTCTTCCAGGCCTCCAACGGCGCCGTCGCCTCCACTGTCGCCTCGACTCCGGGAGCGATCGGCTACGTCGGTCTAGGCTACCTCCAGCCCAGCTTGAAGGCGCTCTCGCTCGCGAAAACGTCCGTAGATCCCTTCATCATGCCGAGCGTCGAGACCGCCATCTCGTTTGAGTACCCGCTCTCTCGCCCCCTCTTCTTCATCACGAATGGGTATCCGAAGGGCGAGATCGCTGACATCGTCAAGTTCATCCTCTCGGATGCGGGGCAGGCGCTCGTCGTCGACGCGGGCTTCGCACCCATCCGCGTTCTTCCGGGAATGTAGCTGGCCTCACCTCCCCTCCCCGCGGAGGCCGGTCTCCGTGAGTGAGACCGGCCTCTAGCTTCTACTGGTCCTGGCAATATCCTGGGTACAGTTGCAGATAATAGGTGTCAGATATATAGTAGCGTGCAGAACTATGGACGTAACGTCGGCAAGAGGTATCAGTTTCAGGCGGCACCGGTCGCGGCTCTCGCGTCTCGCGGAGCGCGCGGATCGGCCGATCTTCTTCGCATTCGGCCTCGTCGGTCTGGTCGCGCTAGGTGTCATTCTCTTCTTCGTGGTTCGCGAGGCACTCCCCATCTTCCGCTACGTCTCGCCTCTCGAGTTCCTCGGCCCGAAGTGGTATCCAACGAGTGAACCGCCGGTCTTCGGGGCCCTTCCGATGATTGTGGCCACGATGCTGGTCACGCTGGGAGCGCTCGTCTTGGCACTCCCGCTTGGCTTCGCGGCCGCGGGCTTCGTTGCGGAAGTCGCGCCGCCGGCTCTGCGGGACTTGGCAAAGTCGCTGCTCGAGTTGCTCGCGGCGATCCCTTCGGTCGTGTACGGCTTCTTCGGGCTGACGGTGCTGGCTCCGTTCGTGCAGCGCGCCTTTGGCCTGCCGACGGGGCAGAACGCCCTCACGGCATCCCTCATCCTGGGGTTCATGGCCCTGCCCACGGTGGCGAGCCTCGCCGAGGATGCCCTTGCGGCCGTTCCTAAGGCACACCGGGAAGCATCCCTCGCGTTAGGCGCCTCCCGCTGGGAGACGACCTGGCGGGTCGTGTTCCCGTCGGCGTTCTCCGGTCTGTTCGGCGCGGCAGTTCTCGGGATGGGTCGCGCGGTAGGCGAGACGATGGCGGTCCTGATGGTGGCGGGGAACTCGCCTGCACTGACGTGGTCGTTCCTGCGCCCAGTGCGAACTCTCACGGCGGGGATCGCCCTTGAGATGGCGGAAGCTCCTCAGGGTGGTGCGCACTACCACGCGCTCTTCATGCTTGGCGCGATCCTCCTCTTGATCACACTTGCCACGAACGGGTTGGCCGAGTGGCTGTGCTGGCGCGTTGCCAGGAGGGGCGAATGAAGGCCCATCGAAGCGCGAAGGCAAAGCAGGTGACCGAGATTGTCGCGTTCTCCCTGCTCGGGGCGGCGATGCTGGTTGGCCTGCTCGCCCTCGGCGTCATTCTCTACTACATCATTTCCCGTGGAAGCGGAGCCGTCACGTGGGAGTTCTTGACTGCGTTTCCGCGCCGGGGGATGACGGCGGGAGGCATCTACCCCGCGCTCGTAGGAAGCTTCTACTTGACAATCGGGGCGCTTGTGGTCGCACTCCCACTCGCCCTCGGAGCGGCGATCTTCCTGGTCGAGTACGCGCGGGAAGGGGCCTGGGTGCGCGCCATTCGGATCGGCGTGAACACCCTGGCCGGGGTCCCGTCGATCGTTTTCGGGCTCCTCGGATTGGCGCTCTTTGTGAAGGCGCTCGGAATCGGAGTGTCGCTTCTTGCCGGCTCGCTAACTCTGGGGTTCCTCATCTTGCCGCTCCTTATACGGACCACGGAGGAAGCGCTGCGCTCCGTGCCGCGAAGCTTTCGCGAGGGCGGGCTTGCGGTCGGGGCGACCCGCTGGCGGACGATCCACTCGATCGTCCTCCCGGCGTCCTTGCCGGGGATCCTCACCGGGATCGTCCTCTCCCTCTCTCGTGCCATCGGGGAGACGGCACCCATCATGTTCACCGCCGCCGCATTCTTCACGCCGCGGCTTCCCTCAACACCTCTCGACGAAGTGATGGCCCTTCCGTACCACATCTTCGTCATGGCTACGGAGAGCCCGAATGCGTGGAGGACGCAGGGCCTCCAGTACGGAGCCGTCCTCGTCTTGGTCGGCCTCGTGCTCATCCTGAACCTGGGCGCGATCCTCTTGCGCGCCCACGCTCGCAGAAAGAAGGTGTGGTAGTGGAACGATCGTCGGTCTCGCTCGGTCCTCGCGCGGCTCAAGAGGCGGTTTGCTCTGTGGAGCCGATTCTCCGCATGTCCGAGTTTTCCCTCTGGTACGGGAAACAGCAGGCTCTGCGCGACGTCAGCCTCTCCTTTCCTGTCTGCCGCGCCACGGCGGTGATTGGACCATCAGGGTGCGGGAAGAGCACGCTGATCCGCGCACTCAACCGCATGAACGACCTGATTCCTCACCTGCATTTTGAGGGGCAAGTCCTCTACCACGGGCAAGACATCTACGCGCGCGACGCGGACCCGGTTGAGATTCGCCGCCGGATCGGGATGGTCTTCCAGAAGCCGAATCCGTTCCCGAAGTCGATCTACGACAACGTCGCCTTCGGCCTGCGGGTGAACGGGATGGCGGATCACCTGGGCGATCGTGTGGAGGTCGCGCTTCGCCGAGCCGCGCTGTGGGACGAGGTGAAGGACCATCTTCGAAAGAAGAGTGGGTTCGACCTCTCGGGTGGCCAGCAGCAGAGACTCTGTCTTGCTCGCGCGCTGGCCGTCGAGCCCGAGGTCTTGCTCATGGATGAGCCGTGCTCGGCGCTCGATCCCGTGGCGACGGCGAAGATCGAGGACCTTGTCCAGGAGTTGAAGAAGGACATGACCATCGTCATCGTAACTCACAACATGCAGCAGGCGGCGCGCGTCTCGGACGAAACCGCATTCATGCTGCTCGGCGATCTGATTGAATTCGCGCCGACGGAGCAGCTCTTCACCCGGCCGTCGGATCCTCGGACCGAAGCCTACATCACCGGGAAGTTTGGTTAGGATGGAGAATATGGCGGAGAAGACGACGCGCGGCGCCTACGTAGACGACCTTCATGCCTTGGAACGTGAGGTCCTTGTGCTTGGGGAGAGGGTCGCGGTTTCGATCCGCGAAGGACTTCGAGTCTTGCAGGCGCGGGACCAAGTGGCGGCGCGTGCTTTGATCGCCGGCGACGCCGCGATCAACAAGAAGCGCTACGAGATCGAGGAGCACTGCCTGCGCCTCTTGGCCACGCAACAGCCGATGGCCGGCGACCTTCGACGTGTCACGGCCGCGCTCCACGTTGCCTCGGATCTAGAGCGGATGGGCGACCAAGCCGAGGGCATCGGCAAGATCGTCCTCCTCTTGGGGACGGCCCCGCTCATCAAGCCCCTCATCGACATCCCGAAGCTTGCGGACGTCGTCTTGGAGATGCTTGCGGATGGGATGGACGCCTATTCGCGCTGGGACGGACCTCGAGCGCGGGAGATTGCCGGGCGGGATGACGAGGCGGACCGCCTGCACGACCTGATCGACCACGACCTCTTCCACTTGATGGCCGGAGACCCGTCGAAGATCACGCAGGCGACGTACCTCATGTGGGTCAGCCACAACCTGGAGCGGATCGCCGACCTTGTGACGAACGTCTGCGAGCAGATCGTCTTCGTCTCGAGCGGCAGCATCGAGGAGCTGAACGTCTACCGAGCCTCCGACGATAAGCCGATCCAGTAGCGTCGAGCGGTTCCCTGCGCGAGCCTAGTGGCGGTTTGCCGTCCGCGAATACGTCGACGCCGGAGCGTCGAGCGCATTCTCGGCAATGTTGAACCCGTACTCGCGAATCCGGACGAGGCTGTCCATGACGATGCTGATCGCGGCCGCCGCGTCGGGTTGCTTGTCGGACGCGGTGCGCCGGGTGATCGAGAAGAGGCGTTCCTCGTTGGCGCGCTCGCCGAGCACCTGGTTCGCGAGGTCGATATCCTGCGCCGAGAATGCGGTCACGGCGCGTTCTACGATCGCCATCGACGCCTTGGCGCGCGTCTCGATCTCGTGGCCGACGGCTGCGACGATGGGGGATTCAAGCGCGATCGTTGCTTCAGAGATCTTTCCCGCGTGATCGGCGACGCGCTCGAGCTGATGGGCCACGTCGTTGTAGTGGAAGAACTGGAGGCGCGAAAGGCCGAAGTCCTCCTCAAGCATCAGGTCGCGCAGGAGGAGGCTGAACTGACGCGCGATCAGGAGCGACAGCCGATCGACGTCGCTGTCCCGCTCGATGACGTCGCGGGCGAGCTCCTGGTCGTGATGGGAGAACGCCGAAACGGCGTCGAACACCATCGCGCGGGTGATGTCGAAGACCCGGCGCAGCGTCTTCTCGGCGGGGAAGTCGCGGACGTTGACGAGGGCGTGGAGGACGACGCGGCTCTGCGACTCGTCGAAGATCTCGAGTCCGACGAGGGCCTGGGCAACCTCGCGGATCATCCGCCGTTGGTCAGGGCCGATGCGCTCGCCGCGGATCTCGATGATGTCGAAGCCGACGATGTAGCGCGAATAGATCTCGCGGAAGAGCCGATCCGCATCCCAGTCTCCAAGGTCGACCACACACTCGTTGCGCTCCGAGAGCGCCTCGGGAACGAGGAGCAGCGCGCCGGAATCGTTGGGCATCAGCGTGACGACGGTCCCTGGCCCGATCCCGACGCTCTCCGCCCACTCCTTAGGCAGAGTCACAAAGTACGTCGATCCTCCGGTCTTCTGGACCTTCCGTTGGTACACGGCGCCTCCTGGGAGTGCGATCGGTTTCCCTATGGATCTTAGGCGGAGATCTATGGAGAGACAAGCGGGCGCTATAGAGCGCCCGCCTCGGTACACCATACGCCTGGAAGACCGTTTGTTTCCGCTATGCCGTCGGCTACTTGGCCTCCTTCGGAGGCGGAGGGATGATGCCGCTCTTCATCAGCACTCGGGTCTCCTCCTGTGCGTGCCGAATCTTCGTCTCGGCCTCGCGGCGAAGCTCGGTCTCCGTCAAGACGCGGCGTGCGACGCCCTGCTCGATCGCCTTCCGTCCGACGGCGACGGCCTCGTTGATGAACACTTCGGTCTCCATCATCGTTGGCACGATGTAGTCCTCGCGCAGACCCTTCTCCTCGGCTGTGTCGGCGATCGCGTACGCCGCGGCGATCGCCATCTCGTCGGTGATCGTTTTCGCGAACACGTCGAGGGTGCCCCGGAAGATCCCCGGGAAGCCGATCGAGTTGTTGACCTGGTTTGGGAAGTCGCTGCGGCCGGTTCCGACGATCTCGACTCCGGCGTCTTTCGCGTCCCAGGGCCAGATTTCGGGGACCGGATTGGCCATCACGAACGCGATCGCCCGGCTGTTCATGGTGCGAAGCCACTCTTTCTTGATCGTGTCCGGCCCCGTCTTGGACGCCGCGATCAAGACGTCCGTCCCTGCGATGGCCTCTGGCATCCCGCCTCGGCGATGTTCGGCGTTCGTCTCGAGGGCGTACTTCCACTTGTAGGGGTTGTTCGCCTTGTCGGCCTCAAGGTCTTCCCGGCCAGAGTGCAGGATGCCGCGGCTGTCCACAAGGAGGATGTTCCCCGCGGGGACACCGGCTCGGGTCAGAACGCGGACGAAGGCAATGTTGGCAGCCCCTGAGCCGACGACGCAGTACTTCGCCCGGTTCAGGTCCTTGCCGACGACCTTGAGGGCGTTGATGACGCCGGCGAGGGTGATGGATGCCGTTCCCTGTTGATCGTCATGCCAGACGGGGATATCGAGCTCCGCTCGCAAGCGGTCGAGGATCTCGAAGCACTTCGGGTTCGCAAAGTCCTCGAGGTTAATCCCCCCGAATCCAGGCGCGATCCACTTCACGGCCTGGATGATCTCCTCGGTGTCCTGCGTGTCCAGCATGATCGGAAACGCGCCAACGCCGCCCAAGTACTTGAACAGAAGGGCCTTCCCTTCCATCACGGGAAGTCCGGCGAGCGGACCGATGTTGCCGAGTCCCAGCACGCGCGAGCCGTCGGAGACGACAGCGACGGTATTGGCCTTGTTTGTGTAGTCGATCGCCTTGCTCGGATCGGCTTGGATTTCCTTGCAGGGAGCCGCAACGCCCGGTGTGTACCAGATCCCAAAGTCGTCGACGCTCGTGACGGCACACTTCAGAGTGGTCTCCACCTTGCCGCGGTACCGCTTGTGCCACTCCGGCGCCAGCTTCCCAGGCAGCTTGGCCAGCTCGAGCCGCTCCTCGACGGTCAGCTCCTTGTTGCGCTTCGTAGCCATTGCTATCTCCTTCCAGCGTGGGGTGAGGCGAATCTAGTTCCTCGTCCGAGTCGGCATGGGGGTCAAGTCGAACGGCACTCCGATGCTTGTTCCGATCGTGGACAGCTGCTCGATGGCGACCTTCAGCACGGGCACACCCTCCACCGCGCAGCGCTCGGCCCGCTCAAACTCCTTCTCGCCATGGATGTAGACCCGATCCTGGCCGGGAACCTTGGCGGCCTCTTTCATCTCACGGATCAGATCGTCCATGCCGTCCCTGAACAGGCCGAGGTCACGCACTGCGTCGATTCGCAAGGCGAGGAAGAAGTGGCCTACGTTGGCGATCCCGTCGTCCGTCGGTCGGCCCACGTGCGGGCCGGACGCTGCACCGGAGAGAACGCCCGAGAGGATGTCAACGAGCAGGGCCAACCCGTAGCCCTTGTACCCGCGAAGGTAGTCGGGTCCGCCCAAGGGCTGCAGTGCGCCTTTGTCGAGCACCGCATCGGGGCTTTCCGTCTGCTCGCCGGTCTTGGCGATTCCCCATCCGAGGGGAATCGGCTCCTTGGCCTTGCTGTAAACCTGGATCTTTCCCAAAGACACGATGCTCGTCGCCATGTCGAGGACGAAGGGTCGCTCCTTGCCCGCGGGGACGGCAACCGCAATGGGGTTCGTTCCGAGGATGCCGGCGCGGGAGTAGGTCGGAGCGACGAACGGCTGCGAGTTCGTGAGGGAGACGCCGATCATGTCGTGTGGAAGTGCCATCATCGCGTAGTAACCGGCGATCCCGAAGTGGTTGCTGTTGCGAACGCTGACCAGAGCGAGTCCCATCTCTCTCGCTTTCTCGATGCAGCGGGACATCGCCCGGTGGGCGACGACGGGCCCGAGGCCGTTGCCTCCGTCGAGAAGAAGAGTAGTGGGGGTCTCCTTCACGACTCGGGTCGGCGAGGACGGGACGGTGATCTTCCGCTCGAGACGCCTTCCGTAATACGTGTACAGACGCGTGACCCCGTGGGAATCGATGCCCCGCTCGTCGGCTGTCACCAAGATGTCGGCCGCGATTCTGGCGTCGCCTGTCGGCACCCCATAGTGCATCAGGAATCGCTCAGCAAAGCGGCGCACGTCGACCGGATTGTAGAGAACGCTCTCCGCCATAGTACTTCCCTCCGTAGTTTCCCTTGAGCGCTGCGGCATGGTACCGTACACCCTAGGAAATGCAAGACCCCGCGAGCCCTCGCGCGATTCGCGGAGTCGCTACCCCTCTGCGATGCAGTGCAGCCGGGAGCGAGAGCGATCCCAATCGCCGGGACAGCTCGCAAACAGGCACTCAGTGAAGTCGGGTACGAATTCGCTCGAGGTTCTCGGCGACCTCGATCCGGCGGTCGCGGTGGAGGTTTTGACCGACGCTGTCCATGGTGACAAGGAGGGGGCCGAAACGGTCGACGTCGAGCACCCACACCGCCTCCGGCATGCCCCACTCACTGAGACCGTAGACCGCGCGGGCGCGCGTGACGCGCCGAGCGGCGACCGCGCCCGCGCCGCCGGGGAAGTGTGCATAGGCGTCGCCCAGGTGCCCCAGTGCCTCCAGGGTCTGATCCCCCATCCCGCCCTTGCCAATCACGAGACGAGGGCGGAACGCTTCAAGAAAGCGCGCCTCGAGAGGCTCCATCCGCGCGCTCGTTGTGGGGCCCGCGGACAGAACGTGCCAGCCGCCGTCCACGGGTCGCACGACGGGTCCGCAGTGGTAGAGGGCGAGGCCGGCGGGGTCGAACGGCAAGCGCTGGCCTTGAACGTGCGCCTCGAGCAGGCGGCGATGGGCGACGTCGCGGGCGGTGAAGACCGTGCCCGAGACATGGACGACGTCCCCGACGCGCAGGCTGCGGGCCGTAGACTCGTCGATCGGAAGGTGCAGGTCGTGGGTCATGATGCGACAACCTCCGCCGACCCGTCGGCGTGAAGGACAACCCTGGCTCGTCGCTCCGCCCAACAGGAGATGACGATGCCGAGCGGGAAGCACGCCGGGTGACGGCAGGCGACCTCGACGTGGACATCGAGGCAGGTCGAGGCGCCGCCGAGTCCCGCGGCGCCGACGCCGATGCGGTTGGCAAGATCGAGGATCTCGTCTTCCAGCACCGCGATCTCCGGGTCGGGGTGCCGGCTTCCCAGATCGCGCAGGAGTGCCCGCGTGGCGAGAGACAGAGTTCCCTCCGCGGGCCCCCCGATCCCCAGACCGATGACCACGGGGGGACAGGCCTTGCCCTCGCAGGCGGCGACATGGTCGATGACAGCGCGCGCGATCGCAGGAGGCCCCGCGTCGCAAGGGAGGATGACAAGGCGGGACGCAGCGTCGCTGCCGCCGCCCTTCGGCAGGATGGAGATGACGACATCGTCCCCGTCGACGAGGTTCCATCGAATCCAGGGCATGCCTCGGCCGAGGTTGTCGCCAGCGTTCGTGCCGGTGAAAGGATCGACGGTGTTCGGCCGGAGAGGGACGTCCATCGTGGCCTGTGCGACGGCCGATTCGATGCACGCTCGCAGCCGTTCGAGGTGAGGGCTGTGCGTTCCCGCGTCAACGTAAAACAGCAAGAGCCCTGTATCTTGGCAGAGCGGAACGCCAGTACACCGAGCGGTGGCGATGTTCTCGAGCAAGATGTCAAGCTGGCTGGCGGCGAGCGGCGACGTTTCCCCCGCCCTCGCGCGTTCGAGCCCGCGAGAGACGTCGGTCGGAAGGTGAGTGACAGCCTGGCGGAGTGCGTTGACGAGTGCCGCCTGGATCGACTGTTGGGTCATGAACTTGCGCTCCTGTCATGCCGTTCGACGGCAGCGTACCGCCTGGGGCAGCGGCGTGCAAAGACCGATTCGCGCAGGTTCTGGGCTTCCCTGAACGAGCGACGTAGGGGGGAGTCGGGTGGAGATCCAAACGGGCGATGGGGTCGCGGTTCGACGTTGCAGCCGAGGACCGTCTTGAGTACCGTTCCCGCCATCCGGGGGACGTGAAGAGTGAGGGGGTGTCCGTCTCGGCAGTGCGGGGCCCGGACTTCGCGCACAAGCGGGTGCGCTCCCCGGCGTCTTGCTGAGCCTCGCGCCGAGACTGGAGAAGGAAGACCAATGAACCTGCACGAGGTGTCGAGGCTGCTCGACGGGAGCATCCTCACGGGGAGTCGCCGAGAGGACATTGAGATCGACCGCGCGTACGCGGTCGACCTCCTCTCCGATGTCTTGGCTTTGACGGACGAGCGCACGACCCTGATTACCGGCAACATCAGCCCGCAGGTGGTGCGGGTTGCCGACATCCTGAACGTAATTGCCATCATCTTCGTCCGCGGGAAGAGGCCGAACGAGTCGGCGATCTCGTACGCGGAGACCCTCGGGATTCCGATCGTCTGGACGAAGAAGACGATGTTTGAAACGTGTGGCTTGATGTACGCCAACGGGGTGAGGCCGTGCAAGAACCGGCCCATGGCGGCGCCCGAAAGTTAGTCCACCACGTCCGGGCCGGCGACATCGAGCACGGCGGCCTCGCCTCGGCTCAGATCAAGCGGCAGTTGTCCGGGTTGGGAGTCGCACCGCAGGATGCCCGCCGTGCCGGAATCATTGCGTTCGAGGCGGAGATGAATCTGGTCGTCTACGCCACGAATGGCGGTACGATTACCGTGGCGGTGAGCGAGAGGTTCATCGATATCGAGGTGGAGGACGCGGGGCCTGGGATCGAGGACATCGACCAGGCGCTGACTCCCGGGTTTTCGACGGCGCCTCCATGGGCCAGGGAACTTGGATTCGGCGCCGGAATGGGACTGACGAACATCAAGGCCAACGCAGACTGGTTCGAGATTCACTCTCACATCGGATCCGGGACGCGCATTCTGTGCCGAATCGAGCGGAGGCGACATGACGCTTCGGGACATCGTCCGACAACTCGAGCTTAAGGTGGTCGCCGGCGCCGATTGGCTCGACCGGGACGTCTCGGGAGGGTTCAGCGGAGACCTTCTCTCGAACGTGCTCGCGTCGGCGCGGCCCGGAGACCTCTGGATCACCATCCAGCGCCACGTGAACGTCGTTGGCGTGGCCCAAGTGGCGGCGCTGTCCGGGATCCTCCTCGCGGGAGGCGAGCCGCCCGCGGTCGCCGTCCTCGCCAAGGCCGAGGAGATGGGGATTCCGATCCTCCTTTCGCGGGACGGCGCGTTCGAGCTGGCGGGGCGGCTCCACCGGATCCTCGTCCCCGGCGCGCGTTGAGAACCTTCGTCGCCGATCTTCACATTCACACGTGCCTGTCGCCGTGCGGCAGTCTTGAGATGTCTCCCCGCACCATTGTTGCCGCGGCGCGCGCCAGGGGCCTCGACCTGATCGCCGTGACGGATCACAACGCGGCGGGGATGGTGGACGAGGTGACGCGGGTGGCCCGAGCGATCGGGCTCGTCGTCCTGCCGGGGATCGAGCTGGAGACGCGGGAAGAGGTTCACCGTCTCGCGTACTTCGACGACCTCGCGTCATGCCTGGACTTCGCGGCGGAGGTCTACCCGCTTCTGCCCGACCGTGCGAACGATCCGGAGTCGTTTGGCGACCAAGTCGTCGTTGATGCCGACGATACGATCGTCTACACGGAGCCGAAGCTCCTCCTGAATGCCCTCGCGCTCTCCTTGGAGGAGGCAGTTGCTCGCATCGGCGAGCGTGGCGGACTGGCCGTGCCGGCCCACGTGGACCGAACGCCGTACGGGCTTGTGACTCAGCTTGGGTTCGGCCCGGAGAGCCTGCGCTTCCCGGTTGTGGAGGTTGACGGCCCGTTCCGACCGGAGGAGTGCGGGCCCGGTGCGGTGCTGTGGAGCTCGGACGCGCATCGGCTCAAGGACGTCGGGTCGCGCGTCTCCGTGTTCCGCATGAACGGCCCGGTGGTTGACGAAATCCGGGGCGCCGCGGTCGGCGTGGGCGGAAGGTCGATCGAGATTCGACGCGGTGCACAGTGCTCGGAGGCCGCGGGATGATCGAGTACCTGGACATGCACCTTCTGGACCTGTTCCAGAACGCCCTCGCCTCGGGTGCTTCCGAGATCGATGTATCGATCGACGAAGGGACGGACGACTTCCTTCGTCTGGTCGTGCGCGACAACGGGTTCGGCATGGATGAGGAGACCTTGGCCGCCGTGGATCGGGGCTTCTACTCCTCCAAGAGTGCGAAGCGCGTCGGGCTAGGGATCCCGCTTCTCCGCGCTGTGGCCGAGCACTGTGAGGGGAGCTTCCGCATCGAGAGCGCGTCCGGGCGCGGCACCACTGTCTCGGCGTCGTTTCGGTCGGATCACATCGACCTGCCCCCGTTCGACGACCTCGGGGAGACGTTCCTCGCGATGCTCGTCGCGAGCACGGGCCCGCGGGTCCGGATCCACTGTCACCTCGGTGGGAAGGACATCGACGTCGACACGGCGGAGCTGGCGGAGACGCTCGGGGATGTTCCGATCACCCACCCTGGCGTGATCGGCTTTCTGCGGAACTACTTGAGGGAACGGCTGGAGCCTGCGTCTCGATCCGCGGGATGAGGAATCGCCTCGAACTCGGTACCATAGCGGTCCGGGACCCGGCGGATCGTGAGCCGCCGACCGACCCGTCGAGACCTCGGTCGCCGCTCCCGGAGAAGATTCAGGAATGGGAATGCGGAACGGAGGAAAGGTGACGGGATTGATCGATGTAGCGTCGGGCAGCGCGGCACAGCGCAAACAGCTCGAGAGAATCCTCGAGGAGTACAGAGGGCTGCCGGGACCGCTGATCCAGGTTCTCCACAAGGTGCAGGGTGTGTACGGGTACCTGCCTTCTGACGTCCTTCGCTTCGTGGCCTCCGAACTTGAACTCCCGCTCTGCGACGTGCGGGGCGTGGCGACCTTCTACAACTTCTTCCGCCTCGATCCGGTCGGAAAGCACACCGTGTCCGTGTGCCTGGGGACGGCGTGCTACGTCAAGGGTGGTGCGGAAATCCTGAAGAGGATCCAGCGGGAGCTTGGCGTTGAGGAGGGACATACGACGGCCGACGGGTTGTTCACCCTCGACACGGCCCGGTGCTTTGGGGCGTGCGGACTG
>JBDKUT010000072.1:0-32416 GCA_039679545.1 Thermotogota bacterium
TTTGGCGCGAGCTCGAAGTTGCGGCGACGTCCGCCGACGAGTTGCGTCGGACGATCTGGAGCCGCATCGTGCGCGCCCGGAGCCTCAGCCCATCGCTCGCCGGGCCCATTGCGCGTGCGTACGGCGATGTCCGGCGCGAGAGCGGCGTCCGCTTCATCGAGGGAGTCCCCGAGACGCTCGAGCTTCTCCGCCGCCGCGGGTACCGCCTTGGCCTCCTGACCAACGGCCTCTCCGAGGTGCAGTGGGACAAGATTCGCACTCTTGATCTGGCGCGACGTTTGAACGCCATCGTCGTGGGAGGAGACATCGGGTGCTACAAGCCCGACGAGCGCGCGTTCGCCGCGTTGCTTGAGCGCCTCAGTGCCCGCCCGGCGCAAGTTCTCTTCGTCGGCGATTCCTATGACGCAGACGTGATTGGGGCACACGGCGTCGGCATGCAAACAGCGTGGATTTCGACCGACGGCGCAGACTACCCCGGGACCGTCGTTCCGGACTACGTTCTGACCTCTGCTGCGGAGGTCCTGGAGATCTTGCCGTGATCTCTACGCGAGCAATCGCCCTCGGAGCCCTCTTCGCAGCCACCGTCTTCTCCGCCTCCGGTGCGCAGCCGGCCGAGCTTCCGCGCGTCATGCCGTCGTTCAATCAGGCATACACTGTAGGTCCCGATGCTTGGGGCCGAGCTCCGCTCGGCACCGGCGGCTGCCCCGATCAAATTGCGACCACCGGGTGTCTCGTCTCGGCGTTTGCCTGCGTGCTCGCCTACTACGGCGTCACCGTCGAGGTGCCGGCGATCGACTCCTGGACGGGGCGCTCCGAGGTCGGAATGAATCCGGGCATCCTCAACGACTGGCTCAGGACACACAACGGGTACGGGAGCTGCTCCGAGGACCCCGTCGGGAACTGCTGTCTCGAGTGGGACTTCCTTCCCGAGGGAGTCGACGTCACGTTCCACACGAATCACAGCGAATCCGGAATCAGCTCCGTCGCCGCCGTGGTGATTGACCACGCCCTCCGCGAAGGCCACCCCGTCATCGCCGGCGTTCACTGGGGCCTCACCTGCCGTGGCGGGCTACCCGAGAACGAGGACTGCCACTGGGTTGTGCTGACCGAGAAGGTCGGGACCACGTACGCCATCGTCGATCCGTACAACCCCAAGGCGACCAGCTCTTCCGGAGTCCGGACGACCCTGGCCGCGGGAGTCAAGGGCGCCTACGTCATCGACCGCTTCGTCGTCGTCGCGCCGGCCGCCCCGAAGCCCGCCCCGGTCGTGGCGGCGCCGACGGTAGCAAAGAAACCCTCCGAGCCGGCCTCACCGGGCGCCGTCTCGTCCGTCCTGGTTTTGCTCACCGCCATCGCCGTCATCGTCGTCGCCGTCTTCGCAACCGGAGCCGACCACTAGACGTCCTCTACACGCCGCCCCAGGCGACGGCCGCCGCGCCGACGAGGATCGAGTAGACGCCGAAGACCCAGAACTGCCTGCGTGCCACGACTCCGAGCAAGACTCGCGACGCGCCGAGGCCGACCAGAAATGCGGTCGCCGCACCAAGAACGACGCCGAGCCAGTTCACTTGGGCAAGCCCTCCGGAGTTCCCCGACTCGGCAAGGTTCAAGACGGCGGCGCCGACGAGGGCGGGGATCGAGAGAAGGAACGAGAATCGCACCGCCTTCCCGGATTCGATCCCCCGAAGAATCCCCGCGCTGATCGTCACACCGCTGCGCGAGAATCCCGGCAACAGCGAGGCAGCCTGCGCGACGCCGACGGCCACAGCGTCGATGAACGCAAGCTCCCTCTTCCGTGCGCGACGCGATGCGCGGTCCACGAAGAGAAGGAGAAGACCGACCACAAGCCACCCGATCCCGATCAGACGGAGCGATGCGAACGCCTCGTCGATTCGCCCGCGCGCCAGGAATCCAACGACGACGATCGGAACCGTGGCGACGATGAGGAACCCGATCTCCTTTCGCCGCTCGAGGGTCCCGCGATGGGAAAGAGCGCGGAAGAGGTCGGCGACGTCGCTTCGAAAGACGACGATCACTGCGGCCACCGTGCCGAGGTGCAAGCACGCCTCGAGAAGGACCCCCGGCGGGTCGAAGCCGAGAAGCCACTGCACGAGGGCGAGGTGTCCTGAACTCGAGACGGGAAGGAACTCGGTCAATCCCTGGATCACGCCGAGGAGGAGGTACTGGATCATGGTCGCCTCCGGAGGTTGCAGTGCAACGTCAACGAATCAGCCGAGCACGCGTCCGCGCACGCGCCACACTTGATGCAGTTGTGGTCGTCATGCTCGTGGTGAGGCTCGATCCCCATGGGGCAAACCCTCGTGCAGGCGCCGCACTCCGTGCACTTCGTCGGGTTCCAGCGGAGATGCACCAGGCTCACCCGATTGAAGAGCGAGAGGATTCCGCCCATCGGGCAGAGGTAGCGGCACCAGAACCGGGCGACAAGGACCATCCCCACCAACGTCGCCCCGAGCGTCGCCATGTGCACGAGGAACGGCCGGTTCACCCGCGCGATGCCAAGAACCAGGTAGGGAATCGACGACTCGAGAGATGCGGCCGGACACAGCTTGCAGAAGACGGTGTCCGCGAGCGCCCACGCAGCGACCAGGGTCCCTGCGAGCACGACGTACTTCCCGTACGCGGCGGTCCTCTGGATCCGCCGCCGGCGGAACGAGAGGAGGTCGTTGATCGCCCCAAACGGGCAGAACCAGCCGCAGAACCCTCGTCCCGCCGCGATTCCGTACGCGAGGATCGCCCCGAGTCCGAAGAACGGGAACGTGCCGAAGACGATCATGTTCTGCAGCAATCCGACAGGGCACACGGTGATCGCCCACGGGCAGGCGTAGCAGTGGAGTCCCGGGAACACGATGTGGGTCATCCCGATTCCTGTGATCCCCAGCAGGCCAAGGAGAACGCCGCCGCCCTGGGTGACGCGCCGCCAAGCGGACAGCTTCATGCGCCCTCCTCGAGCAGGAGAACCAGCCGGTTTTCCAGGTTTTCAATCCCGAACAGGACGTGGTCCACGCCCAAGCGAACGATCGCGGGAACCACGGTTCGGCCCGACTGAATCACCCCGTACCGCCTCGCAAGCTCCGGCTCGCGCTCGACGTCGACGAACCGGTAGCCAATCCGCGCGTTCAGCGCACCCACCTGCTCAACCAGGGCCTCGGCGAACGGACAGGACCGGCACCACGGGGCATGAAAGACGAGGAGATCGACGGGTTCCGAAAGCGCCCGGATGCGAGCGGTTTCCTCCGCGGAAAGGTGCGGCGCGCGCGCGGCGGTCTCCTCGATTCCGACGCACGACGTGCACAGCACCGCCGCGATGCTCCGAGCCTGCTCGTGCTGCCCGAGGACCACGCCGTACGCAAGCCCAGCACCCGCCGCAAGCAAGAGGACTGCACCCAGCGGCCAGCGCACGCCCGACGACCGCATCACGCAAGCCGTAGCAAGGACGAAAAGGGCAAGGCCCGCCGCGACGGCGTACGGAATCCAGGCGCGGGCCGCGGGCTGACTGGAGTCCGGGACCGGCCCGGCGGGCGGGATCGCCGCATCCGTCGGCCCAACACCGGCAGGCGTTCTGACGAGGACCGTGATGTCACGCGAGTCGAGGAGCTGGAAGCAAAGGTCGCCGATGCAGTACGTATAGGCGAACTCAAGGCTCCCCGCGACCGTCCCCGGCAGGGCGTTCTCGGGGGCGAGGATCGACACCACGAGATCGATGGAGTTGAACGGTCGGAGAACTGTGATCTCCTGCGGCGCGGGGGCCAGCACGAACTCGCCCGGTCCGGTCCACGTTACGACGATGTCGTCGGCCTCTCGAACGCTCGCGTTTTCGATCCGCACCGTCACCGTCGCTCGCTCCCCCGCGCCCACCTCGATCGACACCGGCTCAACGGTGAACGAGAGGATCTTCTCCTGCGCAACGGCAGTCATCGCTGTGGTCGCAACGATGACCAGGAGGGCGAGGATGGCTCCGACCTCCCGCCGACCGCTCACGGTGTGGGCTCCTCGGCGAGCAATGCTTCAATCGCCGCGACAAGCGCGTCGCCGCGCAGACCGCGCGCGCGGATGACGCCGTCGCGACCGATGAGGTAGGTCATCGGGATCCCGCCGATCCGATAGAGAGAGGAGATCGGCCCGTCAGATCCGTCGTAGATCTGCGCGTACGAAAGGGCGCGCTTCGTGATAGCGTCGCGAAACGCGGCGTCGGACCGATCGAGGTTGACGCCGAGGACGATTACGCCCTTCTCGCTCAGAGCCTCGTGGATGCTGACAATCGTGGGCAGCTCCGCAAGGCACGGGGCACACCAGGCGGCCCAGAAGTCGAGAAGCACGATCTTCCCGCGGAGCGAGGCAACGTCGACCAGATTCCCCTGCACATCCAGCGCCGTGAACCCGGGGGCGGGGAAGCCTTCGAGAAGCGGAGGCTTCGGCGAGGCAGGCACGGCCGCGGTCACGATCTCGGCCCAGGAGCCGTCGGCCGCCACGGCCGCGGTGACGTACGTCGTCCCCTCAATGACGAACGGCTCGTAGAGGCCGAACCGCTCGTGGGAGTCGGCGTCCGTCAGGAGCCGGCCGTCTCCGTCAACATCCACGAACAGCGTCCCGGCGTCATCGTCGAACCTCCCGTTGGTGTCGTCGTCGACGACGGCGAGCGCAACGGTCCGTCCCGCGGTTTCGAGCGCTCCCGATCGATAGTTGTCGCGGCAGTACGTAACCACCACCGGAAGAAACGGAGACCACATGAGGAACGCGCGGTAGGATGCCGTCTGGCTTTCGGTGCCGGTGAGAATGAACTCCGGAGACGCGAGCAGCGTTCCGTCGGCGAAGGCTTGGTCCCATTCGACGGGCGTCGTTGTCCCGTCCCCATCGAGGTCGACCGCGAGCGTCGCTCCGTCCGTCGGGGAAGCGATCCGCACGGCGCGCCGCTCGCCCGCAAGGGTCAGGATCCCGGAGAGCGCTCCGCGGTCCGTCCCGTCGGGCGAGACCTGGATCATGTGCAGCGCACAGGACGTCGTGAGGAGGGTGATGTCGCCCACGTACTCAAGAGGAACCGTCGCCGCGGCCGCGGCGCAGGCTACGAAAAGCGAGACGCAGACAACGGCGGCCGCTCTCATCCGCGGGTCTCCCCGGCGTACGCGCGAAGCCGATCCACGGTCATCGACGGGCCCACGGCCGACAGGATCTCGAACAATCCCGGTCCCACCTTCCGCCCGGTGACGGCGATCCGGCAGGCCTGCGCCACGTCCTTCAGGGTCGCGTTCTCTCTGCCGAGGACATTGCGGAACGCCTCTTCGACCTTCTCCGCCGTCCACGGATCGAGCGACTCGACCCCGTCGGCAAGGGTCGCCATGAGGTGAGCCTGCGTCGGCGTCACGGCGACCTGATCCTCACGTTCGAGCGGGACGGGGAACAGCATCTCCAGGGTTGCCGCGAGATCGGCAAGGGTCTTCGCGCGGTCCCGCAACAGGTTCGCCCCGGCACCAAGTCGCTCGCGGTTTGCCTGAGCCCACATCTCTGCGCTGACGTGCCCGCGCGCGACGACGAACGGCTCCGCAAGACCGACGAGCGCGTCGAGATCCGCGCGCTTCATGTGCTGCTGGTTGAGCCACAAGAGCTTGGCGTCCTCGAACACGGCCGCCGACTTGTTCAAGCCCTCTAGGGTGAACAGCCGAACGAGGTCGTCGCGCGAGAAGACCTCCTCGTCCCCGTGGGCCCACCCCAACCGGACGAGGAAGTTCACGAGGGCATCCGGCAGGATTCCTCGGCTCTTGTACTCGAGGACCGAGGTGGCACCGTGCCTCTTGGAGAGCTTCCCACGGTCCGGGCCCAGGATCATTGGAAGGTGGTAGAAGAGCGGCATGGGGCGCTCGAGCGCCTGGTAGATCCGCATCTGCTTCGGCAGGTTGTTGAGGTGCTCGTCTCCGCGGATCACGTGCGTGATCTCCATGTCGACATCGTCAATGACCACGACGAAGTTGTAGACGAACGAGCCGTCGCTCCGTCGGATGACGAAGTCCTTCAACTGCTCGTTGTCGAACCGCACGTCACCGACCAGCTCGTCGTGCACGACCGTCGCCCCCGCGTCGGGAACGCGGAACCACCAAGCTCCTTCCTTCTCGTAGACCGCACCTGCGCGAAGGAGCGATTCCGCAACCTCCAGGTGGCGTTCGTGGCGCTCGGCCTGGCGGTAGTACTCGTCCCAGTCCAGTCCGAGCCACCGCATCGAGGCCACAATCTGCTCGATGGCCTCGTCGGTGGACCGCTCGCGGTCCGTGTCCTCGATGCGCAGGACGAACGTTCCGCCGGTGTGCCGCGCGAAGAGCCAGTTGAACAGCGCCGTGCGCGCTCCGCCGACGTGCAAGTATCCCGTCGGGCTCGGCGCGAACCTCACTCGAATCATCGTCCCCCCTCAATTCCGGGTCGTGCCCGCGCGCCCATTGTACCACCGGCGTCGCGATCGATCGGGTCAGCCACGGCCTGTGTCTCTACGCCCTCGACGGCGGAACTCCGAGCAGACCACGGCGGCCGCCACCGCCACGTTGAGCGACTCCTTCCCGGGAGCGGGCGCCGTCCACGGTGGAATGGTGATTCTCCGGGAGACGAACGGGAGAACCTCCTCCGACAGACCTCTCGCCTCGTTGCCGAAGAGGATGATGCCGTGGCCTCCAAGCTCGGCTTCGTAGATCGACTCGCCGTCCAGGACGGTTCCATAGACGGGCAGCTCGCGCGCGGCCACATCGCGGAGCAGGGCGGGAAGCGAGACGCGGTGCACGCCGACGTGGAGGAACGCTCCCATGGTGGCCTGCACGACCTTAGGGTTGTAGGGGTCGACGCAATCCGGGGAACAGACGACGCAAGAGGCGCCGAACCACGCGGCGACGCGAAGGAGGCTGCCGAGGTTCCCGGGGTCCCGCACCGCTTCGAGCCCGAGCGACAGGCCCTCGAGAAGCTGGGACGGGTACAACTCTTCGCCGGGCTGCGGCACCACAGCGATCGCGTTCTGCGGGGTTGCGAGGAAGCTCAGCTTCCCAAGCTCGGCTCGGCTGACGCGGGTGACCTCTCCTACATTCGCCCCCGCAGACCGGGGCTGCGCCTCCCACCACTCATCCACAACGTAGAGCTGCTCGATGGGGTGTTTCGCCTCGAGGTAGTCGCCGACCATCCTGTCGCCCTCAACCACGTAGAGGCGAAGCTGTGCGCGAACCTTGTCCTGCTGCAGAGATCGGACAAGCCGCATCCTGCTCTGGCTCAACATCGCACCTCCGTTTGAGGGGCTTCGACGTGCATCGTCCTAAGATCTTGGCACATTCGGTGCTCGGCGACGAGGAGGTCTGAGGTTCGGTAAGAGGCCAGGGGAGAGGGACTTGCGTCCCTCTCCCGGAGGGCTGGTATCGGGGGTGCGAGATGTCTTACTCGCAGTTCAAACGATTCAACCTAGGCGCGAAATGTGAGGAGTATGTGAAGCCCGATTGAGGATTCAGTGGAACGGGCGCGAGCACGAAGGAAGTCGTGAATGAAGACAAGGAGGGAAGCGGGGGAGCGCATGGCGGCCGATGGTCCGCCGCGGTCGTTGGAGCCTTTTCCTACCCACCCTTCGTGTAGGGAGCTTTTCTCTGCGCCTGCCTTGCGCCTGCCTCCGTTCCCTCATCGAAGCTCGTTGCACGATTTTTCCCCCTCCGTCACGATCTCCGGCGTCGCAAGAAGCACACGTTGAAACAATGACCACGACGAGCGTGTTCATTTCTCGTAGGTGCAGCGCCTCGGTAGAGTCTTCTGGAACGTCGCGCCGGACGACTCAGGCGCACACAGGGGGCGAACATGATCGTGAAGAACCGACAGAGTGTCTATTTCATCCTTCTCACCGCCGCCACGCTTCTCTCGGTGATTGGACTCTCGGGAGGTGCGGAGGACAAAGCCCTGGTGCCGACCGCCGGGCCTGTCGCTCCGACCGTCGTGCGCATCGTGCCCCAACGGGGCGAGGAGCTTCGCGCCGACGCGGCCATCGTCCTCAGCTTCTCGACCGAGATGGACCGCGACTCCGTCGAGGACGCCGTCCGCCTGTCTCCCGAGGTGCCAATCCGATTCGAGTGGTCCGGTGGGCGCACGTTGCGGATTCTCCCCGCTACCGTGTGGTCGCGGGACGTCGAGTACGCCCTGACGGTCACGACGAACGCACGCGATCTCACCGGGGGTTCGTTCGCGGAATCCGCCACGTTTCGCGTTCGCACGGTCGGCTTCCTTGAAGTGACCCAGACCGCCCCCGCCGACGGGTCCACCGAAATCGCCACGACGAGCACCGTCGTCCTGACGTTCAACCGGCCCGTGGTCGCCCTGGCCGCTCTGTCGGATCCGCGCAGCGCGGAGCTTCCGAAGCCCCTCCATCTCACCCCCGAAGCCGCGGGCAGAGGGGAGTGGCTGAACACGTCCATCTACGTCTTTACCCCCGAACGGCCGCTGCGCGGCGGCACCCAGTACACGGCGACCGTACCCGCCGGATTGACTGACACCACGGGAGGACTCCTCGCCGTCGACGCATCGTGGACGTTCACGACGGAGCAGCCCAAGGTCGCGTGGACAACACCGGACTCCGGCGAGACCCTCGTCTCCATCAACACGATGGTTCGCATCGCCTTCAACATGCCGATCGGCGGCGCCGCCGCCGCCGATCACTTCTCTCTTCGTAAGGTCGGGCTCCTCGGGATTCCGGTCGGCCCGAAGGTCGAAGGAACCGTATCGACCGAAGGGAACGACGTCCTGTTCACGCCAAAGGCCTCGCTTGACTACGACACGGAGTACCTCGCCACCCTCGAGCCCGGCGTGACGGGAACCGAAGGTGGGCTCGGGACCGAAGCGTTTACCACGTGGCGTTTCCGAACGGTTCCCCTGCCCCGCATTGTCGGCACCTCGCCCGAGGACGGCGACGACAACGTCTACCCGTACGCGTCGTTCCTGATCAAGTTCAACACGCCGATCGACCCCGACACGGTGGTGAATCACGTCACTGTGGAGCCGGCCCCGCCCCCGAGTGACCTCTCCTGGTACTACCGACCTTGGGACAACACGTACGTCCTCGATTTCGGCGCGGCTCCGAGCCGAACGTACGCCGTCCGCGTCAGCCCCGGCATCTCCGATCCCTACGGGAACAAGACCGCCGAGCGCCTCACCGTGAAGTTCAAGACGGCGGCCCTCGAGCCCTCCGCCTGGTTCCACGTCCCCGACCACGTAGCGACGTACAGCACGTACGAGCCGGCGCGTCTCTACGTCGGGCACCGCAACACGGACGAGCTCCAGCTGACGCTCACCCGCATCGACACCGCCGCGTACTTCCGGGCGATGTCCGACTGGTACAACTTCAACCCTCCGGCGGAGGGGAAGCTGCGGTCCTGGGCGGTGTCGGTGACCTCCGCTCTGAACGAGGTCGCCTACGCTCCCGTAGACCTCGTCAAGGGGGGAGGCACCCTCGAGCCGGGGATCTACGTCGTCGACGTCCACGCAAGCGGCGTTGAGTGGGACCGCTGGCAGCACCGCCGCATCCTCATTGCAAGCCCTACGCACTTGACCCTCAAGACGTCCAGCGAGGAGACCCTCGTGCTCGCCACCGATCTCGAGACCGGTGCTCCGGTGGGCGGCCTGATCCTGTGGGCGCTCGACGGCGACGGCGAGCCGATCGATGTCGACGTTACCGACAGCCGCGGCCTGGCCCGATTCCCCGCCGCGGGAACGTACGACTGGCGCGGCTTGACGGTGATGGCTCGAAGTCCGTTCGTCCTTTCGAGTTCCGAGTGGAGCGACGGCGTCTCGCCGTGGGACTTCGACTTCTCCTCCGAATCGTCGCCGAAGACCCGCACGTACATCGACACCGACCGCCCGATCTACCGTGCCGACCAGACCGTGTTCTTCCGCGCGGTGCTGCGCGGTGAGAGCGACGTCCAGTACACCATTCCGAAACCGGGCAAGGCGACCGTAACGATCCTGGATCCGTCGTGGAACGCTGTCTACGCGAAGGATCTCGCCATCGACGAGTTCGGGACTGTGTCGGACGAGCTTGTGCTCGCAAAGGATGTTCCGCTCGGGACGTACTCCCTCCGCGTCGACTGGGAGGAGGAGTCCGCGTACGCCACGTTCGAAGTCGCCGCGTACCGAGTTCCGGAGTTCGAGGTCACCGTCGAGGCCGTTCCTAGCGAGACGGCACACGGCAACCCGATCGCCGGCACTGCTCGCGTGACCTACTTCTTCGGCGCGCCGGTGGCCGACGTTCCCGTCGAGTGGCGGGTCGTCTCGACGCCGTACACCTTTTCCCCGCCTCAGCTTGAGCGGTACACGTTCAGCGACGTCGACGATCCCTGGAGCTGCTTCGGATGCTGGTGGCGGGCGCCGTCGCCGGTCGTACCGATCCTCGAGGGGACGGGGCGAACCGACGCCTCGGGCGCCCTTGTGATCGAGCTCCCGCCCGACATCGCGTCGCGACTGAACGATCCGGAAGACCCTCCCGCCACCGACAGCCGAACCCTCACCCTCGAGGCAACAGCCCATGGCCGCGACGGCCAGGCCATCTCCGGCCGAGCCAGCGTCGTCGTCCACCAAGGCTCGTACTACGTCGGCCTCGCCGCGGCGAAGACGATCGCCCGCGCCGGCGAGGAGATGCCCGTCGACGTCGTCACCATCGACTGGGCCGGCGCTCGCCTCGCGGCCCAGTCGCTCTCCTACACCGTGTACCGACGCGAGTGGTCGAGCGTCTTCGAGTCCAACAAGACCGGGGGCGGCCGCTGGACCTGGACGTCGTCGGACGTCGAGGTCGCCCGCGGCGCACTGACGACGGACGAGCGCGGCGAAGGTCTCGTCGCCTTCGTTCCCGAGCAGGGCGGGACCTACAAGGTCGCCGTCCAGGGGCTCGACGAACGCGAGCGACGGATTCGCGCCGGGTTGTTCGTTTGGGTAAGTGGCCCGGAGAGCGTGTCGTGGAGACGCGAGAACGACGACCGCATCGCACTCGTGAGCGACAAAACGACGTACTCGGTCGGCGACACCGCGAAGATTCTTGTCCCGAGCCCATACCCGGGAACCCAGTGGGCGTGGGTGACGGTCGAGCGCGGCGGCATCCTCAGTCAACAGGTCGTCAAGCTGCCGTCGAACAGCGCCGTCCTCGAAATCCCGATTACCGAGGACGCCGTGCCGAACATCTACATCGGGGTTGTCCTCTTCCAGGGTCGCGCCACGGCCGTCGCCGCAGGGGCACCCCCCACCGCTGGGTGGAAGGTCGGCTACGTGGCTGTGTCCGTGAACCCGGCCCCAAGACTCCTGTCGATCGCACTCGCCCCGTTGAGCGCCGCCCCGCAACCCGGCGACATCCTCAACGTGGCGCTGCGGGCGACCGACGCCGATGGACAGCCCGTTCGGGGGAGTTTCTCCCTCGACGTCGTCGACAAGGCGGTCCTCACGCTCCAGCCGCGGACGCCCAACCGGATCGCGGGCGAGTTCTTCGGGCGACGCGGCCTCGGCGTTCGCACGGCGGGCGGCCTGACGATCTCGCTGGGTCGCCTCGTGCTCGAACAGCAGGCCGATGTCGGACCCGTGGCCGCGGAGGGCGCTGGCAAGCGCTACAGCGTCGGTTCGGCGCTGCCGATGGCGGCGCCGATGGCGGAGGCGACGGCCTCCGACCTCGAGGAGGCACGTGGTGCTTCTGGACAGCTCCCCAGCGGAGTCGCTCTGCGCGAGGACTTCGCCGACACCGCGTTCTGGACGCCGGTCGTCAAGACCGACGCCGACGGACGGGCAACCGTCCAGGTCAAGCTTCCCGACAACCTCACGACGTGGATCGTCCGCGCCGTGGGCGTCACGACGCAGACCGAGGTCGGGGAGGCAACGGCCGACGTCCTCGTCACGAAGCCGCTCCTTGTTCGTCCAGCCGTTCCGCGATTCTTCGTGGTCGGCGACCGCGTTCGCCTCGCCGCTTCGGTCACGAACCAAACCCCCGACGTCCTCGCCGTCGAAGTCACGATGGGCTCGACCGGCCTCACGGTCGAGGATCCGGCGGTCCGCACCGTCAACGTCCCTGCCCATGGAGAGGCGACCCTCACCTGGTGGGTGACGGTAAACGACGTGCCGTTCGTTGATCTGGCCTGGAGTGCCGTCTCGGGGAAGTTGTCCGACGCCGCTCGGCCTCGCCTCACGACCGGCCCGGAGGGAACCGTCCCCGTGTACCGCTACACGGCTCCGGAAATCGTCGGAACCGCCGGCGTGCTCGCGGAGGCGGGCGGGCGTACGGAGACGATCGCACTCCCGCCCGAGTTCGACGCGTCCCGCAGCCGCCTCGACCTCCGTCTCGACTTCTCGCTCGCCGCATCCCTGCGCGACGGTCTGTCGTACCTCGAGCACTTCGAGTACGAATGCACCGAGCAGGTCGTCAGCCGATTCCTTCCGAACGTGCTCACGTTCCGCGCGCTGCGACTTCTCCACCTCGACGACCCCGAGCTGACCGCGAAGCTCGACGACTTGGTCCTCCAAGGCCTCGAGAAGCTGTACACGCGTCAGAATGAGGACGGCGGATGGGGCTGGTGGGAGGGGGAGAAGTCCAACCCGCACCTCACAGCGTACGCGACGTATGCGCTTCTCCGCCTTGGCGACGCCGATGTCGCCGTACGCCGCGACGTCGTCGACCGCGCTCTGAGCTTCCTGAAGGACGCCCTCGTGCCCGCGAAGGAACTCGACGCCGGGTGGGAGGCCAATCGCCAAGCGTGGATCCTCTACGTCCTCTCTCTCGGAAGCCCGTCGGAGAGCGTGAGGGCGTACGCCGACGACCTGTTCACCGGACGAACCAAGCTGTCACACTACGCGAAGGCATACCTCGCCATGACACTCGACACCACGGCGCACGGCAGCGGGGCGGTTCGAACCCTTCTCTCGGATCTCACGAATGACGCGATCCTCTCCGCGACCGGCGCCCACTGGGAGGAACCCAACTACGACGGGTGGGCGATGAACACGGACACGCGATCGACCGCCGTCATCCTCGACGCGTTCGCGAAGCTCGACCCGGAGAACCTGCTCGTCCCCAACGTCGTGCGTTGGCTCATGGTCGCCCGCAAGGACGGCATCTGGGAGACGACCCAGGAGAACGCGTGGGCTCTCATCGCGCTCACGGACTGGATGGTCGTGAGCCGGGAGCTCTCCGCGAACTACGAATACAGCATCCTCTGGGATGGCGACGTGCGCCTCGAAGGAGTCGTGGCACCAGCCGGCGTCGAGACACCGGTTCGGGAGTCGATTCCCGGTGCAGAGCTTGGACCCGGCGATCTTCATCCGCTGACCTTCTTCCGCGGCCGCGGCGACGGAAAACTCTACTACACGGCCCACTTGTACGTGCAACTGCCCGCCGATCAGGTGAGTCCACTCGATCGAGGCATCCTCGTCGATCGGCGGTACGTTGCCGCCGACTGCGCGGCCGACGCGACGTGCCCCGATGTCGTTGAGGCCGCCGTTGGGGAGACGTTCGAAGTTCGTCTAACGATCATCGCTCCCCATGACCTCTACTACGTGGTCCTCGAAGATCCGATCCCGGCGGGGTGCGAGGCGATCAACACGACGCTCGCGACCGAGAGCGTCGTGAGTTCCGATCCGTCGCTGTCGCGGGAGAGCGGACGTTCGCCGTGGTACTTCTGGTGGTGGTGGCGCTGGTACTCGAGGAGCGAGATCCGCGATGAGAAGGTGGTCCTCTTCGCCGACTACCTCCCCGCAGGAACGTACAGCTACGTCTACCCAGTGCGAGCGGTCCAGCCCGGCGCGTACAAGGTTCTGCCGGCGAGCGCTCACGAGTTCTACTTCCCCGAAGTGTTCGGTCGGTCAGCCGGAAGGGCGTTCACGGTGCTCCCCTCCGAGTAGCCGGAAGCGCGGTGTGAGGTTCGCTGCCTACTTTCCGCGCAAGAGTTGGAGCGCGTGGAGGTTGTTCGAGCACGTGAAAACGACGAGGGCCGCCGTCCCCGTGCTCGAGGCCGTCGCGTAGAGATCGTGAAGCGTGATGTCGCGGCGCGCCATCGCCTCCGCGATCCGGCACAGGAAGCCAGGATGGTGCGGCATCTCGACGGTAACGACATCGCGCTCCTGGACGGAGAACCCCGCGTCACGGAGCGCGTCTCGCGCGTACGTCTGCGAGTTCGTGATGAGGTGGATCCAAGCGCGGTCCCCTTCAACGCGGACGTGGATGGCCGCGAGGTCAATCCCCATGTCGCAGAGGACGCGACTCACATCGGCGATCACGCCGACTCGATCCTCGTCCTCAATCACGATTTCCCGCAGCAGTCTCGCTTCGCTCATCGTTCCACTCCTCGAAGGTTCCTCGAGCGGACCGTTCCACGGTACTGAAAGCCCGGAGAGCCCGGACTCCCGCGTGGGCCGTGCGGACGGGACATTCGCCAGTTCCCTACGAACGAGGACGAACCACGGTCACCGCCACCGAAGACCAATGTCTCGGGCGCGTTCACTGCGGGTCCCGCAGCGGGAAACACCGCTCGGCTACGGTTCTTCTCGACATGGATACGCGCAGAAGGCGTGGATGGGCGCTCGCAGCCGCCGTGGCGGTTGCGGTCGGGGTGGCGTTCGAGGCCCTGGCCGGCGTCGACCTGACTCTTCTGTCTGCCGACAAAGAGGCGCGCTCCGGGGAGTTCGTGACTCACGTCTTCTCGATCACCAACACGGGGGGCACCTCGGAGACCTACAGCCTGTCGACTGGTCTTCCGGACGGCTGGACCGCTCTCGGAGTCCCATCCTCCATCACGCTCGGGGCCGGGGACGAAGAGACGCTGTTTCTGACGATCACCATTCCATCCGGCGCCCGCGCCGGCGCGTATGTCGTTGAGATGACAGCGGAGTCAATGAGTGATCCCACCGCAACGGCATCTACGTCCGCGAACGTCGCGATCGGTGTGAGCAACAAGATCGAGATCGTCTCCCCTCCCGAGGGGGAAGGGATCGCACCCGGACAGGAAAAGGTCTACGAGTTCGTCCTCGTGAACCGGGGCAACGCTCAAGAGGTCGTGGCGGTGTCGGCGGAGTCGTCGCGCGGGTTTCCCGTCGAGGTGTCCCCAACCTCGATCGAACTCGCGCCCCAAGAGCGACGGACGTTCGCCGTCCGGATCTCCGTGCCGCTCACTACGTCCGCGGGGCGCGACGTCCTCACGGTCACGGTGACGTCCACGCTCTACGCCGACGTCACCGCCGAGGCCGTCATGTTCACCTCCGTTCGTCCCCCGACACCGTCCGCCGTCGGCGGCTCCCTGATCGAGCTCCTCGCGGGGCGGCTCCGCATCGGCGTCGATCGCAGCGAAACAGACAACACGTGGAACAGCCGCCTCTCGTTCTCGACCTCTGGGCGCGTCCTCGGCGGCTACCTCTCCGCGTCCTTCAACGTCGCTTCACCGTTCGGTTCCGAACCGCTCGACGTCACCTCCTACCAGGTCCTCTACCGCCTGGACCCAACGTCGTTCGCGCTCGGCGACGTGTCGCGGATGCTCACGGACTTCGTCGACGTGACGTGCGAGGGTGCGTACGCGGCGTTCGACACCGCGTTCGTCGATCTCGACCTCGTCGGAGGAATCGACGAGGATGAGGCGCGGTTCGGCGGCTACGTGGCCCTCGGCCCGGAGGCCGCGAACTTCGGGATCGCGTACTCCGACGCGCGAAGCCCGACGACCCAGGAGTCAATCTGGAGCGCGACGGCCTTCGCCGAGCCGTTGCCGAACTGGACGCTGCGGATGGAGGGCGCCGTCGGAACCGACAACGGGCTCCTCGGACACGCCTTCTTCGTCAACACGACGATCGACACGACCGCCTACTTCCTCACGGCGAGTGCGTTCTCCGCCGATACGTACTTCCCGGGACTTCGCAGCGACTCCGCGGGCGTCGAAATCGCCCAGCGGTTGCGTCTGAAGGCGCTCTCCCTCGGCATCTCGCTCGCCCACGTGAAGGACAACGTCGTCGGCGATCCGGCCGTTGACACCACGATCGAGGACTCCCTCGGGTTCAACCTCTTCGCTCGTCCAATCGCCGGCGGCCCCGAGCTGCGAACGACACTCGAGTTCGAACGCGACCACGGCGTGGATCCGGCCGTCCAGGATGACGTCAGCCTCCTCGTCGCCTACAGCATGTCCCAGTCTGGCGGGACCTTCCCGTACGCCTTCGACGGCCAGGTTGTCGACCGGGTTGACCGCGTGACGGGAAGCCACGTTCGAACGCTGACCCACGCGCAGGGCGTTGGACTCTCCGTGGATGCGTTCTACGCCTTCTTGCGGCTGCGCCAGGAGACCTACGTCGACGTCGTCACCGGAGCCACGCTGTCGGCGACGTCCAACGTTTCCGTCGTTCTACGTCCCGAGGGAACGCTCCACGAGGCGTCGATCACATTCCGCAACGAGCTCGACGACTACGACGTGGAGGCGTCGCTGTTCCTCCGGGCTTTCCGCGACGTCGACCTTGCACTCTCCAGCACCATGGCCTGGGACCGTGACGGTGTGACGCCTCCGTCGTTCGGGTGGGGAATCTCGGTGCGGGTGAACTTCGGCGTGCTCGTCCCCTTTCTCGTCACCAAGGGACGCATCGAGGGGCGGCTGTTCATCGATCGGAACGGAAACGGTACGTACGACGCGGGCGATCCGCCGGTCGAAGGAGCCGTCCTCGCCGTCGACGGCCGTCAGGCCTCAACTGACGTAGACGGCGCCTTCCGCTTTCCACCCCTGGCTCCCGGCACATACGATGTTGTGGTCACAGAGCTTCCCGCCGATGCCGCCGCTCGCGCCCCCATCCCGGTGACGCTCCAAACGGGCCAGCTCGTAAACCTCGCCGTCCCCGTGTCACCGGCAGTGATTCTCCGCGGCTACATTTACGAGGACGCGAATCAAGACGGAACCCGCCAGGACACGGAGGGCGGGCTGAGTGGGATTCGCCTTGTCCTGACAGGTTCCGACGGAGTCCCATTCACCGCTTCGTCGGACCCACGCGGCGAGTTCGCGTTCTACGACCTTGTGCCCGGAGCGTACGTCCTCTTCGTCGATTCCCGATCCCTGCCGGCGCGGTTTGCGTTCACGACCGCAGAGACGCTGCACGTCGACGTCACGGCGTTCGGCGCGCCTCCCGCTACGATCGGCGGCTACATCCGGCCGCGCGAGGTACTCGTTACCTACCAACCGCCGACGGCCGACTTCGGCTACGTTCCCGCCGTCCCTCCGGTCGGCGCCGCCGTCACGTTCGACGCGTCCGGCTCCTTCGACTTCGACGGATCGATCGTCGACTACGACTGGGACTTCGACGGAGATGGAACAGCCGACGCAAGCGGAATCTCCGTCGTCTACGCGTTCGACACCCCCGGCCGGAAGTCTGTCACGCTCACCGTGACGGACGACGCCGGCAACGTTGACAAGAAGACCGTTTCCATTGAGGTCCAGGAGCCTCCGGAAGCCGTCGCCCCGGTCGCGATCACGGGAAGCTACAAGCCGCCGATCGCCGACTTCGAGTATTCCCCTTCGGCGCCGACGCCGGGCATCGCCGTTGCGTTCGACGGATCCGCGTCGGTCGACTTCGACGGGCGGATTGTGGGCTACTCGTGGGACTTCGACGGAGATGAAGAGCGCGACGCGTCGGGTCCCTCCGCCTTGCACGTGTTCCCGGACGCCGGCGTGTACCCTGTGAGCCTGACCGTCACGGACGACGGCGGGAACCGCGACACGGCTACCTACATCATCGAGATCGCGAGCCTGCAAGCCATTCCACTGGGCCCAACGACGGAGGCGCCGCCGCCCACGACCGTGCCGACCTCCGCGCAGCCGCCGATCGCCGACGTGCAGTACATGCCTCTGTCTCCAAAGCCTGGCGAGACGGTCATGTTCAGCGGAGAGCCGTCGGTCGACCTCGACGGGACGATCGTCAGCTATGCCTGGGACTTCGACGGGAACGGCACGACGGACGCCACGGATCCCATCGTCGTCTTCGCCTTCCCGGCGGCGGGTACGTTCAAGGTCCGACTCACCGTCACGGACGACGGCGGCAACACCGACTCGCTCGTGATCGAGATCGACGTGCAATAGGTCCGAAGTTCCGGGCGAGACAGGCAGCGTCGATCGGACTAGACAAGCTCGACGAACGCCCGCTTCCCGACCTGCACGAGGACCGGAGGATGGAACGGGACGTCGGCGTCGGGGGACTCGATCCGCTCCTCATTGACGCGGACCCCGCCCTGTTCGATGACGCGCTTCGCCTCACCGCGACTCTTCACGAGCCCGGAGGCATCGAGCAGGTCGATCACCCAGATCGTTCCGTCGGCCTTCAGCTTCGATCGATCGAGAGTCTTCTGAGGCACCTCGGCCGGCCGCTCGTGGTGCACGTGGATCCGGTCGAACTCGGCCTCGGCCTCGGCCGCCGCCGCGGCGCTGTGGAACTTCGTGACGAGGGTCCTCGCAAGTCGCCGCTTCGCGTCGCGCGGGGCATCGTGAATCTCCGTCTTCACCGATTCGATGTCCACGTCGGTCAGAACGTCGAAGTACGGTCCGATGAGCACGTCGGGGATCGACAGGAGCTTCCCGTACATCTCCTTGGGTGACTCGCCGATCCCGACGTAGTTGCCCGTCGACTGGCTCATGGCGCGCTCGCCGTCGAGGCCCACGAGGAGCGGAACGGTCAGCGCGACCTGCGGCTCCTGGCCGTACTCGCGTTGGATGTCCCTCCCGACGAGGAGGTTGAACAGCTGGTCCGCTCCCCCAAGCTCAACGTCCGCGCGGATGGCGACGGAGTCGTAGGCCTGCGCCAGCGGGTAGAGGAACTCGAGCACGCTGATCGAGCGGCCCTCCGCGTAGCGCTTCGCGAAGTCGTCGCGCTCGAGCATGCGCGCGACGGTGTACTTCGCCGTGAGCTGAATGACGTCGGCGAACGTCATCGCCCCGAGCCAGGTTGAGTTGTAGACGACCTCCGTCCGGGCCGGGTCGAGGATCTTGAACGCTTGGTCCTTGTACGTCGCCATGTTCCGCTCGATCTCGGCCTCCGACATCAGGGCCCGCGTCGACGCTCTCCCCGACGGATCCCCAATCCGGCGGGTGAAGTCGCCGACGACGAGAACCCCGGTGTGCCCGAGGTCCTGGAACTGCCGCATCTTTCGCAGCGGCACGGAGTGCCCGAAGGTCAGGTGCGGTGCCGAGGGGTCGATGCCGAGCTTGATCCGCAACGGCTTGCCCGTCTCTTTCGACCGGCGAAGCTTGGCGACGAGGTCCTCACGCGGGACGAGATCCTGGACTCCCCGTCCCAACTTCTCTTCCACGAGCCGTTCGATCGCGTCCATGATCCTTGTCCCTCACGTTCGGACGACGGAGACGATCCGGTCGTCCTCCTCCAGTTGAATGAGCCGAACGCCACGAGCGTAGCGTCGATACACGTTGATGTCCCCGGCGACGATCCGGATGACCTTCTGTTCCGTCGTAATGATGATCTCGTCCTGGTCGGAGACGATGACAACAGCGACAAGCTCCCCGCACTCCGGATCGAGCTTGATCCCCTGCACGCCCTTGCCGCCCCGTCCCTGGACGGGGAAGTCATCGAGAGCGACGCGCTTTCCGTAGCCGCGAGTCGTCACCATGAGGAGCTTCTTGTCCATCGTGATCTCGCGCCCGAGGCACGCCATGCCGATGACATGGTCCTCTTCCTCGAGGCGGATCCCGATGACTCCTCGGGACGGCCGCTTCGTCAGCCGCACCTCCTCCTCGCGGAACCGGATCGTCTGACCGCTTCGCGACGCGAGAATGACGTCGCCTCCCCCGTCGCCGACCGCGACGTCGACCAGGCGATCGTCGTCGTCGGCGTTCAGGGCGATGATCCCGTTGGCATTGACGTTCGAGTAGTCGTCGAGCCGGTTCTTGTTGACGATCCCGTTCGCGGTCGCCATCAAGCACAGCTCATCCCCCACGTCTTCGAAGCTTCGCACCGGGAGAATGGACCGAACGAGTTCGTCCTGCTCGAGCGGAACAAAGCTCCGTACGTTCTTCCCGGCCGCGTCGCGTCCGAGCGACGGCAACTTGTAGCCCTGAGTGCGGTACACCCGACGACGGTCGCTGAAGAAGAGGAGCTCGTCCCGGGCGTTGGCGAGACAGGTCACGGCCACGTAGTCGTCGTCCTTTGTCCGCTGGCCGATGACCCCCTTGCCGCCCCGTCCTTGGCTGCGGAACTCCTGCGCTCGCGGCGCGTTCACGTAGCCACGCCGGGTCACGGTGACCATCAGGTCGTAGTCAGGGATCAACTCGTTGAAATCGACGGACCCGTCCTCATTGGCGAGCGTCGTGCGACGCGAGTCGGGATACGCCTCTGCGATCTCCCGAAGTTCGCGCTTGATCGTCTCATCGAGCGTGACCTCACTCGCGAGGATCCCCTCGTACTCGGCGATCGCCCGCTTCTTCTCCTCGTACTCCGTATCGATCTTCTCGCCTTCCAGAATTCGCAACTGGGACAAGCGCATCTTGAGGATCGCGTCGATCTGCTCGTCGGTCAGCGCCAGCTCCTGCTGCAAGAGACGGGTTTCCGTCTCCGCGTCGCGCGCCGTGCGGATGATCTCGATGACGCGATCGATGTTCGCGAGCGCGATCCGGTATCCTTCGAGGATGTGCGCCCGTTCACGCGCGACCGCAAGGCGGTGCTCCGTCCGCCGCCGCACGACCTCACGGCGGAAGTCGATGAACGAATTCAGGATCTCCTTCAGGGACAGGGTCCGCGGATTCCCGTCAATGATCACGAGGAAGATCGCCGAGAACGTCCGCTCGAGCGGCGTGAACTTGTACAGCTGGTTCAGAACGACATTCGGGTTCGCCGACTTCTTCAGTTCGACGACAATGCGTAACCCGTCGCGATCCGATTCGTCGCGCAGGTCGGATACCCCGTCGATCTCGCCGTTCTGCACCTTGGCAGCGATCGTCTCCACGAGCGTCGACTTCCTCACCTGGAACGGGATCTCGGTGATGACGATCTGGTTGTCCTCGATCGCAGCCTTGCCGCGAACCGTCATCTTCCCCAGCCCCGTGCGGTACATCTCCTCGATGCCGCTTCGCCCCATGATCACACCGCCGGTCGGGAAGTCCGGCCCCGGGATGTGCGTCATGAGATCCTTGACCGAGAGGAACGGGTCGTCCATCAGCGCGACAACCCCGTCGATGAGCTCTCCGAGGTGGTGCGGCGGGATCTGCGTCGTCATCCCGACCGAAATGCCCCACGACCCGTTCATCAAGAGGCTGGGAACGCGCGCCGGCAGGACCTGGGGCTCGTCGAGCGACTCGTCGAAGTTCGGACTCCAATCGACCGTCTTCTCGCCGAGTTCCTGGAGAAACTCCATCGCGACGGGCGACAATCTCGCCTCGGTATAGCGCGTCGCGGCTGCAGGATCGCCGTCGATCGAACCGAAGTTGCCTTGCCCGTCGACGAGCGGGTAGCGGTAGGAGAACTGCTGGGCCATGTTGACCATGGTGTCGTAGATCGCGAGCTCGCCGTGCGGATGGAATTTCCCCATCACCTCGCCGACCACGCGCGCCGACTTCCTGTGCGGTTTCCCGGGAACGACGCCCAGCTCCCGCATCCCGTAGAGGATCCGCCGCTGGACTGGCTTCAGACCGTCACGAATGTCCGGAATCGCGCGGCCGCGGATGACGCTCATCGCGTAGTTGATGTACGACTGCTGCATCTCCTCTTCAATGAACACGCGCTCGAGCCGATCCGTGTTGCCTCCACTCTCTTCCCGAGGTTCTTCTTCGGGCGCGCCCTTCATGGCCGATCCCCTCCCTCCAACACCAAACAGAGACCCTGGAGAGAAATCCCCCCAGGGTCCCTGAGCTTCTTCTCCCCCTCGCCGCCGGCTCTACGCCGTCCGTCTCAAGCCGAGGGACGCTTCCGACGTCCGTGCGGCGTTGCCAAGCCGTTCAATCTCGCCATGCCGTCGGCAGGCCACCAGGTGGCCGCCGCCGATATCGTCCAGCGTGGGCTCCTCCTCCTGCCAGCAATCCGGAACGCTGTACAAGCACCTCGGGTGGAAGCGGCAACCGGTCGGGATGTTCGTCGCCGCGGGAATTTCTCCCTTGATCGGCACATCCTTGATCTGGTTGACCTTGCCGGAAATGGGCTCGCACACTGCCCCAATCAAGGCTTTCGTGTAGGGATGCAAAGCCTTGTCAATGATTGTGCCGGCCTTCCCCATCTCGATAATCTTCCCAAGGTACATGACAGCGAGGCGATCTGTAAAGTACCGCGCCGTCGAGAGGTCGTGGGTGATGTAGATGTACGTCAGGCCCATCTCCCGCTGGAGCTGCTTCATCATCGCCAGGATTTCGGCCCGCGTCGACAGGTCGATCATCGACACCGGCTCGTCCGCGACGATGAGGCTCGGGTTCAGCATCAGCGTTCTCGCCGTTGCGGCACGCTGACGCTGTCCGCCGCTCAGCATGTGCGGATAGCGCACGAGGAACTCCTCCGGCGGGGAGAGTTTCACCTCGTCGAGAATCTCCCGTACCCACACGTCGCGCTCGGCCCTGTCCTTTCCAACTTTGTGAATCTCGAGCGGCTCCATCAGCACATTCTCGATCGTGAAGCGAGGGTTCATCGACGCGTACGGATCCTGAAAGATCATCTGCACGTGTCGACGGTGCTGTGCGAGAGCCGGCCCCGCAATGTGGGTGACGTCCTCGCCCTGGAGCTTCAGCGTCCCGTCCGTGATGTCGAGGAGCTTCATGATAAGCTTCCCCGTCGTCGTTTTCCCGCAGCCGGACTCCCCCACGAGGCCGAAGATCTCGCCCTTCTCCACGGAGAACGAGACTCCATCCACAGCGCGAACCCACGTCCGTTCATGCCGCAGGACCTGGCCGAGGTTCCGCTTGACCGGGAACCACTTCGTCAGATTCTCCGCCACGAGAATCGGCTCACTCATCGAAGCACCTCCAGCATGCCACCATGTGATCGGGCTCGATTTCCCGCAGCGGGACATCATCGTGCGCACATCGCTCCATGACCACAGAGCAGCGCGGGTGGAATCGACAACCTGGCGGAGGATCGATGAGGTCGGGAGGCGTGCCGGGAATGAACGCGAGCGCTTCCACCTCCTCGTGGAGGCGTGGCGTGGCCGCCAGGAGCCTCTGGGTGTAGGGGTGCGCCGGGCCCTGCGGCCCATAGATCTGCTCGTTGGTCCCCAACTCGACGATCCGTCCCGCGTACATCACGAGGATCCGATCCGAGACCTCCGCCTCGATCGACAGGTCGTGCGTGATGAAGATGAACGACACTCCGACCTGCTCCTTCAGGTCCTTCAAGAGGTTGATGATCTGCGCTTGAACGACTACATCGAGCGCCGTCGTCGGCTCGTCGCAGATGATGACCTTCGGCTCGAGGAAGAGGGCGGTCGCGATGACGACCCGCTGCTTCATTCCTCCCGAGAGCTCGTGCGGGTACCGGCGCAGCACGTCGTCGGAGAGACCGACCAAGTTGAGGTAGTTCTTCATCCTCTCCCTGGCCTCCTGTCTCTCCATCTGTCGGTGCTGCTGCAGCGTCTCCCGCATCTGCTTCTCGATCGTGTAGACGGGCGTGAGGCAGTTCATCGCGCCCTGGAACACCATCGAGATGCTCTCCCACCTCACCCTGCGCCGGATCTCGTTCTCGGAAAGCTTCAGGATGTCCTGCCCGTCCATCAGGATCCTGCCACCGACGATCCGTCCCGGTGGCGTTGGCATATTCAGCAACGCCGTCCCCATCGTCGTCTTCCCGCATCCCGACTCGCCGACGACCCCCAGAGTCTCGCCGCGCCGCACGTCGAACGTGATCGCGTCCACCGCCTTGACCACGCCCTTGTGCGTGAAGTAGTGCAGCTCAAGATCTGAGATCTCCAGTATTCGCTCTTTCTCCATTGCCTACCTCGTCTTGAGCCTGGGGTTGAGGATCGTGTCCATCGCGAAACCGATGAATGCGAACGTCATGCCCAGGGCCGCCATAGCCAGTCCCGGAGGAATCACCCACCACCAGATTCCCTGCAAGACCGCCCCGCTGCTGAAGGCGTCGAAGAGAATCTGTCCCCACGTGACGACCGTGGCATCTCCGAGTCCGATCAGACTGATGCTCGCCTCGAACACGATGGCACCGGGAACGGCAAGCGCCATCGAGGCGAACGAGTACGGAATGAGCTGCGGCACCATGTGCCGGAACAGGATCCGCCAATGGCTCGCACCAAGGCCGTGAGCCGCCTCGATGTAGCTCGTCTCCTTGATTTGCAGCGCAATCGACCGCACCGTCTTCACGGGGCCGACCCAGAAGAAGATGCACATCATGATGATCATGATCCAGATGCTCGGCTTGAACACCGCGCTCATGACGATGAGGATCGGCAGGAGCGGAATGCTCACGAAGATCTCAAAGATGCGGTTCATGAGCGAATCGACCCATCCGCCGAAGTACCCCGCGGCGACGCCGTACAAGACGCCCACCGCGACGGAGATGAATGACGTGAGAAGGCCGATGATCAGCGCCCACTTCGTCCCGGCAATGAGACCGCTCCACAGGTCGCGCTTGCTGCCATCCGTACCGAGAAGGCCTTGGACGCCTCCTGCGATGACAAGCTCGGCGCTGTCGATCTTGGCTGTGGGGCTCGCCAGAGCCGCCTGTAGTCTCAGAGTGTAGGTGCCGTTAAGCACTTCGGGGGTACTCAGGATTCCCGGTTGCGCTTTCCCGAACAAGGCCGCGATAGAATCGATCTGCCGCGGGTTACGGGACGCAGCAATCGCTGGATCTTCGGCGGAGCTCGCCATCGCGAACACTCGGTCCATCATGTTCTGAGCGACCGAGATTCGCAAGATCTGCGATCCCTCACTCGTCGTTGACTTGTTGTAGGTCACGGTCCTGCCGTCCGGACGAACGATCTCCATCGCGAGCGAGACGCGGCCGGTGACGCCGACCTTGAACATGAAGTCGCTCGGCGGCCGTCCCGCCTTGAACTCGTACGGGAACTCCATCGTCTGCATGCGAAGCGAGCCCGACGTCGAGTCAACCACGCTCGATGCAGGAATGATCTTCGAGACGGCGTAGTCCCGTCCCGTGAACCAATTGACCCAGACCGGAAGAGCATACCGGGGATTGTCGAGCCAGTAGGTCATGTCGCGCCATCGGTTCGCCGCGTCCGCCTTGCTCAGCAAGACGGGCTGGAAAAGGACGATCAGCACGAAGAGAGCCAGCATGACCAGTCCAAGCACGCCGAAGCGAACCTGGCGGAACTCGGCCCACAACGCCCTGGCTTGCGAAACACTTCGTTTGGTCTTCATGCTTTTCCGCCCACCTTCACCCGCGGGTCAAGGAAGCCATAAACCAAGTCCAAGACGGCAAGAGCCAGGATGTAGATGCCCGTCGTGATCGTCAGATCCCCCATCAACACCGGGATGTCGTTCTGTTGCACGGCCTGCCAGTAGAGGTTGCCCATCCCCGGCCAGCTGAAGATCCCCTCGAAGATCAGGGCCCCGCTGATACTGCCGACCATGGCCAAGAGCGACATGGTGACGATCGGAGGTGCTGCTGTTCGCAGCGTGTGCCCGAACAACACCCGCCGCTCGGAGATCCCGCGCGCTCGCGCCGACATGATGAAATCCTCTTGCAGCGTTCCGAGCACGATGTTCCGGGTGATGTAGGCACGGCCCCAGAAACCCAGAATGACCAGCGTGAAAACGGGAAGGACCATGTGCCATAGAAGGTCCAGGAAGAAGCCGATCCCTTGCGGCGGCGGCGCCGCGTGGATTCCTCCCGACGGGAAGATGGGCAAGGTGAACGCAAAGAACATGATCAGAAGCATCCCCAGCCACCAGGCCGGCATGCCGAAGACGATCATCGTTCCAATCGATGTCGCCTTGTCCATGAACCCGCCGGCCTTGCGCGCCTTGCGCAATCCGAGCCATACCCCGAGTACAACGTCGATGGCCGCGGCCACCGAGAAGAGCATGATCGTGCGCGGCAGACGCTCGCCTACGATCGTCAGGACGTCCTTCTCTCCTGCACTTGACTTGATAATCGTCGCTTCGCCAAGGCGAAAACTGACTGAGTCGACGGTCCTCCAGAAGACCCGGCTCAGGGTCGGCTCGTCCAGATGGTACATGCTCGTCAGTTCCGCCGTTCGCTGGACCCTTACGCGCGCCAAGACCTCGGAGCGGTTCTGCCCTATGAGCGTCTTCCCGAGCGACGTCACCTCCGCGCTCACTTGTTCGCGGATCTGCGACCGCAGGACCCTCTCCGCGACCGCGTTGAACAGCGCGGAGAAAATGGCCACGGTAATCACGAACATGACGATCGCATAGAAGACACGTCGGGCGGCGTACTTCCAGTACATGGTTTCTCCTCCCCGTCCCGACAGAGAAGAGCGGGCAGTGCCAGCACAACCTGTGCACTCGACACCGCCCGCCCACTCTTCTTCTGTGTATCCTAGCCTAGTTACTTACCGTCAGCCGTCCTCCATTCCTACTGAACGAGGAGCGTTGCGCCGTAAGCAACCGGCAGACCGCCTGCAGGCGTTGCAAGGGCAACGATCGTGTACGCCCCGCCCGCAAGGCCGGCCGTCGCTTCGCCGGGCAGAGTAACACTCCACTCGCCCGCCGACGCCTGAGTGGCCGCGATCGTCGTCTCGCCCTTGTCCGACACGAACACCAACGAAACGGCCAACGACGCAGACGTCGCCGGCTCGAAGATGTTGTACGGATAGGTGGCTTCGTCGATCTTGATCGAGATCGTCACCGGCTGCCCGGCCGTAGCCGCGGCGGGAGTGACGACTTCGTTGATCCGCGCCATGCCGACCTCGAACATCTTGTACATGTCGGCGCCGGTGTACGGATACCCCGGATCGCGGTTGGCCTTGAGCGTCATCTGGTTGATGGCCGAGTTGTAGTTGTCGATGTAGAAGCCACCCTGGCTGATGTACGCATGGCCATGGGCATCGATGAAGTCGATCGCCTGCTGGTACATCGCGGCGATGTCGGCTGGTGTCAACTTGGCCTTCGGAAGCATCGCAACGAGGTACGGAGGTACGTACTGCGCGTCACGCATCTCGACGAGCTTCGCGCGGATGTCAGCCACGTGCGACGGGACCAGAACGTCGATCTCCGTCATGCCGGCCGTCTCCGAGAATCCGTAGATGGTGCCGGAAGCGCTTCCCTCCGCGACGATCTTCCCAAGGGCCTCTTGAATCGTCCACTTCACGCCCTGCGAGTGGTTCGACGCGCGAGCCCAGAGAGCCGGCGTGCCGGCGAACGCCACGCGGTTCGGATCCGGGAAGGCGTAGTCGTAGTAGTTCGTGATTGAGCCGTCTTCCCAGTTGTAGATCCCGCCGTGCGAGTACGCGAACCCCGGGGTCAGCAGCGTGGAATACCCGGAATCGTACTCCGGATCTCCCTCGAAGTCCTCGGTCGCCCAGTTCTTGACGAACCCTTCGGTCGCCGCGAAATCAATCAGCGACAGAGGCGATCCGTCGTGGAAGTTCGACATCGTGATCTTGTAGGTCGCCTTGGCCCACGCGACTTCGTCGCCGGTGGAGACCCACTCCTTCTTCGTCGAGTCCCACTTAATCGCCTCGGCCGGCACGTCGACCAGGCCGGTGTTGGTCGTGAAATCGACGCCCGTCTCGACGTCACTCCACTTGGCCAAGAAGCCGGTCTCGGTGGCCGATCCGGGGGCCTGATAGGCGAGGGCATCGGTGCACTGTTGAATCAGGTTCGCGGCATACAGGTCGTTGAACCCCTGCGTACCGATCGGGTCCCAAGCGTTCAAGAAGAGCGACCCGCGAGCCGAGAACTGCGTGATTCGGACCGGGCGATCCTTGTTGACGGGGATCATCGAGTACAGCGAGAAGTTGTTGACTCCGTCACCGAGGCCGTACAGGAATCGGGTCTCAAACGAGGTCTTGTTCGAAGCGAAGTACACGAGCTGCTGCGCCAGGTACACGCGGACGGCGTCCTTCAGCCCTTCCTCGCATGCCGTCGTCATCAGCGACCAGTACTCGTCCATGGACCCAAACTGACCATAGGCGAGCTTCGTCGTGACCTCTTCCGAGATGGGGTTGATGAAGTTCCAGTAGGTGGTATCGCCCCAACCGGGATAGCATCCCGCGTACCAGTTGGAGTAGTACTGGTTGACGTTGCCTTCCCACCACTTGTTCGTGCCGCCGCCACCCCAACCCTCGGTGTAGATCGACCACACCATGTCCTTCGGATCGGTGCCATACAGAACGCCGATCTCGTAGGAGCGGTCACGGAGGATTCGATTCACCTTGATGCCGGTCTTCTCGATCTGATCCGCGAAGTAGTTCCCGATAATCAGACGCACGTTCGGGTCATCGACGCGGATCATGAACTGGACTTCAAAGACCGTGCCATCAAACGCGTACCAGAAGCCGGCGGGCGAGGTCGCGTCCACGACCTTCGTCAGGCGCGGCGTCAGCTTCATCGCCTCGTCCATCGCGGCGGTGACGGCGGCGATGGCTTTGGACTCGTTGCCTTCTGCCGTAAGACCGAGCTTGCCGGCAACCAGGTACAGCTTGTAGGCGCCAGGGTCGCTCGGCGCGACGCAAAGGACGGACGCAGCGCCGGCTCCGCGCAGAATCTCGTCAACGATCTGCTGCCGGTTGACAAGGTCGTGCATCGCGAAGCGCACTGCCTGGATTGCGAAGGGGTTGAAGATCTCCGTGCCCGTGTTGGTCACGGCGATGTACGGCGCCTCGTTCGGGTACGGGTTGAAGATGAAGGCAAGCCCGCTGGAAGGCGCTGAGTACATCTCAATCGCGTCAAGCGTCTGTTGACTCAGTCCGGCGATGGTGCCGCCCGAAACACCGTAGAGGAAGAGGTCCGTGTTCCCGGCCGCAACGTCCTGAATCGCGATCTCTTCCTGCATCCGGCTTTCAAACACAACCTCGTCGGCGTATGGGCCTTTCTGGGCGAGCCCCAGAAGACTCACGAGGCTACCAATAACCAGCATCACGCTAAGGATTCTGCGCAGCCGCATGTATTTCCTCCTTAGGAACAGTCCAAAGGAAGGCATCACGTGCATCCCACTAGACCGTCAAACACTCACACACCAGTTCCCAGTATCCCAGGGACATGGTCACGAAGACGAACGACTCCCGCCGACTACAGCATCTCGAATTCCGCGGAGAAGACGTTGACTGGCGCGCTCTCGAACCAGTTGAGCTTCACCACGACGTACTCCCATGGAGCAACTTCGACCGGAAGCCACACCCGCTGGGTGCTGTAGTTGCCGACGGCGGAGATGACGTACGTCCGCCCATCTCCCTTGACAAGCGTGAACGCAACCTTCGTCCCATCAGCCTTGCAGACGTACGATTGATCCACATCGATCGTCGCGCGTTCCACAAGGCTGATGACCAACGCGTAGGCACTCATATCGCTTGCGTTCTGGACGAACAGCCAGGCGCTCGAACCGTCTGTCGTGGCCACTAGGGTGACGTTGGGATCCTCATTGATGGGCGTGGCACCAAGCGCTCCCACGACCACCATGGATGTCAGGAGTAAACCAATGGCCAATTTCCTCATCACTTCGGAGCCTCCTTTTTTGTTCGCCTCACACAGGAGCATGGGATCGCAACGCTGCGATTCCCCCAGCACCTGAGCCATCTAGTAGAGAGTAAGAGCCATTATACGGAGAAACGAGGGCGAGACAAGCAGACCCTTCGTCCCTCTCGTTCAATCAGGCATTGCCCGAGTCAGTGAGTGAGGTGAACCCCTCGCCCCGAGGCGTGGCTCGCTTCCGCCTCGCGAAACGCTTCCCCAAGACCTGCGAAGGCGAGAACGGAAGCGACAAGGAACCCTCCTGGGATGAGCAACCACGGAGAGCGCTCGACCGTCGCGAGGCTTCGCGCTCCGGCGAGCAATGCTCCCCAACTCGTCATCGGCTCCCGAACTCCAAAACCCAAGAAACTGAGCGACGCCTCCGTCAGCATGGTTCCGGGGATGAGGAGCGTCGCGGAGACCGCAAGGTACGACGCGACGTGGGGGAGGATGTGCCGGCAGAGGATCCGCATGTGCCCGGCTCCCACGGCCCTCGCCGCCAGGACGAAGTCGCGTTCGCGGATCGACAGGACCTGACCGCGGACGACCCGCGCCATCCCTCCCCACCCGATCGCTGCCAGTGCCCCAAGAATCGTGAGGAGGCTCACCGCAGGGGACACGTGACGCACAGCCAGCGCCGCCCCCACGACCAGGACGACGGGGAGTCCCGGAAGCGCGACCGCAACCTCCCCCAACCGCTGCAGAAGGAAGTCGGCCCAGCCGCCGCAGTATCCCGAGACTCCCCCCAGGAGCGCTGCAAAGGGGATCAAGAGGAGGAGGACGTACGGACCGACCACGAGGGAGACTCGGCCGCCGACCAGGACGCGAGAGAGGAGGTCTCGGCCCAGGGCGTCCGCTCCGAACACATAGATCCTGGCTTCGCGGTTGGGGTCGGCGAGGTCGAACAGGTGGACGTCGGCGGGGAAGACGCCGAACAGCCTGTACGGAGCACCATGGGCGAAGAACCGGAGGTACACCCTTCGGGATTCGTCCTCCACGATCCTCCGCGCATACGTGTGTACGTCGGTCTCCATGCGGAACGGATGAACGAACGGGCGGATCGACCAACCCTCCCCGTCGTGGAAGCGGATCCTCGTCGGAGGCGCAAACGCGTCCTTGTTCCTCTGTTCGTCGTACGGGTACGGCGCGAGGAACTCCGCCAGGATGCACATCACCGCAAGCACCGCGAGGACGGCCGCTGCCCCGCGCCACGCACCGGACACCGTCCGTCTCCCAAGTCGGGTCACGCTCCCCTCCGGATCCGTGGGTCGATCGCGAGCAGCAGAAGGTCCGCCGTCAAGTTCCCGCCGACAAGGAATACCGTAAAGAACGACAATCCCGCAAGCACCACATACGGATCATGCGCCTGAACAGCCTGCCAGAACGCCCTCTCGACGGTGGGAAGGTTGAACACGACCGCCGCAATGAGGGAGCCTGACACGAGGCGCGGGAGTGAGAGCCCCAACATGCTGATGAGCGGGTTCGCGGCGTTTCGCAGGGCGTGCCTCCAAACGACCCATCGCTCCGCGAGGCCCTTCGATCGAGCCGCAACGACGTACGGTTCGGCGAGCGCGTCTTGGAGATTGCCTCGCGTCTGGCGAGCCCATCCGATCCCCTCCGCAGCCCCGGCCGCCACCCACACGGGCCACAGGTGCCAAAGAAGGTTTCCCACTTTTCCCCACGACCACGGCCTTCCGAGGTAGCGATGGTCGAACAACCCTCCCACCCCCAGTCCGAGATCGCCCACCCTCGCCGCGACGAGGAGCCAGAGGAGAAGGAGTCCGAGCAGAAAGACTGGAACGGACACGAGGCCGAACGCGAGAACGGTTCCTGCTCGATCAACGATCCCGTGGGGCCTTGCCGCCATCCACACGCCGAGGGGGACGGCCACGAGGAGCGCAACCAGCATCGTGGACCCGGCGACGAGGACTGTCCAGGCAAGTCGGCCGGAGAGAAAGAGCGCGTCGAACGCCGGGAGCGCCGATTCGAACGAGAGTCCGAAGTCGCCTCGCAGGACGACGTTCTGCAGCCAGAGCCCGTATTGAATGAGGAGGGGCCGATCCAGTCCGAAGCGTGCGCGGAACGTCTCCAGTGTGGAACGAGAGACGTCCGGGTTCGCCTCGAGGCGTGTCCAGGCGTCGCCGGGAGCCAAGTGAACGAGCAGAAAGCAGACAAACGTCGCCGCCAGAATCAGGGGAACGGCCGCCGCAACGCGCACCACGACGTATAGGGGAAGGCCACAGCCCGAGCCCGAGGGGGCACCCCCCCTACGGCGCCAGGCGTGTGTCGAAGACGAGGTCGGCGGCAAGGGCGTTCTCCCCCGTCGGATGCCCGTTCGGATTGGCCATCTCGGCGTTGCCTACATGGTTGTAGTACGCGTACCGGAACGCGGGGTAGACCGTGTAGATGAGTCCAGCGTCGCGGGCCGCGAGGGTCTGCAACGTCCGGTAGATCTGGAATGCCTCGCGCACGTCGAGGGACGCGGCGCCGCGTGCGAACAGCGAGGCGAGCTCCGTCTCCGTCGCCGTCGGCTCCTGGCAGCCGGAGAGGTGCCAGAAATGGAGCCGGCCGCACGGGGCGTACACCCCCGCCAAGCTGTTCGGGTCAATCCCTCAGGTGAGCCCGAGGACGGCGGTATCGAACGCTCCGGAAAACAGGCGGTCGAGCATAAGCGACGTGTCGAGCGGCTCGAACCGAACGTCCAGTCCCGCCAAGCGGGCGCGGTCTGCGATGATCAGACACTCGCTCTCATACTCGGAAAGCCCCGCCGCCGTGGAGAGCCGAATCTCGAGCGGCGACCCACCCGGGAGGTCTCTCCACCCGACCCCATC
>JBDKUT010000073.1:0-1686 GCA_039679545.1 Thermotogota bacterium
CGTGGAAGCCTCGATCGCGGACCTCGACGGCGACGGATTCGGCGAGCTGGTCCACATCCACACCGAGTCGGACCACGCCACGCGGCTCCACATCAACATCCACAAGTGGCCCGTCGTTGGCGGCGCCGTCGTCATCACGGACGCGGGGAGCCGGCACGGCTACTACCTGACCGACAAGGACAGCGACTGGAAGATGGACGACGACCACGCGCGCTTCTCGATAGCGACAGGGATGTTCCTGTACCCCGACACCGAGAAGCTCCGGAAGCAGATCGGCCTCGTCTCCACGCTCGACGGATCGTCCGGGAAGGACGGCATCCGCTGGGGGATCTTCACGTGGGACGAGTCGGCGGGCCTGAAGCTCATCGCCAAGGGGACGAAGGCCGACGGACAGCTGGACTCCAACGTCGTCCCGACGATCACGGCGGCCGACCTCGACGACGACAGCATGGTTCTCGGCCAGCCGACGGGATTCACCGTGTACGACAACATCGAGCCGATCTTCATCGTCCAGGCGCCGCCGCGGCACTGGGACATGGTGGCGAGCGGCGACGGGCAGCGGACGATGGACGCCTTCGCCGTCCTCAACGGCTACTCGACGTCGGTCACCGGCAAGACGACCGACGCGCAGGGAAAGAGCACCACGAAGACCAGCTCGGGGCACTGGGGCGCCTCCGCGGGCTTCTCCGTCTCGAAGGTCAACATCTTCAAGGAAAACGCGAAGATGTTCGACGCGGGCGTGAAGTACGCGGGCGAGGCCGTCGCGAAGAACACCGAGTCGAAGACCGTGACGACCACCACGAACCTCACGGCCACGGCGCAGTACGACGACCAGATCTACTACCGCGCCAACACGCACGACGTCTGGCGCTACCCGGTCCTCGCGCCCGCATCGCAGGCGTTCGTCACGAGCGGCGACGAGCAGTACCGCAAGTTCGTCCAGTTCATCGTCCCGCAGGTGATCGAATCGAGCTTCGCGCCGACGTCCGGGAAGGAAGTCGACTGGTACGAGCCCCGGCACAACGGGCTGAACCTCTTCTCGTACCCGAAGAAGCTCGAACAGACCCGCGACTACCCCCAAGGGGCCTCGACGAAGCCCGCGGACGACTTCTGGAAGGACATCAACGGAACCGTCCTCGCCAAGAGCACGGGACAGATCATGGGCAACGTCGACAGCGCGTCGTACAACTTCACGATCGAGGTCAAGGAGCATGAGGAAGACCTGAAATCGCTGAAGAACACCGTGTCCGCCTACGCGAACCTCAACCTGCCCGCGTGGGGCGTTGCGATCAAGAAGGTCTTCAGCTTCGGCCTGACCGGGGACTATTCCTACGGGACCGACACGATCACGACGTCCGACCGAAGCAAGCTCGGCGGCATCACGGTCTCCTGGCCGGGCGTGTCGAGCTACGTCAGCCCCTCGGGAATGACTCCGGGAGACCAGCAGTTCACGGTCGACGCGGCCATCTACACGAGCGACGCGGGCGCGCTTTCCGTGGCCTACGCCGTCGCGAACCTCTACAAGAAGTACTCGGCGATCTGGGGCGATACCTCCCCCTACAACAAAACCGCCGACCCGGCCCTGAACCTGCCGCGCCAGTGGGTCATCAACGCGGGCAAGTGGCAGGCGAACCCCTTCCCGGGCGACGCGAGCCGCATCCGGGGCGTCGTCTTCCAGGAGGCGTC
>JBDKUT010000074.1:0-7757 GCA_039679545.1 Thermotogota bacterium
CCTGTGGCTCGCGGTCCTGGAGTCCACAGGACAGCCGTCCGAGTGGGAACCGTCTTGCGGAACCCAAAGGAAGGGAAAGCGAAGATGAAGCCAACGCGATTTGTCGTCACGGCGCTCCTCGTGTTTCTGATGCTCGCGTTCGTTGCGCAGAACACCGCGCCGCTCGGCGTACGGTTTCTTGGCTGGACGTTCTCGGTCTCAGGCGTCGTCTTGCTCGCGCTCACCGCCGGCGTGGGCATCCTGATCGGGCTCCTCATCGGTCGGCCGTGGAGGCGGCCGAAACCGAACCAGGAGTACGCGCACGTCAAGTCCCCCCATGAACCGAAGTAGCCGCTGCTAAGAAGAATGAGGCGGGTCCAGCGATCTGGCCCGCCTCGTCTTGTCTCAAGGAGTTTGCTGGCCGCGCCTACTTGTCTACGGACAACTCGGCAATCGCCACGCCGGAGCCGTGAGTCGACGTCAGCGTGACCGAGATGATGTACGTTCCCTTGAGCCACCCTACCGACGCCTTCGTAGGCGCCATGTCGATCCGATAGATGCCCGCAGAGGACTCATAGACCCGTACCTTCGTCACGTCCGTCCCGCCGGCCGCCACGATGGGCGCGCTGATCGCAAAGTCCCCGCCCGGGAGGCCGGCCACCGGACCGGCGGCGTTGTAGACGGAAACGACGACGCAGGCTTCTGCGTTGTTCCCCGCGCCGGCCAGCATCTCGTGCCCGAGCGCGTGCATGATCAGTCCCTCGGTCGTCGGCGCGGCCGCCCACCCTCCGACGAGAAGCGCAACACCCACGGCCAAAACACCGAGCAGGACGTACCCAACGATTCTCCGACGAACGTTCGTTTCGTGCATAGAACCCTCCCACGTGCAGGGCTCCTCCGCTCTGATCGAACGGAGGGCATTCCAGTCTAGCTTCGAGAGCTGGATCGGCCAACCGCGCGCCGCTGCACACTCGAGAGGATCATCCCGGACAGCATGAGCGCGCACCCCGCGAGCAACCGAGCCGTGATCGGCTCACCAAGGATCGCCCACCCGCCGAGAACGGCGAACGCGGCCTCGAGGCTCAGGAGGATCCCGGCGCGCGCTGGGTCCAGGCGCTGCTGACCGACGATCTGAAGCGTATATGCGACGCCGACGGAGAGGAACCCGGCGAAGGCGATGACCGGCGCGGCGGCCCGCACGGCGGAGAACCGTGTCGTTTCGACGCCAAACGACACAGCCAGGCTGAGTACGCCACAGGCCACCGACTGCGCGACGGCGACCCCGATGGGGTTCGCGCGCTCGGCCATCCACCCGATCAGGTGGACATGGATCGCCCACGCGAACGCCCCCAGGAGGAGCAGAACATCACCCCACGCGATGGCCCGGCCACTCGTTCCGCTCAGGAGGTAGAGACCGCCGGCGGCGAGGAGCGTGGAGATCCAGACCGCGCCACGAACGCGATGACCGCGAACGATCCCGAGGAGCGGGACGAGGACGACGTAGAGCCCCGTGACGAACCCCGCCTTGCCGGCCCCTGTAGTCACAATGCCGACCTGCTGGAGCGTTGCCGCGGCGAACAAGATGGCGCCGGTCGCCGCGCCGCCAACCAAGAGAGCCGCTCGACTTGCCGGCCGCTTGTTCGCTTCGGGACGGCGCCGGATGACGAAAAACACCGGGAGGAGCGTCAGCGCGCCAAGGAGGAAACGGAGGCCGTTGAAGAGGTATGGGCCGATGTGGGCCATGGCAGCCCTCTGGGCCACGAACGACAGCCCCCAGATAACGGCCGCGACGGAGAGCGCCGCCGTCGATCCCAGGTCCCGCCGCCACCCTTTCGCCGCCATCGGAGTCGCGATTCTACCGCGGCCGAGTCGCGGTCGCTCTCCCTCGAGGGAATTCGCAACGTGCCCCTACGTCTCCGATTGCCGTAGAATCGCCCCATCGAAGGCCCGTGGGGTGACGTCCATGAGTCAGTTTGAGCTGATTTCCTTGGCAAAGATGCTGGTGGCGGTGGTGCTCGGGGGGGTCATCGGGCTGGAACGCCAGTCGCACGGCCGGCCGGCCGGGCTTCGCACGCACATCCTTGTTTGTCTGGGGGCGACGCTGGCGATGGTGGTGACCCAGTCGTTCGGCGCGTCGGTTGACCCCGGGCGGGCTTTGGCCGGGATCATGACCGGAATCGGCTTCCTCGGCGCCGGCGCGATCGTCAAGTCCGAGGAGATGGTTCGCGGCCTGACAACGGCGGCCTGTGTGTGGTTCGTCGCCGCGCTCGGCGTGGTCATCGGGCAAGGTCTCTACATCCTCGCGGTCGGAAGCACGGCCATCGCGCTCATCATCCTCACCCTGCTCGCGTGGTTCTCCCACAAGATCCCGACCGTGAACTACCACACCGTCCTCGTGCGCGCCTCGGCCGTCGACCCCGACGCGCTCGAGCGGCGCTGTCGCGAGGTGTTCGCCGACAGGGAGCTGCGAGTGCTCGCCATGGAGAGCCGGATCTCGAAGGACCCGCGAAGCGTCGAGCTGACCTTCCATTTGCGAACACGGACCTCGCCGGCTGCGCTGGAGGCGTGCCGCACGCTGCTCGCGATGCCCGACGTCGTCGAGACGCGCTGGGACTAGCCGCCCCCTACGAAGGTCGACGCTTCGGCCGTCGCCGCCTTGTCCGCTCGGGCAGGCAGTAGACCCAGTACCGATTCCCACCCGGACGTCCCTCGCCGCCCGCCTCGCTCGGCGCGCCGACCCCGTGAATCTCGTGTTCGAAGCCTGGGAACCGGTCGTCGAACTCCTCAAGACCCTGGAGGTAGTCGCAAACCGCGGCGTTGGCCTCCTCGCCGGGCATCAAGACGGGGATCCCCGGCGGGTACGGGACGAGGCCGACGGCCACGACGCGCCCCTCGAGTCGATCGATCGGGACGCGCTGGGCACGGTTCTTGACGAGCGCCCGGTACGCGTCGTGCGGCGAGACTCGCTGAATCGGCTGGTTGTCCACCAACCGTAGCGCGCGCTCCTTCTGACACAGGTCGAGCTCGCGGAGACACCCGTGCATCTCCTGACACAGGTCGCGCAGCGTCATGTTCCCGCCGTACCGATCGGGGTAGTAGTCGACGAGGGACGGAATCGCCTCGCCGAGCGGCGCGTCGGTGTCGTAGAGGTGCTTGAACTCGAACAACGAGCTGACCAGCGTGCCCCACTTTCCCTTCGTGATTCCAAGCGAGAAGAGGAAGAGGACGGTGTAGTGCCCCGCCTTCTCCGCCACGATCCCTTCCGAATCGAGGAACGCGGCGACGACCGGAGCGGGGATGAACGCCTGCGCCGGCAGGTCGGGGGCGATCGGCGGAATCGACGGATCCAGAAGCGAGCCGTTCGGGGCGATTCCCGGAGTGATGAGGGTGACCTTGATCGGGTCAAGGAGGCAGTAGCCGGGCGTCAGCCCCTTGAACCCGTGCCACGTCGCACCCGGCTCCAGGGTCCAGCATTCGGGGCGCGTAGAGAGCGTTTCGGATTCGGCGTCCTCAAAGCGGACGACACCGCGCGGCGTTCTCACCTTGTCCGGTTGCCAAACGCGGAACCACCAATCCTTCTTCTCGCGGCGGTCGCGTTCGAGGCGCGCCATGACCTGCCGGAACGCCACGGCTTCATCGATCGATTGCTGCGTCAGAACCTTGCCCGCGCCGCCCGACATCATCGCCGCGGCGACGTCGTTCGAGGCGATGATCGCGTACTGCGGCGACGTCGAGCTGTGCATCATGTACGCCTCGTTGAACCGGTCGTGCTCCACCGGCGCCCGCGGGCTCGACTTCACGTGGATCATCGACGCCTGCGACAACGCCGCCAGCAGCTTGTGGGTGGATTGCGTCGCGAAGATCGTCGGCGACGAGCTGTCGTCGACGCGGATCGCCATCGCATACCGGTCCTCGTACATCGGGTTGAAGCGCGCGTACGCGTACCACGCCTCGTCGAAGTGGATGCGGCGGGCGCCGCCGTCGATCTGGGCGAGGATTTGCCGCACGTCGTAGCAGAGGCCGTCGTAGGTCGAGTTGGTGACGACGAGGAGCTCCGCCTCGTTCGGCTTCTGGTTTGGCGGAAGGAGCGGATGGTTCTGGATCCGCTCGATGACCTCCGGCCACCCCAGTCGGTGCGGCGGGATCGGGCCGATGATCCCGTAGTTGTTCGAGTCCGGCAGGAGGTACGTGGGCAGGCTGTTCGTGAGAAGGATGGCTTGCTCCACGGACTTGTGGCAGTTGCGGTCGACGACGACGCTGTCGCCGCCGGCCACCGACGCCTGGAACACGATCCGATTCGACGTCGAGGAGCCGTTCGTGACGAAGTACGTCATGTCGGACCCGAAGACGATCGCCGCGTTGCGCTCCGCCTGCCCGACCGGCCCGCTGTGCTTGAGCAGGGAGCCCATCTCGCTGACCGAAACGGAGAGGTCGGACCGGAACAGCTGCTCGCCGAAGAATCGAACGAACTCCTGGCCGACGGCCGACTTCAAGAACGCGGTCCCACCGCAGTGGCCCGGCGTATGCCACGAGTACTCGTACTCCTCCGCGAAGCGGACCATGGCACCGAAGAACGGCGGCAGGAGGATGTTCGCGTACTTCTCGATCGCGCTCGTGACGCGGCCGGCGACGAATGCCGCCGGGTCCTCCAGCTTCCAGATGTACTCGTCGATCTGTTCAACGACGAGCAGGTCGATGTCGCGGACTTCGGTGCGATCCGCAAGGAGGAACACCGGCAGGTATTCGCCATGGCTGCGCGCGGCGCGGATCAACTGGCGCACTTCTTCCGGCCCGTTCGGATCCCAGGCCACGAGAAGGCAGCCGAGGTTCGGGTTGGCTTCGATGAGCGCCTTCCCGTCGTCAACGTCGTGCGTCGCGTGGGTTGGGTACCCGAGCTGCCGAAGCTCCTCCGCGATCGCGCGGATGCGTTGGCTGGCGAACGAATCTTCATCCCACGTCGGATCGACAATCACGACGGGGTACTTGGCGCGCGTGTACATGGAGCGCTAGATCACCTCCGAACACGAACCCGAACGCCAGCGGAACCGAGCCGCCGCGTCTGCGGGAATCCGTGATCGTGCGTTGGAAACGGCGGGAAGCCCCGCCTCAATACGGTGGAAGGGAAATCGATCTCCGTGCGAACTGCTGTCTTCGTGCGTCTTGGGTCACATCCCCGTCAGCGTCGGGCCGCTCTCACGGCTCGTCCGCCGCTTTCCCCCGAAGAGGCCGTCATTGTAGAGCCGACCGGCGGCCGTCGTCAATCCGTAAACCGTAAAGCCAAGGTAGACACCGGACAGCGCTTCGGGAGGGCCACGCGCACTTCACAGCACGGCCTCCGAGCGGTGCGGAGTTCCTGCTCGGCGTGTACGCTTGCGGTATGACCCGCCGTGCGTTGCGCTGCACCCTGGAACTCGCCGCTCTGCTCGCCCTTACCGGCATCGTCGGAGGGTGTCTCGAACCCGAAGTCATCGTTGTTGCCGCGTTCACCCTAGCTCCGAGTGAGGGCACGTCACCCCTCGTCGTCCACGTCGATGCCTCCGGCTCGTACGCCGAGAATGGAGCCATTGTCGCTTACGGTTGGGACTTCGGCGACGGCGGCATCGGAACTGGCGTGACGGCCGAGCACGCCTACACGACCGACGTCGAGAAGGTCTATACCGTAACGCTTGCGGTCACGGATGACACCGGGCGGCAGGCGGAGACCACTCAGACCGTGACCGTTTCGCCAGCAGAGCCCACGCCGCCAAACCACACGGTCGAGTTCGTTTGGCCGTTCCACTTCGATGCCATCACGGAGGACGCCGCGAACTTGAACGACGAGTACTTCACACTCGAGAACACGGGAGCGGAGCCCGTCGACATGACCGGCTGGTCCGTGTCGAACGAGCACGGCGACACCTTCGAGTTCCCGAACGGCTTCACGCTCGCGCCGGGAACCATCGTCACGATCCACAGCGGTGCCGGTACGAACGCAGAAGGGATTCTCTACTGGAACGCCGCCGAGCCGGTGTGGAACAACACGTCCGACATCGCAATCCTCTACGACGCCGGCGGCGATATCGTCAGCTACTACGGCTACGCGTCATGTTGACGTCCTGAGCACAGCGCGGGCTCGTGGACCAGGAACCAGGCCCGTACCCGAGAGAGCCCATCGCCTCCGCGCGGGCAATGCGGAATCCGTGCTGTTCGTAGCCTCTTACGCTCTTCTCGGTCTCGAGAACGCACGGGGCGGCCTCGTCGCAGCGCGCACAGACGGTCTTGAGCAAGCTTCCGCCGATTCCCTGCCGCCACGCTCGAGGCTCTACGCCGAGAACCCACACATACGCGTGGGGACCCCGGATCACCTCGCGGCGCAGAGTGTCCATCCACGGGCACAGACGGAGGAACCGCCTTTGTGATGCTGCAAATGGGGAGAGGATCGCACGTACAAACCCGCAGCCCGTCCGAAGTTCACCCCAGACGGTGACTCGATCCTTCCCGAACGAAAGGAGCAGACGACCCCTTCGAAGGGCGGCGTCCATCGGCGCCGCGTTCCCAGCCGGGTCAACGAAGGCTCCTTCTCCCGGGTGGAAGCGCCTCACCGATCTAGGGGAGAATCTCACCGCTTTGGTTTCGATTCGCGTTGTTTCCCGGTCTGCCGTGGGAGGAGGCTACCGACCCATGCGAGAGGCGAGCTATTGGCGATACGCCGCGGTCCGCGTTCTGTTCTTCATCCTCACCTACGTGCTCCTCGTCTACGTCTTCTCCGCTCTCCTTGACGCCCAGCTCGTCACGCAGGTGGAGAGAACCCTCTCCTACGACGTCAACGTGGCTGCCCACAATCTGGTGGCCAGTGGAGACATTCAGAAGGAGGAGTACGAGAACACGTTCCAGGAGATGTACCGCGCGGCGCGGCACGCACGCGGGTTCGACCTCCCCGTCTTCCACCGCATCCACCTCCGCGCGTTGCGAATCCTGCGGCTTGACTTCGGCAAGACCGGCGCGGGAACCCTGATCCTGTACCGGCATCAAGCTCCCGTCCTCGCCGTCATCGGCGAGTTTGCGACCCCCACGGCTACGCTGTTCGTCACGGCATTCCTAGCCCAGATGCTCCTCGGGACGTTGCTCGGCACGCGAAACGCCAGCCGGCCGGGATCCTTCCTCGATCGACTGACGACCTTCCTCGCCACAGCAACGATGAGCATGCCTCCGCCGGTCGCCGCGCTCTTTGCTGTACTTCTTTTCGTCTACACGGTTCCCATCGCTCCGTCGACCCCGTTGATCTTCCACTTTCCTACCAGCGCGGACGCAGTCGCAGGCTGGCTGCTCAACTTCATGTCTCACCTTGCCCTCCCGTTCGTGACCGTTATCTTCCTCACCGTTTGGGGAACGGCGCACAACGTCCGCAACCTGAGCCTCGGCGTCTTCCAGGAGGACTTCGTCTCCTCCGCACGAGCTCGCGGCATCCCTGAACGTCGCGTCGTGTACGGGCACGGACTGCGCGCAGCAACACCCGCGATCGCCACTCTCGCCGCCACCGGCTTGTTCACATCGCTTTGGGGCAGCTTCCTGGTCGAGCCAATCTTCCAATTGCGTGGCATCGGAACCTTGTTTCTTTTCGCGGCCCGATCGAACGACATCGCGATGCTTCTCGGCCTGCTTGTCACGGTGACGGCGGTAACCCAGATCGGCTATCTCGGGCTGGATCTGGCCTATGGGCGCCTCGATCCACGCATCAAGGTGGGCCGACCGCAGCTTCGGGTGCTTCTCAGGTCCACATCCAAGCGTTCGCAGCGCGC
>JBDKUT010000075.1:0-10100 GCA_039679545.1 Thermotogota bacterium
GAAGATACGGCCGACGACGAGGCTGAAGCGATCTTCCAGACAAACAGCATGGGCGTGTTGCGCGTCTGCTGCGCTGTGCTCCCGATCATGCGAGAGCAGGGGACGGGGAGGATCGTCGTCGTCTCATCGATCGCCGGGCGGGTCGCCGTGCCGTTCCAGGGGCTCTACAGTGCGACGAAGTTCGCGGTCGAGGGGCTGTGCGAAGCTCTTCGAATGGAGGTCAAGCGGTTCGGCATTCACGTGACCCTGGTCGAGCCCGGAGACTTTCACACGGGATTCACAGATCGGCGACTTCGCGTCCGCGCCTCGAGGGAGAACGGAGCGTACAGCGAGGCGTGTCGGAGAGCCCTTGAGATTGCGGAGTCCGACGAACGCCGAGCGTCCACCCCGGAGGGTGTGGCTCGTCTTGTCTCGCGAATTCTGTCCCGGCGAGCGCCGCGCCTTCGCTACACCGTCGGCCCCGCCCTTCAGAGGGTCGCCGTACGACTGAAAAGCGTCTTACCATCCCAAGTGTTTGAATGGGCTCTCGGACTCTACTACCGCGCCTAGCGGTTGGCGCCACTGCCCAGCGAGCCCCGAGGAGGGCGAAGTGACCGACCTGTTCGAGAAGTGTCGCGCGTTTTTCACCGATCCCGCCTACGCCGAGGCCCTCGGCTATCCGGCGAGTCCCCAGCGTGCCAAGGATCTTGGCGTCTACGCGTTCTTCATTCCACTTGATCAGACCGAAGGAACGGAAGTCACGATTGCCGGGAAGAGGCTCGTCATGCTCGGGTCGAACAACTACCTGGGGCTGACCATGCACCCCGACGTCCGCCGCGCCGCGCAGGAGGCCGTTCGGTCGTTCGGAACAAGCTGCACGGGCTCCCGCTTTCTGAACGGGACTCTTGCTCTGCACGGAGAACTGGAGCAGCGGCTCGCGGCCTACGTCGGAAAGGAGAAAGCTCTCGTTTTCACGACGGGATACCAAGCGAACCTCGGCGCGCTGTCCTCACTCGTCGGGCACGGAGACATCGTGATCTGCGACAAAGAAGATCATGCCAGCATTGTCGACGGATGCCGGCTTTCGCTCGGGAGGATGGTCCGCTTCCGTCACAACGATTTCGCGGACCTTGATCGCGTTCTCGGGAAGTGTCCGAACGGTGCCGGTCGGCTCGTCGTCGTCGATGGTGTGTTCAGCATGGGGGGTGACATTGCGCTTCTCCCGGATCTCGTGCGTGTTTGTCGGACTCACGGAGCGCGGTTGATGGTCGACGATGCGCACGGGATCGGTGTTGTCGGAAGAGGGCGGGGAACCTCGGCGCACTACGGGGTCACGCAGGCGGTGGATCTCATCGTGGGAACGTTCAGCAAGTCGCTCGCCTCGATCGGAGGATTCGTCGCGGGGGACGAGTCGACGATCCACTGGATTCAGCACGCGGCGCGCTCGCTGATGTTCAGCGCCAGTCTCCCCGCACCCAACGTCGCGGCTGCTCTGGCGGCGCTTGACGTGATGGAGCGTGAGCCGGAACGAATCGATCGGGTGAACCGAATCGCCGATCGAATGCGAGACGCCTACCGCGATCTCGGGTTCGACGTCGGCGAGAGTCAAACGCCTATCGTCCCCATCTTCGTAGGTGACTCCCTCAGAGCGATGCAGGTATGGCGGTCCCTGTTCGACGCCGGCATCTACGTGAATGTGGCGATTCCGCCGGCAGTCCCTCCGGGCAAGGCCCTGTTGCGGACGAGCTACATGGCCACGCACACCGACGAGCAAATGGAGCGCGTTCTCAACGCTTTCGCGTCGGTCGGGAAGATCCACGGGCTGATTCCGTAGCGGTTCGCGACGGATCTAGTTCTCGGACGGCGGTCTTGGGGCGATTGTCGGCGGCATCTGTCCCCGTCGCAGACGTCGTGCCGTGTAGAGGACCCATCCAACCGAGCCGACGAGAACGACGCACGCAACCGCGGGAAAGACGACGCTCCCGGCCTTGGGGGTTGACTCCTCGGCCGCGAGGGCCGTCGCGATCAGCGAGAAGTCGTAGACTCCGTGAAGGAGGACGGCGGCGCACAGACCCCACAACGCGGGGCCACGCCTTGCTGGTGCTGTACAGGCGAGGGCGGCGCTGTAGCCGAGAATCGCACCGGTGGCCGCGTTCATGGGGACCGCGGTGACGGCCCGGAGGGTGGCGGTCGCCCATCCTCCCTGGACCACGTAGAGGGCGTTTTCCAGGGCTCCGAATCCCAACGCGGCGGTGATCCCGTAGATGAAGCCGTCCGTTTCGTCTCGAAAGCTGGTCCGCCGCGCGCTGTACCCGCGAATGACGAGAAACTTGAGGAATTCCTCCGGAACGGCCGTGACTGCGAAGGCGGCGATCCCCGCAGCGAGCCAAGGAGAATGGAACGACATCCAGGAGGCGAGAAGCACGACGGCCATGGCTGGGAGTGCTGCGGCAAGGCCGAGCAGGAACGTGCCGATGAGGATGTTCAGCGATTTGCGCCGTGCCTCGCGGCGGACGAAACACCCCACCAAGACTAGAATCGGGAAGGCCGTCAGCGTGCTGGCGAGAAGCAGCCTTCCCCTCACCCATTCCTCCCTCCGCCCGCGGGCGTAAGCGGTTCACCGCAAGCGGTCGATGTTGCCGCCGTTCTATCCGAACGCAGCTATGTTACATCATCCGGGAGGTAGATAGCGAACTTGCACCAAGGATCGCCGTTCAACACCGTCTCGATGACCTCAGCTCGCAAGGGCTTTCCGAAGATCACGTCGTACGGCTTCTTGTGAAACGCGGCGCTGCAGTTGCAGAACGTCGCAGGGACTTGCGTCTCTCCGTTGCGTAGCGACTCGCGTGCCCACGGGCAGTGGCAGTAGAGGTAGGCTTTTTTCTTGGGATCCGCTTCCGCGAGGAACTCGACGGCCATGTACGGGATCTTCGCCTCGTAGATCACGTTGCCGATGCGAAGGCCCTGTCGGATCTCCGGGTGAGCCTGCACAAAGGCGATGACCTCGTTCGTAATTGGCTGGTTAAAGTAGAGGCCCTTCTTGTCGCGGATCTTCTCAAGCTCCGCGATGAACGCGTCACCCTTCTGCGCGAGATAGGCGTCGATTCCTCCAGCAGCTTCGTAGTTGCTCTTCTCCCCGGCGAACCCCTCGTCGGGCAGGTCGCGCAGTCCGGTTCCGAGGATCTCGGCGCACCGCTTGGGTCCGACACGCTTCTCCAACCGCTCGACAGCGACGCGCATGGCGCGATGCTTCTCGGTGTTTGGGGTGCCCAGGGGAGGTAAGGCGATCCCGCGGAAGATCCGATCCCGCTCGTCGGTCCCGAGTTCGCCGGAAAGCTTCGTGAACAGATTTCCAAGGGCTTCGTGACCGTCGATGTACTCGAGGGCCGTGGCGAAGACCTGGTAGTTGCCGGCGAATCGCCCGCCTCGCGCGATGGTCAAGTACGTCTCCCACGTGTTGGCGTCCTCTTCGATGAGGACCGCCGAGAACGCGTTGACGTCCTTCCTCGTAGCGGACGAAAGATCGTGTGGAGGCTTTCGCGTCCGGAGGAACGTCTCGAAGCGTTCCACGACCGCGATGGACTCCTCCATTTGCTTCTCGGTGAGCTTGCGTTCGAGCAGGTAACGGCGGAACCCCTCCCGATCCATCTGTGCCCTCCTTCGACATGCCGGGGCGAGTTTTTTGTGGAGCACTACGCGTCCGTTCATATACCTTCGTGGTGCAGCGTCTCTGCACCGTTGCGGAGCGGCGACGCCGGACGCCTCGTTCGGTAGAATCCTATTCATGTGCCGCATGCTCGTTGCTCCGCTCGGACTGCCAGGTCACGCTGTCCTCGAGCCGTTTCGGGCGATGGCCCGCGGGGAGAACCTCGCAAGGAGGCACGGCAACACATGGAACCATCCCCACGGTTGGGGAATCGTCTACCAGGATGACGGCCGGCTTCGCTGCTATCGAAGCGCGCGCCCGTGCTGGGATGACCCAGACTTCGACGCGTTCAAGAAGGCCCGTGTCTTTCTGCTTCACGCGCGGCGCAAGACAAACGGCGACGTTTCGAGTGAAAACTCGCACCCGTTCTCCCTTGAAGTCGACGGAAGGACGTGGTTCTTCTGTCACAACGGAACGGTTCACGATCCGCTTCCACCTCTTCACGAACGTGCTGGCGCGGATTCAACCGATTCGTACCGGCTCTTCTGCAAGCTTGCCGCGGAAGGACTCGGTGGAAATCCCGGCGCCGCGCTTCGCTCGGTCTACGGACAACTTCGCGACTTCACGTCGCTGAACACGTTCCTCTTCGAGGAACAAGAGTTGTGGGCGGTCTGTCGGTGGACAAAGGACGAGGCGTACTACACTCTCCATCTTGCGGAGTCGGAGGCCGGCCCGCTCGTCTCATCGGAGCCGCTCGACGGAGTCGACGTGGCGTGGACTGCCTTAACCAACGGGTCCGTGTTGCGAATCGATCGACGAACCGGCGCGATCGGCCGGCAGGCCCTTTCGGGGTCTTCCTAGGAGGAATGTGGCGCGCAAGGAACAGGACGAGCCGGCCCTTCCCTACGTGCCCCGAACCTACCGGCGCGACGAATCGGCGCCCTTCGTCCTTTGGACGTCTCCGTGTGAGACGGGCGAGCACCGCGCATGCCTTCGCTCGTGGGCCTTCGACGCAATGTCCTTCCTATCCGAGGCCCTTGGATTCCGGCCGTCCCGGCGTCTCCACGTCGTCTCGTTTCGAACGAACGAGGAGGCGCGACTCTCTCTGGGGCGGGAGGTTCCATCGGCGATGGCCCTCGCACCGTACGCGGGAGAGGCTGACTGCTTGGTGGTCGTTCAGTCGGCGAGCGTTGATTCACGGAACGCTGACCCTGACCGCATGAGAGGAATCCTCGTGCACGAGATGGCCCACCAACTCATCGCAGAGCGGACTGGGTCGACGAAGCTGTTGGGGGATGGAAATCGATGTGTGAACGTTTCGACGTGGCTGAATGAAGGACTTGCGGAGCTGCTCCGGTTTCAGTTCCTGCACGACGCAGCGAGGATCGAGGGCGCTCTCGGCGAGTTCGAGAGGGCGCGAGACATCCTGACCTGGCGGGACGTCGATGGGCTTCTGGATGATCTCGACGCCGACCGTCGCGCCGAGGCGTTCGTTCGGGCAACCGGGGCCGTGGCGTGGCTCGCTCGCGAAGCCGGAGTCGTAATGCTGTTCGATCGGCTCGCTGTCGTGGATCACGCGGTGGCTCCTAACAGCGGCTGTGCGGTGCCGGCTCTCCGACCTGTCCTTCGTCGTCTCTCCGCGTAGCTTCCTTGGGCTGTGCAGTGGCCGCCGGCGGAGGTACGCTTCTCCAGAACAACCACGATGGGGAACAGAAAGGAGCGGGATGGGTCCGCAGTGGTTCGCTCTCCTGACAGCGGCGGCGTGGGGCATCGGCGGGTACTTCGAGAAGAAAGGGCTGGCCATCGGAGGCGTGCCCCCGCAGATCGGCATTGTCGTTCGTACGGGGATCGCCTTTCTCCTTCTCGCGGCAGTCAGCGCGCCACAGTGGCGAACCCTGACGACCGCAAGCCCGAAGTCCCTTCTGTACATTGCCATTGGTGGGGGCGTCCTGGCAGGAGCTGTCGGGATGCTGTGCTTCTACGTTGCCCTTCGGAACGGATCGCTCGCTCAGGTCATGCCGATCGCCTTTACGTCGCCCCTGTTCGGCGTTCTGCTCGGGATGATCCTTGGCGGCGAACCCGTTACGGCGCGCGCGATCGGGGGCATGGCGCTCACGGTCGGAGGCATCGCGCTTCTCTCGGTTCGCTAGACCTCGTCAAGCGGCAGGTCTCTCGACGGCAAACACACGGGGCCCCGTGGGGAGCCCCGCGTGTGCACAGGCTACCGTACGTTCCGGCTCGGCTATCGATTCACGAACACGATGCCTTTTGCGGAGTCGGTGTTGCTCGGGTCGAAGGTGTTCGTCCCGTCCGTTGCCGCAAGGACGTAGATGTAGGCGCCGTTCGCAAGCGCATTGCCATCCTCGTTCACCCCGGTCCAGATGACTTCCGAGACATTCGCTTCGGTCTTTGCCCACACCGGGTGCCCGGCGAGGTCGTAGATTTCGACGGAGAACGTCGTCGCAATGCCCGAACCGTCGTACGCGAAAGCGACTTCGTCGTTGAACGGGTTCGGCCCGGCGTAGAACGACGTGACTTCAAGCTCGCCCGATACGATGACCACCGTGGCCGAACTCGTATCGGTCGGATCCGTCGGGTCGACGTACGTTGCGGTGATCTCCTCGCCGACGGCTCCGTCGAGCACGATCGGATCCGTGACGAACATGTGGCTCTGGCTTCCGTACGTCGTGAGGTCGTAGGTGGCGCCGCCAATTGTGACCGCGCCGGACAGAGAGACATCCTGCGTGTGTGAGAGGTCGGTTATCCTCACACGAAGTGGATCTCCCTGCACGTACGAGTCGACGACGTTGCCCTGGGTGTCGATGAATTCGGTGCATGAGGCCTCGGTCGCCGTGCCGTTGCCACCGATCGAGACCTTGATTGAGAGGACGGCCGAGTCGGAGTGGTTCGACGGATCCTGGTAGAAGGCGACGATCGTGTCGCCGGGCAAAACGCCGAGGGTTGGCACACACGTGTAGACGTCAACGAGGTCGACGCAGATGACGGATATGAAGACTCCGCTTGCCACGTTCGTCTCGAGCAGGTCAAGGGCCGCCCAACGTCCGCTGCGCGGGTTGAGGACGTAGATCCTCGGCGCGCCGTCGTTCGTGTCGCCCGCGTACGGATTCGGCGAGTTGTTGAAGATGTTCGTGTCGCCGAGCAGCGCGTTGACCGGGTGCAAGTTGACCCGGTCCGGAGTGCAGTCGAACGCGTTCAGCGGCAGCGGGCCGAACGGGATGTTCTGACCTTCGTCCCAGAAGCCGTCGATTCGCTCGCGACGGTACAGGTCCTCGTCCTGGTCGTCATCGATGACCTCGAGGAAGACGCAGTCCGAGTTCACGTAGTCCTCGACCTCGTTGCCGTTCCGATCGAGGAAATGCATCCTCGTCGTCGACCCGTCGTAGACCTGGGTATCGGCGATGGACATCAGATCGTACGAGACGTCGTTCGAGACACGGACTTTGTCGATTCGCGGGCCCGAGTACGCCGTGTACGTGCTCTCGTCGCCGAGCCCGAACATCCCTTGGTTGTTGTCCACGTAGTCCACGTCGTTGTAGCGAACATAGACGTCGTCCTCGTTGTACGCTTCGAGTTTCCAGTTGTCGAGGACGAGTTGATAGCCGCCGAGAAGGCCGGCGAGACCGACGCCGAGGGCATCCCACACGGGAAGGAGTTCCATTCCCGCGTTCGAGAAGAAGATGGACGAGTTCGACGACGTCTCATCGAGGGCCCAGAACTCCCCGTCGTCCTCGTCGTGCGGATTGCAGATGTGGACAACGATCTGCTCAGGGCAGCACGCCTCGACGTTGGCGTTCTCGTCGATGACTTGAACGTAGACCGCGTCGCGACCGAGCCAGTACTCGCTCTTCTCCATGCGGGTCGCGTCAGTGAAGTTCGTTTGCGAAGTCTTGGCCTTCGAGCCGATGTACGCCACGGCCAGCTTGAAGTCATCTTCGTCGTTCGGGTCGAGGTAGTAGGCAACGAGCGTGTCGTTCCCATTCAGGCTGTTGAATCCGAGGTCGGCGAGGATCGAGTTGAGCTTGAGCTCGAAAATTCCCGTGTCCACGCCCGTTTCGCGAGCGTAGAACGAAATGGCCGTCACGCCGTTCGCACTCACCGTGTCGAACAGCGATCCGTGGTCCTCAAGGTCGAACACCCCAAGCTTCGGGTAGTGAATGTAGTAGCGACCGTCTTTCGCTCCAGTCGTTCCGTAGTCGTTTTTCTCCGCGTTGTAGATGTTGAACCAGCGGATCGGCCGGTTGGTGTCGTCCACAGCCGGCGGCACGGGCGTTGCCGGCAGCGCCGGGTCTTGCGGGGTCAGGTAGTTGCCAGCGATGCCTCCCGTGCGCTTGAGCATGCAAAAGTTCGTCGCGTTGTTGCCGGTTTGCTTCTCGTCATCGTCGGGTGAGTTGGCCGGGTTCCACGACCCGGGGTTCACGATGATGAACACCGGCACGTACTCGACGCGGTTGCAGTTTAGGTTCTCATCGGCGTCGACGACGCGGATCGTTGCGGCCTCGTTTCCGTCCTTGTAGATGACGGTGTCGCCCCGCGAGCTCGTGGAGTCCCATGCGATCGTTGCCTCCGTGTCGATGATCTTCATCATCGCGACCGCGACGTCGGTTTCCTCGTTTGGGTCCTGAACCATGCCGATCAGCGTATCCATGTTCTCGAACCGGCCGATCAGCCACTCGGTTGGGGAGGTGGTGCGGTTCGAGTTCAGCTCGGACGGGAGAGCCCACTTCCAGGAATCCAGAGCGATGAGCCCTGTCTCGAACCCCGTTGAGTTGCCGGGGAGGTTGCCGACCCAGTAGAGTACGTCGCCGTCCGCGTTGTTTCCGCCCTTCGTCTCGTTGTGAACGTCCAGGAACGAGTAGTTGCCCCACTGGAACGACGTGCCCATGGTGGCGGAGGTCTTCGCGGCGAGGGGAGCGGCCCCTGCGGGTACGTCAACGACGTGCGTCCCCTTCCACAGCTCGCTCGCCCCGAAGCTCTCCCTGGTGCCGATCTGGAACGGGTGACTGCTCACGAAGACGCTCGTGTTGGCGCCGGTCTCCTCCAGGTAGTCCCCGTCGAGCCATCCCGGATTCCCGGGGTAGTGTCCCTTGTACGGAACGTAGCCGTCCTCGTCGTACCTCTTGCCGGCCGGGCTCCCCGTCTCGTTGACGTAGCTTATCCACATGATGTAGGCGCCTGTCTTTGGGTCCATCAGCTTGACGTCGGTCCAGAACTTGTCTCGGACGTCGCAGTCGATGTTCTCGTCCGGATCGTAGACGCAGATCCAGACCTCCGCTCCTTCCTGAACGTTCGTGACGCGGGTTCCGCCGTCTTGATCGGACGAGAAGTACATCTCGGCCGTGCTCGCGGCGAGCGGAAGAACCGCCAAGGTCACGACAACCCAAGCCAGCACTAACCCTCTACGCACCATGGCTTGCCCCTTCCTTCTCACGCAGACGTACCTCGACGCGGAATCCCCTTGCGCCGAACGTTGGACTGTCACCAAGGTAGGCTCCGCAAACGACGGTGTCAAGTCATCTTGCACGCTACGAACGCGACGCCCGTCCTGAGGAATCCGCGTGGAGCCGGGCTTGAGCGAAAGCACCGTAGAGAAATGCGGGAGACGCCTAGCGCGGAGGGCTGAAACGGATGACGACGATGTCTCCGTCTTGGATCTTGTAATCGCGCCCCTCGAGGCGGCGCTTGCCAGCTTTGGCCGCCGCGGCCTCGGATCCACACTCGATCAGATCTTCGTACGCGATGACTTCCATGCGGATGAACCCACGCTCCATGTCGGTGTGGATCTTCCCCGCCGCGGCGGGGGCTTTGTCGCCGCGCCGGCACGTCCACACGTGGACCTCCTTCTCGCCCGCCGTGAAGAAGTCCACGAGTCCAAGCTTGCGATAAGCGGCGCGGATCAGCCGGTCGATCGACAACTCGGCGACGCCGAGCTCGGCAAGGAAGGGGCCTCGGTCTTCCGGCGGGAGTTCACTGATGTCGGCCTCTTCGCGCCCACAGATGGAAATGACTTCGCTTCCCTCCGCTGACGCCCGCTCGCGGAGGGCGGCTGCGCCGGGTCCGTCTGCGTCTCGCGGGAAGAGGAGGTTGGCCACGTAGAGAACGGGCTTTTGTGACATGAGGTTGCAGTCCGCGACGCTTGCCTGCTCGACCTCGGTCAGCCCCTGGTTTCGCGCGGGGATGCCCGCGTGAAGGTCTCGGAGCACCTTCTCGCAGTCTTCGGATTCGCGAACCGCAAACTTGTCTCCGATTCGGACCCGCTTGACGAGTCGTGCGATCTTCCGCTCGACGGTCTGCGCGTCGGCCACCATCAGCTCGAGGTCGACCGTCTCGACGTCGTGGAGCGGACTCGGCGGGTGTTCAGGAGCCGCGAAGCAACGGACGACGTGGATCAGAGCGTCCGCCTCCTTGATGTGGGTGAGAAGGCGCGACCCGCGTCCTCCTTCCGCGGTCGATCCTT
>JBDKUT010000076.1:0-9268 GCA_039679545.1 Thermotogota bacterium
TATCTTCGATCGCGCCGGCGATCCCGAACCCGGCACAGTGAACGACGGCGTCCAAGCGGCCCGCCCGTGCGATGACGGCGTCCACCGCCGAGTGCACGATGCGAGGGTCATCGACATCGAGGGAGATCACGTCGAGGCGAGCGTCCGTCATGATGTTCCGTCGAAGGTCGGCGTCGACGTCGGCGGGTGAGCGTCGTGTGGTGCCGAACACCCAGTTGCCTTCGCGTGCCAAGAGCACGGCGCACGCGCGTCCGATCCCGGAGGATGCACCCACGACGAGAACAACGAGACCACGCCTTCTTGAGGTTTCCATTCCACCCTGCCTCCTTCGGGCGGTCCGTAAAGTGCGACTATAGAGGGGAAAATGGCCGACGTCCACCGAAGCGCTCTGGGAGATCAATGGGAGTTTGCGAAAACCAGGGGACGGCAGGAGGGTTGCAAGTTCTGGACACGACGCGGATTCATGGAGTTGATCAAGCGCCCCTCGGAGACAGGAGTGTTTCCTTCGGGCGGCGCGGAGTATCTTGAGAGAAGCGTCTCCGAAAGGGTCCGGTCGGATGACAGACCCTGCGCGGCCTGCCGGGCCCCCGGACCCCGGTTGGAAGCGCCGCATCGTCTCAGCGCGGCACGAGGAGAGATCATGAGGCACGAGCCGATCGACAGACTTCTGATTACCGGGGGACTTTGCGTTTTGGAAGCGGGGGAGACGCAGGCCGACGTTCTGGTGGCCGGCGAGCGCATCGCGGACATCGTCCGCCCGCGGAGTCATTCGGCGGCTCGTGTGATCGACGCATCGGGCTGTTGGGTCGTCCCGGGGTTCGTCGATCTTCACGCCCACGGCGGAGGCGGCGCGGACTTCGCCGACGGAACAATCGGCGCCGCAAAGACCGTGCTCGACTTTCACGCGGCGCACGGGACGACGCGCGTCGTGGCCTCGCTCGTTCCCGCGAAGCTCGACCATCTCCGTCGCACCCTCGGAATCCTGAGTACCTCCCACCTCTCAGGTCTTCTCGGTGTTCACCTCGAAGGCCCATATGTGTCCCCGTCGAAGCACGGAGCGCTCGCGCTCCCGTACCTTCGCTCGCCGAATCGGGACGAGTTCCGCCGTCTCGTCGCCGGGTTCGAGGACAAGATCCGCATCGTGACGCTGGCCCCGGAGCTTCCCGACGCAGCGGACCTCTTGGTTACGATCCAGGACGTCGGCGCGATCCCGGCGATTGGACACACCGCGGCGACGTACGAACAGGCTCTCGCAGCGATGGATCAAGGCGCGCGCCACATCACGCACCTGTGGAACGCGATGTCGGGGGTCCATCACCGGTCTCCAGGCGTCGTCGGAGCCGCCCTCTTCGATCGACGTGCCACGATCGAGCTGATCGCCGATGGTGTCCATGTGCACCCGAGCGTCGTGCGATTCGTGATCGAAGACCTCGCAGGACGAGGCCAGCTCGGCCGTCTCTCCCTCGTGAGCGACGCAATTCGAGCCGCCGGGCTCTCGGATGGCCCATCCACTATAGGAAACCTCCATGTCGCGGTGCGCGGCGGAGTCGCCTCTCTGCAGGACGGCACCCTTGCAGGTTCCACCGTGCCGCTCGACGCCGCTCTACGAAACGTCGTACACTTCGCGGATATTCCGCTGTCACGCGCTATCGCGCTGGTGACGCGAAACCCTGCCGCCGCTCTGGGAATAGCCGACCTCGGCGAGTTGCGGCCCGGTGCCTACGCGGACGTTGTCCTCTTGGATGTCAAGCTGAACGTTCGGACGACGATCCGATCGGGCGAGATTGTCTTCGAATCAGCCCTCGCCGCACGGGCGTAGGCCCCCCGGCCGATCCGGCCACGGGAAGCGTCGGGTACGGACCGTCCTTTGCCGACGCAATCACCTCAGGCTCTTCCAGAAGACAACCGCGATGGTGACGCCGACGATCGGTCCCCAGATAAAGAGCAGACTGAAGCGCGCGATGATCGTCCCAATGAGATTGCTGATCATCAGCAGAACGCCGATACCAGCGAGGGCGTACCCGAGCTGTGCGAGGTTGGACGTTCCCCACGTCATCCGCGACTTGTCCTTTGTCTAGACGAGCTGCTCTTGTGCGTAGTCGAGAAGGAAGGGCGACACGTAAGGTGACCGATATCCTCTTTCCTCCTTGTTCAATAAGATCACCTTGACCTATCAACGGACAAGTCCAAGGCGCAACGTCTACGCGGGCGGTAGTCTAGAGAGGAGCCATTCCTCTTCTGTGCCGTTCGGCGGCTAGCCGATCGATCCCATCGAGGGCAAGGCGCCCTCGTTGTCCCCGTCTCGACGCGTCCGCCGGACCGGTCGGGCGGAACCGCATGTAGAGGTCCATGACGGACTTCCCCTGTTCACCGGGGGCGTAAGTCGCCGTGAGACCTTCGAGGTCCTCGCGGACATGCGGCAAAGCGCGCCGAACTTGGTCTCGAGGTAGTGGTAAACCGCCTCGGGGTCCGTCGGCCGTGCGCCGTCGAGCGTTCGGAGACCGCCGTCCGCAACCGGGATGAGACGCCCCATCGGCTTGATCGAGTCCGCGCCGAGGCCATGCCGCTTCGTACGCAGCGCTTCGGCCCCGCTCGTCGTCTTGCCCGCGTACAGACCTAGGTGCTTCCCTTTTGCCGCCGCCTACCCCACGCGGCTTACCGGCCGTGAGCGCCCCGTCCTCATCGTAGTCCGGCCTCCACAGCTGCTCACAACGTCAGAACCGGGCCCGGTTCACCAGGACCTCAAGCATCGCCGATCACTGAGAACACCTCACCGCAGACATCCACCGCGCGGTAAACGAGGACCTTAAGCCGTGTCCACGTTCAAGGCGTGAACTTCGCCCAGACCCGGCCCACATCTCTGCCACAACTCTGACGGAGGCAGTTCAACTCCGTCCTGCACATTGACATCCGTCACACGCACTCTTTGGGAGGTGCCCATGAGACGACTGAAGAAAGCTGCCCCGTTCATCGCTCTGGCCGTCGCCGCGGTGATGATCCCCGTCCTCGCGACGACGTTCTCGAATAGCGGAACCAGTCCGACGCCCGGCGCGACGTCGGACGTGAACCTCGAACTCGTCCTTCTCGTCAACCGGATGGAGCTCACGAAGGACCAGATGCAGGCGCTGCATGACATCCTGGTGGACCTTGCCGGTCAACGCGAAGCTCTCGAGACCGCGTTTGAAGAGAAGAGAGTCGCGTTCGAGACGGAAATGCTTGCGTTTGCCGGGACGTCCGAAGAACTTGACGCGCGCCTCGAGGCATACCGAACGGAGCTTCGCGAGCTTGTGGAATCTCGACGTGATGCGATCACCGCCGCGTACAAGAAGCTCGGGGACCTTCTCACGTACAACCAAGGCATGCTCCTGGAGCAAGTCCTTCCTCGTCTTGACGGCTCCCTGGCCGGAGACGTGCGTGGATTAGCTCGGATGGTTGAGACAGGACAAGGGGCTCGCCTCCAGTCCATGATGCAGGGTCCATCCCAGGCACCCGCTCCGTCGGGAAACGAGCAGACTCCGCCCGCGGGAACGGTCGGAGAGCCCGGTCAGCCTCAACTCGGTCAAGCGTGCCCGTCGACGGGGACAAAGGCGGGACAGGGGCCGAACCCGCTGCAGTTCAGCGCTCGCGGCGGACAGGGGCGTCTCATGCTTGGGCCGATGGCGAACGGAAGTGGCTTCCCGCGGATGGGGGCCTTGCCTCAAAGCGGAAATGGACTCCAGCTCCTCGAGGAGCTGATCCGCGTCCTGGAGTTGAAGCTGAGTCCGGCGTAGCCCAGTTCCCCTGCCTCGTCGGCCACCGCTCGGATACCGGGCGGTGGCCTTCTTTCTTCTCGGCGATGGACCTGTACGCCCAAGAGGGACCGAGACGCGGAGACGATGCCGATACGCCGACGCATGAAGCTAGGTCTTCTTGGGGAAGCTCTCCCCACCCAGGAGGCGGTGTATGAGGACCGTTGTTCTCAAGGCAAGTCCGAAGAAGGACGGGAACACGGCGACGCTTGCGGATGCCTTGGTACTCGGCCTGCAAGATGCCGGCGAGCGAGACATCGTCGAGTTCTCACTCGAGGAGACCTCGGTTGGCCCATGTCGTGGGTGCAATTCCTGTCTTCGCCCTCCGCACGCGGGGTGCTCCATCCAAGACGGATTCCAGGAGATCGCGCCCACGTTTCGTGCCGCCGACATCGTCGTCTTTGCCTCGCCGATCTACTGGTGGCACCTGTGCGCCCAGATGAAGGCGTTCGTCGACCGGATGCACCCGTTCCTGATCTACGACCACCACCACAACTTCGCGAAGAAACGGCTCGTCCTGATCCTTTCGTACATCGCCGAGGACCCGTACGGGGTCGATCTTGTGGTTCGCATGTTCGAGTCGATCACGCAGTGGTGCGGCATGGGGCTTGACGTTGTTCGCCACCATGCCGCCAAGGGGCGAGCCGCCGACCTTCCGGAGAAGCTTGACGAAGCACGCGCTCTTGGCCGCTCCCTCGCAGGATGGCAACCTCTTCCGCTCACGGAAATCTGCACGCTTTGTCGTATGCAGTTCCCGAGCATCGAGGCGCTGGCGGCCCATCACGTGATGGCCGCCGATGAGGACCACCTGCAGTGGAAGCGTGATCACCTCTCGGCGGCGCACACGCTCGAGAATACGAACGCTCTCAAGAAGGAAGCCGCCCAAGTTCTTCGCGCCCGCGGACCGGCGGCGAATCCATGATCTTCGCAGCTCCCATCGCAGATGCGGCGAACGTCACGGCGAGCGAGCCGTCAAGCCCGCTAGACGGCCTCGACCTCGGTGATGCCGGGAACTTCCTCCTTGAGCGCCCGCTCAATCCCATTCTTGAGCGTCATCTGAGACATGGCGCAGCCGTGGCAGGCGCCCTCAAGGCGAACTCGGACTACGCCGTCGGCCGTGACCTCGACGAGTTCCACGTCGCCGCCGTCGGCGCGCAACATAGGACGGATCTTCTCCAGAGCTTGTTGGACTTCGTTCAGCATGTGGATCTCCCCTTCCAGAGACTCGCGCCGCAGGATCACAGCGACGGTTCGCGCAAGGATACCCGGCCCAAGGCTGATGTGCTTTGGAGACGCCCCATGACGATGAACCCGTGCAGCGGAGCGCGCCGTCGCTCGGAAAGGACAACGCGCCGCCCGAAGGCGACGCGCTACCAGCAATTTACGTCTTCTCCACCTCACGTGTCAAGGGTAACGTGTGTACGTGGCATGAACAGGCCATCCTCGTCACAGGCCCGGCTCTTCGTGTGGCGGCCGAACCCCATCGCTGCGGCGCTTCTGCCGCCATACGCGATGAAGAGGCCTGTTCATGCCGCGTCTTGTCCATCGTCGCGTCTCGGGCGTTGCATTGGCCGTCTTTCCCCATTATTGTAACTGGGATTACACTGACCACGATGACTACAAACGACACCGTCTCGGATGTACGCGGGCAGGAGCAGGCCGCCCTCACGAAGGGGCAGTTGCAGCGGATTGAGGAGCGCAACCGGATTGAGAAGCGGCTCCGCGAGGCCCGCCGGGCCCGATGGAGCCTCCACAGGAAGCGCCCCGCATCTCCGTCAATCGCTGGCGAGGAAGCGACTCTTGCCAAGGCCCAGAACGCTCAGGCTGCAAAGCACGATACGCCCGCGAAGAGCCTGGAAGAGGTCCCCCTCACACCGGCTCAACGCCAGCGGCTCGAAGAGCGAGAGCACGTAGAAAAGGTAGTCCGAGAAGCGCGCCGCGCTCGCTGGACGTTCAAGAGAGGGAAAACCCTCACGGCCGCCGAACACCGCGCGCCCGCCAAGGCCAAGGAGGAGACTCGACTCGAGCGCTCGACCCGCGCGCTCGTTGTGGCCGCCCTTATGATCAGCGTTGTCCTCGTCGGCTTCTCCATCCACGCGCTGGTTCAACGCGGTGCTCTGAACCGCGACCTGGCGGGTTTGGTGGATCAAACCAAACAACTTGCGGATCAGCAGGCGACGGCAATCAGCAGGGTTCAGACGACGCTCGAGCAGCTGGCGGCGGCAGAAACCGCGCAGGTCAACCAGGGTGCGGAGCGCTTGGCGAAGGTAGAGGCCGCCACCGTTGCCGGGCTTGCCGATGTCTCCGTGCGTCTTGGCAAGATCGACGCGTTGACGGAAGCCGTGAACGCTCTCGCCGCGCAGGAGGCCGAGCGCGCCCGAACCGAAACTCCGACTCCTCCGAGCGCCTTCAGCGAGCGCGAGCTAGCGCTCTCCTCCGGTCGGCGTGCTCTCCTCACGCTCCCCATGACGGCCCGACGGGCGGTCCTTCTAATTCCGGGACCCGCATCGGAAGCCTCCGTCGCCGCGGCGGATGCCCTCCGCCGGGTCGCCGAGTACCTCGCCGCCCGAGGGAGTGTCGTCCTCCGCTTCGATCCTGCCCAAGCGACCGCTGAGGAGAACCTCTCGACGGCCCTCGAGGCCCTCGAGGCCCTTCTCGCACAACCGGAGGCGGCCGGGAAAGACGTGACCGTCGTGGCGTACGGAGAAGGCTCCAGTGTGGCTGTCTTAGTCTCCGAGGCGCGGCCTGAGGTCGCGAACCTCGTCCTGTTGGCCACCACCACGCCGTCGGCAGAGCCCGTTCAACGGATGCGGCAAGCCGTGCAGGTCCTCGGTCCAATCGACGAGAACGCGCTCGGCAACCTCGAGTCCTGGATCACGACCCAAGACTCGCCATCGCCGTAGGAGCCGCAGCTCTCTCCTCCGAACCGGATCTGCCCTCTAGTAGAGCGGGCGCCGCATGACGACCTCTCCCTCTTCAATCTCCCCCGTGGGCTCGAAGCCCATCCGGCGATAGAAGGGTTCGGGATTCCCTTCGATCGGCACGTAGGAGAGGGTCATCTCGGTCGCGTTCGGCCGCGAGCGGGCTCGATCCAGGATGAGGTCGATCGCCTGTCGCCCGAATCCCTGCTTCTGGTACGGCCCGCCGATCATGAATCGCCAGAGATAACAGTGGGGCTTCTCAGGGTCGTCGTAGAGCATGACAAACCCGACCGGTGTATCCTCGGCGTAGATAGCCCGAAACCAAGCTCTCGGCTCGAAGTACGCTTGTGCGATGGACACAGCGTTCGAAGCGACCATTCTCTTCTGGTGCTCAAGGAGAGTGTCGCTCAGCTTGCAGATCGCGCGGACGGTATCGGCCGTAACCTCCCGCAGGGTAACGACAGCTCTCGGTCCAACATCGAAGTCCGTCATGATCCTCCTTCGGCGGTAGGTGCGATTCTACGGAGGGCGGTAGCGCCGCGCACCACGATCTCCTATCCCTGGCTACATTCCCGGCGGGATGGAAATCGTCACGGGAAGAAGCACCCTGAGCGCCGCCCGCCCGCCAGTCGCCCAGTAAAAGGGCGCGTAGGAGTCGGTGGGCGCCGGGGCGGCCTTCGTTGTGAGTTCGTACGCCAGCAAGGAAAAGTAGGCGTACTCTGCCGACGTGAACGGCTCGTCCCCCACGACAACGAACGCGACCGAGAACTCGATCGGGGGTTCGCCCGTCAGGCAGGCGCGCACTCCTCCTTGCGCGGCAATCAGATCCTCGATCGTGATCGTCGACACGGACTCTGCGGTGACGTGTTGCGGATCCGTGAGGTCGGGGCCGGTGAGCAGATGGATGGGAGGAACGACATCCGCCGGCAAGAGGCCCATGACGTAGAGTTCGAGCGGTGAGTATCGAGGATTCCCCATCGCTGTGGCGAATTGCCATGTCCCATCAGGGTTTCCGTCAAAACGCCCGACACGTCCGGTGTCCGAAACGTAGAACGAGGCAAGCTGGCCTCCCACGTCGGAGAGGGGACTCCAGAGATAACGTCCCGGCTCGATCTCCACCGAGAACCCGAGCGAGGCTCCGACGTCGGCTCCCCAGAGGCTCGCCATCTCGAAATCGACCAGATCAAGACCGCCGAATGAATGATAGACGATGCCTGTCAGGAAGCCGCCGGATCCGTACTCGGCTCCACGGTTGAAGACAGGAAGACCAATGTACTCCGCGTTGTTCGCTACGCGGATCGCCAGCGACGTCGTCTCGTAGAAGTCAGCTACGGCAAAGATCGGCGTCTTGGGCATGACGAGGACGAAATCGAACTGGTCCGGGAAGACGCTGTACAACCGTCGGACGGCCTCTCGCGCCGCAACATCGGGAGGTGTCGACGAAACGGGGTATGCGTCGAACACGGCACGATCGATGTCTTCGATGAAGAACGCAAAGACGGTCGCCGAGAGACCGTCGCCATAGGTCTCGAACCGAAAAGCGTTCGCGTAGCGCGGGTGGACAAGACCGATCCGTAGGGACTTCTCGTCGACCACCCGTTCGCCGCTGGCCAGCGTGACCTCGAGGTTGCCGTACCACGTCCCCACCGCATTCCCGTACCGGAGCAGGTAACGCGTATTGCAGTATGGCCTTACACCGGCCGCGGTGAACACAAAGTCCCCTGCTTCGGCGTCGCCGTGCGTTCCATCGTCATAGAGCTGGAACGTCTCGTTCGGACCGATCACGCGAACACTCCGCACGTCGTCACGTCCAACGATGTGCGCCTCAATGGTCGCCGTGGAGTTCTTGTCAGCGCACCACACGGCCGACGGGCGAACGCTCGTCCAAACGTTCCCCGTGAGAACCGCCTCATCGGCCGCGCCTGCTGAGAGGGCCGCGGTCAAAACCACGACGAACCCAACCCACGCCGACGGCCGCCCCATCCAACCCGCCGACCTTTGTACGCGCCGCCGTGTGGTTTCCATATCCCCGATTGTAGTCGGGCGACGAAGCACCGCACCCTCCGCTCGCGAACGGTGCCCAACACGCAGCCCGATCGTCGGCTCCCGCCGGTCACTTGCGTCCAAGACCCACAAGCTCGCGGTCGATCCGCTCCCTGACCACGTCGGCGTTTGCGGGAAGCTCGATCGGCTCGCGACGAGGAGTGCCGTTCCCCGGCACTCCTTCCTCCGGTCCGCCCGCCTTGAAGGCCGTGAACTTCAGGCCGTGAGCGGTTGACACGACGACCGCGCTCTCTCCAGCGCCAACCGTTCGCTTCGCGACCAGCTTCTCCAGACAAGCCAGGGCGACGCCTGTCTGAGGGCAGGCGTAGGTTCCGTTCAAATCGGCGCGCGCCGCGGCTCTCGACAGCTCCTCTTCACTCGCATGCTCGACGACTCCGTCAAACCGACGCAGAACGAGGACCGCCCGTTCGTAGCTGACGGGGTCTCCGATCTGGATGGCCGTCGCAAGCGTCGCCCGGGCCGGCTGAGGGTCGAACCGCTGGAAGTTGGTCTGGT
>JBDKUT010000077.1:0-2049 GCA_039679545.1 Thermotogota bacterium
AGGTCCGCGGAGTCTCCGGCCCCACGGCGCGGAAACGCCTGGCTGTGGCGGACAATCGCACGCGCCAGCTTGTCTGGGTCGTGCTTGATTGTCGTCTTTCCAACCCAATTCGCGAGCCCGATCAGATCCTCTCGGACGACCGTTAGGCCGTATGGGCTCGGCGTCGGGAGGTCGTCGACGACGGGTTCCGCCGCCTCGTCGCGGTATCCGGCAAGCAGCAGCTCCGTCGGACGAGCGGAGTTGACGAAGAGGAGATCGAAGCACCGCACATCGATGTACGGCTCGAGCGCGCGAAGGTGGTCGGAGAGGGTGAGCCCCGTCGTCTCTCCCGGCTGGGTCATCAGGTTCGCAATGAGAATCTTCTCCGCCGAGGACTCCTCGATCGCCCGCGCGATGCCTTCCACGAGGAGATTCGGAATGAGGCTCGTAAAGAGACTCCCCGGGCCGAGGATGATGAGGTCGGCGTCCGCGATCGCCTCGAGCACCTTCGCGTACGCGGGAGCGGGCGACGGGGTGAGGAAGATCGCCTCGATCCTGCGGCCGTCCGCGCCGATCGCACTCTCCCCCTCCAGGATCCCACCACCCTCCATCCGCGCGGCAAGTCGCGTTTTGGCGAGCGTCGCCGGGAGCACACGCCCGCGAATGCTCAAGAATTGACTCATCGCCTCGATGGCGCGATCGAAGCCACCCGTCGCTTGCTCGAGACCCGCCAGAACGAGGTTCCCGAGCGAGTGGCCGGCCAGCTCTCCCGGGGAAGCGAACCGGTGTTGGAAGTAGTCCGAGAAGTGGGACTCGTCCTCGGCCAGCGCGAGCAAGCAGTTGCGCACGTCGCCGGGCGGGAGAACGTCGATCTCCTCGCGCAGCCTCCCGGAACTCCCTCCGTCGTCCATCACCGTCACGATGGCCGTGAGGTTCGCCGTCACTTGTTTGATCCCGCGCAGCAGCGTCGACAGTCCGGTGCCCCCTCCGATCGCGACGACGTGCGGTGCACGCTCAAGGATACGCGTGCGGTAAATGAGCTCGGACGTCTTCTCGTGGGCCCGCGGTGCGACGCCTCGCGCGACGGACCGCACGAGGCGTACGATCGCGTAAGCAAAGACGCCGAGCCCCACGACGAGGAGGGCGCCCATGACGACGTAGCGCTCTGTCGGGCGGAGCGGGACCGCGCGGTAGAGCATTCGGACGAGTTCGACGCCGAGGGCATAGAGCACGGCCACAGCCACGACGGCCATCGAAGCGAACGCGAGCAATACCCAGCGTTTGACTCCCATCCCGGGGTAGAGCCACCGGAAGACGCCTCGCGAGAACCAGCTCACGCCACGCCTCCCTCTGAGAGGGATACACCGAGCACTCCGGCGAGCGCCGCCAGCGCCGACTGCAGAGCGGGGCTCGGGGCTACCCCAAGGGTTTCGCCGGCCGACACCAGGACGGCCCCCGTCGCGTCCGTAAGCTGGAGAACGACCGGTGTCGGCCCCGGGTGACGGCTGAGGACATCGCGCAACTGAGTGAGGGCGATCGAATCGACGCGCGCGCCGTCGAGGACAAGGGTCATCCGCAACGGCCGGCGGCCGGCGACCTCCTCGAGGGGAAAGAGGTCCTGGACAATGAGGTTCACCTGCCCGTTGCGCCGCCCGACCTCCACGACGGCGCCGATCAGCCGATCCTCGGACAGAAGCGCCGCACACCCGTCCAGCGCCCGAGGAAACACCGTGGCCTCGACATCGGAGACCCCGTCCTCGATCGTCACGAACGCCATCTGGTCTCCGCGTCGCGTGTCGATGCGGCGCAGGCGCTTCACCCGCCCGCCGATCGTGGCTGTCTCGCCTTCCGACATCGCCGTGACATCCTGGATCGAGCGGCAGTAGGTCTGCAGAAGGTGGGAGTACGCCTCGAGGGGATGGGCTGTCACGTACAGGCCGAGGAGCTCCTTCTCAAACGCAAGCAGGTCGGCACGGTCGAATTCCTCCTCGCGGATCGCCGGGTCGACGCGGACCTCGTCCAGGCTGGCGAAGATCGACTGCTGCCCCGTCAGACGCTCGCGCCGCGCCA
>JBDKUT010000078.1:0-3340 GCA_039679545.1 Thermotogota bacterium
CCTTTGTCGCCGGGCTTCAGCTGATCACGGAAGGACTTGTCCTTGAGACATCGGGGGAACCCTCGGTGCGTGGAGTGAGTCGAGGGGCGGAGCTTCTTGGCGTCGGCGACGTCATCGGGCTTGAGACACTGATTGCCAGATCCGCGGAGACATCCTTGAGTTCCCAGCGGACGCTCTCCGAGGTGCACCTGCTGTTCGTCGATCGAAGTACACTCGACGAGGCGCTCCGGGAGAGCGCCTCGCTGGCCGCTGCGCTCCTGCGATCCTTGTCTGAACGTCACTTCCGACTCCGCCGCGCCCTCGTTCGGGGGGCCCTTCCTCCCACGGGGCGCCTGCATTCGGCGCTTCTCGAGGCAGCGACGGTCTGTGGGGCGGCCCCCGGCGAGGGCCCTGTCCGACTGCCGCCCGAGATCGACCTCCGGGTGATGGGAGATCTCGCCCGGTTGTCGCCGGCGCAGGTTCGACGTGGCATTCAGGAGCTGCCGGGAGTGGGAGTCAAGAGCGGGCAGTTCACGTTCTTGCTCGAGACTCTTCTGGGGTGGCGGCCGACTCCCGAGAAGGAACAGCCGCTAGAGAGTTTCCTGGATGATGGATAGGTAGAACTGGTTGACTCGTGCCCGCGCAGCGAGCCCGGCGTAGTCCTTGAGCACGATCTCGCTGTGGTCGGTGGCAATCAGGCCCAGTTCCTTGAATCGCTTCAGCCCTCTCATGAGGGTCTCCACGGATACACCCAGCATCTCCGCCATCGTCTGCCGCGGGATTGGCAGGTTCAAGACCGCGCCCTCTTCATGTGGGTCTCCATACTTGTTTCCGAGCGCCATCAGGAGAAGCGCGAGATTGCGGTCCATCGACTCGACCGCCTGCCGCGTCAGCTTGAACTCCAGCATGATGACCTCGCGGGACAGCCAGCGGCACAGATCCGCGCAGATTCGGGGGTGCTCCTTGCTGAATGTCAGGATGTTGGAGCGCTCGAAGAAGACAAGAGTCGAGTCGACGAGCGCCTTCGCGAACTCGGCGTTGATGGGTTCCCGCTCAAGGAAGACGGGCTCGATGCCGTACATCTCCCCCACAGCGAGGAAGCGCAGACAGCGCTTCTCCCACCCGCGGCTTGCGTACTTGCCAATGCTCACCAGTCCCGTGTGGACGACGAACACCCCGGAAGCATAGGAGCCTTCCTGGGCGATGAGGTCTCCTTCCTCGTGGTGCACCAGCATGGAGATGCTCTCGAGCTTGGCAATCTCCGTATCCGACAGCGAGGGGAACACGCTCTTGAGGAACGTTCTACGCTCAGAGGTCTCACGTTTCTGCTGTACTAGCGTGCCCATGTCACCACCAATTGTAGACGATGTGGGTCGATCTGCCAGACCCAACGTACAGTGAGGGGCCCGATTCCCGGGCCCCCCACGAACGGCCAAGTGACAGCTTCCCCTAGACCCAGCCACGAAGCCGCATCGCCTCCGCAACGCGCTCAACCGATACCATGTACGCTGCGATTCGGTTGTCGACGTTGTGCTTCTTCGCCATCTGATGGACGTCGTGGAACGCCCTTACCATCTTCTCTTCGAGGCGAGCATAGACATCGTCGATCGTCCAGTAGAAGCCGCCGATGTTCTGGACCCATTCGAAGTACGAAACGGTGACTCCTCCTGCGTTGCAGAGGAAGTCAGGGATGAGGTACTTCCCGTTCTTGAACAGGATGGCATCCGCTTCGGGCGTGGTCGGGCCGTTCGCTGCCTCGGCGATGATCTTCGCCTTGACCTTCGCCGCGTTCTTGTCCGTGATCACGTTCTCAATGGCCGCGGGAATGAGGATATCCACATCGAGCTCGAGGATCTCGGCGTTTGTGATCGCCTTCGCCCCTCTGAACCCCTCGACGGAACCCGTCTGCAGCTTGTGATCGTTGGCGGCGTCTGGGTCGATGCCATTGGAGTCATAGATCCCGGCGCGGGAGTCCGTTACCGCCACGACCTTGCTCCCCGCTATTTCCTTCATCAGCTTCGCGGAGTAGAACCCCGCGTTGCCGTAGCCCTGGATGGCGACCGTCGCGCCCTTCAGCTTGATTCCGAGCTCTTTGGCAGCCTCGACAATGCAGTGCACGGTTCCGCGCGCCGTTGCATCGCCTCGCCCGAGAGATCCGCCCAGCGCAATCGGCTTGCCGGTGATGACTCCAGGGGCGTTGTACCCGACGATGGTCGAGTACTCGTCCATCATCCACGCCATGATTTGTGGCGTCGTGTACACGTCCGGGGCAGGGATGTCTCGCTCTGGGCCGATGAACCGGCCGATGGCGCGGATGAACCCTCTTGCCACTCGCTCGAGCTCGCTTGTGGACAACTCCTTCGGATTGCAGATGACGCCGCCCTTGCCACCGCCGTACGGGATGTCCACGACAGCGCACTTCCAGGTCATCCACGCGGCGAGCGCCTTGACCGTGTCAAGGGTCTCGTCGGGGTGGAAGCGTAGTCCACCCTTGGTCGGCCCCCGTGCGTCGTTGTATTGCACCCGGAATCCGGTGAACGTCTTCACCGTGCCGACGTCCATCCGGACGGGGAAGTGGACCTCGAGGATTCGCATCGGCTCGCGCAAGAGCGCGTGAACCTGCGGGTCGAGGTTCAGCTTCTTGGCGGCAGCATCGAGCTGCTGCTGCGAGATCGCGAACGGGTTGAGCGCCGTGCCTTGTGCCATGTCTTCGACCTCCTGAAGTCGTTCTTCGATCCGCCGTTCGACATACGGAAGCCGCACTTCCGTGCCGAGCGGCGGCGACATTATACCGGTCGAAGGAGATCCTTCAATGCAAGATTGTCTGTCTCGCCTACTGGGACAGCCGGGCCAGCACGGCGTGAATCAGCCGTCTCATCTCGGCTCCTCTTCGCTTCGTGGTCTCGATGACCTCGTCGTGGGAGAGCGCGGCGTTCGGGTCGACGCCGGCGGCGAGGTTCGTCGCGAGAGAAATGCCGAGGACGTCCATCCCCGCGTGGGCCGCCGCGATCACCTCAGGCACGGTCGACATGCCGACGAGGTCGGCACCCATCGCCCGGAAGGCGCGGATCTCCGCGGGGGTTTCGTACGAGGGTCCCAACGTGGCGACGTAGACACCCTCCTTGAGGTCGATCTTCTCGATGGCGGCGGCCTCGCGAGCGAGGTCGCGCAGGCGGGGCGTGTACGCGGCGGACATGTCGGGGAACCGCGGCCCAAGACGGTCGAGGTTCGGCCCGTAAAGCGGGTTCGCGCCAAGCATGTTGATGTGGTCCGTGATCAGGACGAGGTCCCCGGCGTGAAGGTCCGAGCGGATCGCGCCGGAGGCGTTCGTGACGATGAGGGTCTTGACGCCGAGAAGCGC
>JBDKUT010000079.1:0-16141 GCA_039679545.1 Thermotogota bacterium
GCAGGAGTTGGTCGAGGTAGTCCTCCACCTCGCGAAGCGCCTCGCTGACGGTACGACCGCGCAAATCGAGTTGGAGGGGCACTTGGCTCGGCCGCGGGCGCCGCATCGACACCGTGCGCTCCCAAGCCACATTGCGGTCACCGGCGCCCGCGCGTCGCCCGCTATCCCCATGGACGGGCGATTCCAGGTCCGATACCTCTGTTGTCACGCGGATTCCACCCTCCAGGTCGACGATGACTTTGCCTCGCGGGTCGAGCTGGACGATACGGCCGTTCTCGCGAACGCTGTGGACGCGGACCGGCGCGCCGACTTCGAGCGACGCCGGATCGATCGGTACCGGCCGGTCGAGGTCCGCGAGCGCCTCCCGCTCCCGTTCGACCTCCTCGCGAAGCCTCGCCAACTCGACCAGGGCGGCCTTCACGTCCTCTTCGCGGGGTGTCTCCACCGAGCGAACCCGCGCCATCGCCTCCTCCGCACGGCGCTGGCCGTCGCGCAGGAATGTTTCCAGCGCCCGCACGCGGCCCGAGAGCGACGCCTCCCGCTCCCGCTCAAACGCCTGCAGTTTCCGCGCGTACTCCTCGCGGAGGGCTCGCGCCTCCGCCCGTTCGTGTTCCGCGCCCTCTCGCTGCTGGACGAGCGCCTGCCGCTCGCGGTGCAACTCATCGATGATGTCCTCGGCCCGAATCTCCCCCCCGGACAACGAGGCGCGCGCCCGCTCGATCAGCTCCCGCGGAAGCCCAAGCCGTTCCGCAATCAGGAGGGCGTTCGACCGCCCCGGCACGCCTTCGATCACGCGAAACGTTGGGGACAGCGACGCGACGTCGAACTCCATAGACGCCGTCTTGATCTCCGGGTGCCGGATCGCGAAGTATTTGAGCGGCGTCAGGTGCGTCGAGATCGCCACGAGCGCGCCGCTCGCCAGCAGCGCCTCGATCACGGACAGGCCGAGAGCTGCGCCCTCCTGCGGATCCGTTCCCGCTCCCAGCTCGTCCAAGAGGACGAGCGTCCCCGCGTCGGCGTGGGCCAGGATGTCGACGATGTTCCGCATGTGTGCGGAGAACGTCGACAAGCTCTGCTCAATCGACTGCTCGTCGCCGATGTCGGTTCGAATCGCCGACACGATTCGGATCTCCGAGTCCGGCGACGCAGGAACGGGGATCGCGGACTGGGTCATCAGGGTGAGCAGTCCGAGGGTTTTCAGCGTCACCGTCTTCCCGCCCGTGTTCGGACCCGTGATGACCGTCATCCTTCGGCCATCCCCGAGCGACAGAGATACAGGTACGGCGCGATTCCTCACCAGGAGCGGGTGCCGTGCATTTCGGAGCGAGAGCCGATCTCCGAGGTGGGGGAACGCACATCGGTCGACGGCCGCGTACGCGGCGCGGGCGAACAGCCCATCCAGGTGACCGAGGACGGCCCGATCGCGCAGGAAGGCGGCCTCCGACTCCAAGAAGAGGTCGGTCAACTCGCGCAGAATGCGCCGGACCTCATCGCGAATCTCGTCCGACAACTGCGCCGCAGCGTTGTTCTCCGCCACCAACGCCGTCGGCTCCGCGTACAGCGTCTGCCCCGTCGCCGAGCGGTCGTGGACGACAAAGTCGGCCATCCCCACGGCGCCGCTGCGGACGGCCAGAACGAGGCGCCCCTGCCGGCGGGTGACGACGGGCTCGCTGATCAAGTCGGCGTGTCCGTCGATGAACGATCGAAGCTTCGTCTCGATCCGCGATTCCACTGTGCGCCGCTTCTTGATCAGCGCGGCCAAGTCGTCGGACGCGTCGTCGCGGATCTCTCCGCGCTCGTCAACGACGCGGCGAAGGCGACGGCCGAAAGCGTCCCCGCCCGCCGTAAGGCGCTCGGCCAAGGCGACGAGGCGCGGGTGCGCGTCGTCTCCCTCGAACAATCGGCGCAGCGTGAGCGTCGCATCGATCGTCTCCAGCACAACGAGGAATTCGCCGCCGTCGAGGAACGAGCCCTCCCGGGCGCGGCGCAGGAGCGGCGCCAGGTCGCGAACGCCGCCGAGCGAGAAGCGCCCGCTCTTCGCGAGGAAGGAGACCGCCTCGGACACCTCGGCCATCGCCGCCTCGATCGCGGCTCGGTCCGTCGCCGGGAAGAGAGCGTCGACCGCCTCCTCTCCGAGCGGCGACGAGGCGTACGAACGAACGATCGATTTCAGTCGATCGAACTCAAGGTCCCGCAACGCCTTGTCGTCAGCAATCGCCATCGTCTCGCTCCGGACCCGTCCCGCTGAGCGGGGTTGTAGCCGATCCGTCCCCATCGATCCACGTCCGACCTCGCTCCAGCCAGGAGAAGCCACGACGCATCTTGGCTTCTCCCGAGCTGCCGAGTACCGCAGACTCGCTCGGCAGCCCCTTGCCGCGCTCTCCAAGGTCCGCCATCATACGCTGTCCCGCGGAAACGGACGATCCGAACCCCACCGCGAGGCGGGAGACGAACGACCATGCCCGCGCAGCATCCAATTCGAGCCTACGCCGCCCTTGTAAGCTCCATGCTGATCTGGGGATTCTCGTTCCTCGCCACGAAGGAGCTGCTCCCCGTTGTCCCGGTCTTGTCGCTCCTTTTCGCGCGCTTCGCAGTCGCCACCATCTTCCTCAGCGTGCCGGCCCTCCTGTACCACGCCCTCCGAGTCAGCCGGCGGGACCTCGCCATCCTCGCGGGACTGGCCCTCTTGAGTCCCGTCGGCTACTACCTGTTCGAGACCTACGGCGTAGCGTTCACCCAGGCGAGTCACGTGTCGATCATCATCGCTACGATCCCAATCGGCGTCTACCTCATTGCGTTTGCACGCCGCATGGAGCGAATCACGTGGCGGAAGACCGCCGGGATCCTCCTCGGCTTCCTCGGCATCGTCCTCCTCGTCGACTCTTCGTCGGGGGAGGCGGGCGCGAGTCTCACCGGCGACGTCCTCGTGCTCGGCGCTGTCGCCTGCGCCGCCGTTCAGACCGTGCTCCTCAAGGAGGCGCTGCGCAGGATCACGCCCCTCCAGCTGACGTTCTACCAGTCCCTGCTGTCGCTCGTCGTCTTCGGCCCACTCGCCACCGTCGACGGGTTCTCCTGGATTCCGAAGGTCACTCTCGTCGGCTGGTGGGAGTTCCTGTTCCTCGCCATCTTCTGCTCTGCGCTGGCATTCGTCGCGATGAACTACGCCCTCGCCCGCCTCTCCGCCACGAGCGTCTCGGTCTCCGTGAATCTCGTTCCGATCGTAACGGTGGCCGCGGAAGCCGTCTGGTTCGGCGTCCCTCTGACCCTCGCGAAGATCACGGGGACGGCACTCGCCGTCGTCGGCGTCCTCGTCATTCAGCTCGAGAAGCCTGACACGACGCTCGTTCCAAGGCAAGAGGGAGGGTGAGCGCGATGTCCTTCCTCCGCTCGCTCGCCCTCCATCGCGGGCCGGCTCGGCGCGTTCTCGCTCTCGCAACCCCCGTCGTTCTCGGGTCGCTCTCGTTCACGCTGTTGAGCGTCGTGGACACGGCGATGCTCGGCCGGCTCGGCGCGGCTCCGCTGGCCGCGTCCGGCGTCGCCGGGGTTCTAACCTTTGCGATCCTCTATGCACTCGGTGGAATGAGCATCGGAGTTCAAGCCCTCGTGGCACGCCGGTTCGGCGAGGAGCAGTTCTCGCAGTGCGGCGAAGTCCTCCGCTCGGGCCTCACCGTCTCGCTCCTGTTCGGCATCCCCCTCGTCGTCGCCGCGCCGTGGATCGCACGACTCGCGGCGCCGCTCCTCTCCCCCGATCCAGACGTGGCACGGCTTGGCGCAATCTACGCGCACCAGCGGCTGTACGGCTCGGCCTTCTCGTTCTTCTCGTGGGTGTACGCGGCGTTCTTCGCCGGGATCGGCCGGACGCGCCACCAGTTGGTCAACTCGATCCTTGTGACTGCCGCCAACGTTGTCCTCGACTACCTCCTCATCTTCGGACGGGGAGGGTTTCCCGCGCTCGGCGTCGCCGGAGCGGCCATCGCCACCAACATCGCTCTCGGCATCGGCGTCCTCTACTACGTCGTGATCACTCTCCTGCCGTCCTACCGCAGAACGTACGCACCGTACCGCGGAGGCCGCCTCGTGGGCCGCTGGATCCCGCCCCTCTTCCGGCTCTCGCTTCCCGTCCACGCCCAGCGAATTCTCTCGCACGGAAGCTGGTTTGCGTTCTTCCTCATCACGAGCCGCATCGGAACGCTCGAGCTGGCGGCGACGAACGTCATCCGCTCGATCTACTCGCTCTCGATCATGTTCGCCGTAGGGATGGGGACCGCGAGCGCCGCCCTCGTGGGTCAGAGTCTCGGTGCTCAACGCCCGGACGACGCCGAGCGTCTCGGGTGGGAGGCGGCGAAGCTGTCCGCCTACCTGATGGTGGCGATCGGCATCCTCTTCCTGGCGATTCCGCAGTGGATCTTCCGGATCTACACGTCCGATCCGGGCGTCATTGCCGTAGGCCGAACGCCGCTGTTCTACCTCGGCCTCGTCCAGGGACTCGCGGGGATCGCCCTCGTGCTGTCGCAGACCCTCCAGAGCGCGGGGAACACGCGGTTTGTGCTCGCCGTCGAGCTCATCATCTGCCTTGGCATCTACCTGCCCGTCGCGTTCTTCCTCGGGCTGCGCTCGAAGCTCGGCCTCGTCGGCGCGTGGACGGCAGAATACGTCTACTGGCTCTCGCTCGCCGTGGTGATGGTCGCCAAGTTCCGCCGCGGCACGTGGAAGACAATCCGCATCTAGGACGGCCTTCGCGTTGCCGCTGCGGAGCGCCTGCCGATCCTCACCGCAGAGATCGCAGAGAGGGGAGTCCCGGAGTCGGATTCCCGCCGCATCCTCGGGCGGCCGCCGTGCGGCAGGAGCTCAACGCCTACTGCGCTGATCGGCGTTCGGCGCACGCGGGGTCGTCAGCGCGGAGCGACGAAGCCGACCACGACGTCAGCCACGTTCGTCCCCGTAGGACCGGTCATGAGCAGGTCCCCGCTCGCGCGCAGCGCGAGGTGACTGTCGTTCTCGTCCAGCGCCGCACGTTCGTTGAGCCCCGCAGCGCGGATTCGCCTGACGGTGCCCCCATCGACGAGCGCGCCCGCGACGTCCGTCGGTCCATCCACGCCGTCCGTCGCCAGGAAAGCCACGGACGCGCCCATCACGTCCGATAACTCAAGCGCAGCCGAGAGCCCCGCTTCCTGGTTCCGCCCACCCGTTCCGCGTCCGCGGACGACGACGGTCGTCTCGCCTGCCGCGAGCCAGATCGTCGGAGCCTCGGCCTCCTTGGCCAGCCGTCGCAGCTCCCGACCGATCTCCGCACCGACCTCCCGGGCTTCCCCCGCAAGCGGTCCCTCCCGGCGCACGACCGACCACCCTCTCCGCGCTGCGCGAAGCGCCACCGCGTCGAGGAATGTGTCTCCGCTCCCAAGAACACAGAATCGGGTCCTCGCGAACACAGGATCCCCCGGCTTCGGCGTCTCCTCGAGTTCGCCGCGACACCCCCGCTCGATCATCCACCGCGCCGGAGGCGGAACCCTCAACCAGAGCCCGCGACGCACAAGAACCCCGCGTGCGTCACGGAACGTCGTGGGATCCGGAACCGTGGGCCCTGACGCGATCACCTCCGGCCGGTTTCCGGGCACGTCAGACAACGCGAGCGTCTTGAGACGTCCTCGAACAAGCCGTGCGAGCCGTCCTCCCGAGAGCCTCGTCAGGTGGCGACGCACGACGTTCGTCTCGTCGATCGGCACGCCACCCGAAAGCAGCCGCCCGATCGTCTCGCGCAGGTCCACGAGGCTGAGGCCCTCGATCGGCGCCCCCACGAGCGACGACCCACCCCCGGACAGAAGGCACAGGACGAGATCGTCCTCCGTCGACTCGGCCGCGAGGCGCTCGACCGCAGCGGCCGCCTCCACGCTCCCCGAGTCGGGAAGAGGGTGTCCCCCCACGTGGAGATCCAACCCCGCGGCCTCGCGCGGCAAAACAACGTCCGTAGGAGCAACCACGATCCCGCGCCGCGGCGAGCCGCCGAGGGCTTCAATCGCTCCGCGAGCCATCGCGACGGCGGCCTTGCCGATCGACACCATCATCACGCGCTCTCTGCCCGCGCGAAGGGCGCACGCGTTGTCCGTAAGTGCCCGACGCACAAGACTCCCCGGCTCGATGGCTTCCAATCCCACCGCGAGGAGGTCCAAGACCTCGTCGCGACCGAACCCGTCGCGGAGCGCGCGGCGGTCGACCTTGATCGCGCTCATTTCCGGCCCCCTCTTCGTTTGGGATGAGAGCAGACGGACGAGAGCGGGCAGCCGGAGCACGTAGGACGCGGCCCGCATCGTTCCTTCCCGTGGCACACGATCAGCGCGTGCAGCTCCCCGTACGCGTCCGCGTCCGCCGACCACGCCGCCATGACGGCCGCCCGGACCGACTCGTACGTCGCTCCCGGAGGAACCCACCCCAGCCGATCGAAGAGCCGCAGGGCATACCGATCAGCCACGAATGCCGGGCGTTTCGCGACGTAGAGGAGGATGGCGTCCGCCGTCTCGCTCCCGATGCCGTGAACGGCGAGCAGCGCGGCTCGCACGGCGTCGGGCGGTTCATCGCGCATCGCCGTGGGATCGCCGCCCCACGTTTCAAGCAGGGCGCGGGCCAACGCTTTCAGCTTCGTCGCCTTCGCGTTGTAGAAGAGGGCCGGTCGGATCGCCTCGGCGACTGCTTCGACCGGAGCGCGGTTGAGGGCCGCCGGGGACAGAAGGCCGACACGGCGGAGTCCCGAAAGGGCCGCCGCCGCGTTCCGCCAGGCCACGCGCTGCGTCAGGATCGCGCCGACACAGACCTCCCAGGGATCGTCGGCCGGCCACCACCCCTGCGGCCCGTACGCGCGGAGGAGAAGCCGGTAGAGAGAGGCGATGTCCTCAGTCTTCATCGAGGAGGTACGAGCGAATCCCCTCGTAGACGGCGTTCGCGATCTCTTTCTGCCGCGAGAAGTTCTTGAGCGCGCCGCGCTCCTGGTAGTTCGTGATGAAACCCATCTCGACCAAGACGGCCGGCATCTGGGCACGCGTGATGAACAGGGAGGCCGTTCGGACGCCTCGATCGTGCGACCCCATCACCCGCGCGACCCGGTCCTGCAAGGCGGCCGCCAGCTGCGCGCTCGCGCCGTCGGCGGACTGCTTGGAATCGATGTACGTCTCCACACCGCACACGCTCGGGTCCGAGCACGCGTTCACGTGAAGACTCACGAACAACGCCGCTTTCCTCCCGTTGGCGATCTTCGTTCGCTCGGCCAGCTCGACGAACACGTCGCTGTCTCGCGTCAGGATGACCTGGATCGTCGGGTCGCCGAGCGACGCCATCCGCACCAGCCGCGCGACCGCCAGCGTAACGTCCTTCTCCTCCGACCCATCCGCACCCAGAGCCCCCGGATCCTCGCCGCCGTGCCCGGCGTCGATCACGACGACGCGGAGCAGCGGAGGCGCCGGCGGTCCACTGATGCCGATGGCCACGAACCCAAGAGCGATGCCGAGGAGACCGAGCACGACGATGAGCCGTTGATAGCGTTTCAAGCGTTCCTTCCTCCCTGCACGCCGCAGAGTACCCACCGCGTTCAAAAGCCGCGATGGCCTCGGACCGACGCACGACTGACATTTGCTCATCGCCGATCGGCCTTTCGTCCTCCCCCTTGTCATCAGGCTGCGAACCGGGTATGCTGGCACCGATAATGAGAATCATTATCAGTAGGAGTCGAAGATGACGCTGGAGCAACTGCCCGCCGGGATGCCGGGAAGAATCGTGTCGATCGACGCGGGATTCGGGCTCCGCCGCAGGCTGGAGCAGATGGGGCTTCAGCCGGGGGACCTCATCTCCGTGACCTCGCGCGCTCCGTTTCACGGCCCGCTTCTCGTGTGTGCGCGCGGTTGCCAGACCGCTCTAGGGCGCGGCGTAGCGAGGCGGATCGAAGTCCTGCCCACCGACGCGTCCGAGGCGCTCGCCGGCAGTACCGGTCACTCGGGACCCCGGCGCCTGCGCAGAGCCGGCCTGCACCATGGGCACAGGAGGCTGCCGTGATGGACCGCGCGTCCATGCCGGCGCGTCTGCACGCGGAGGGCAAACGGGTGACACGGGAGCGCGAACTCCTCCTCGACATCATCGTCGCCAACCCGCACCTCGATGCGACCGAGATCTTCGACCGCGCCCGCGGGGTGAACCCCCGCATCGGCCTTGCCACCGTCTACCGCACGCTGCGCCTTCTCGAAACGCTCGACGTGATTGACGCGAGTGGCCTCGGCGAGGACCACAGCCACTACGAGATGCGCCAGAAGGATCACGTCCATCTCGTGTGCTCGGAATGCGGCGCGGTGCTCGACGTAACCGTGCCGTTCGACGTTCGCACGTTCGGCCGCCGTCGCGGCTTCGACGTCCGCCAGACCCGATTCGAGCTGGTCGGGGTCTGCGATGAGTGCCGCGCCAAGCCCCACGGCGGGCAGCGGCCTTGATCCGCATCGCCCTCGTCGGGCAGCCGAACTGCGGCAAGAGCACGATCTTCAACCACCTGGTTGGCTACAAAGCGCACACGTCGAACCTGCCGGGGACGACGGTCGAGTACCTCATCAGCCACGCCCTGATCGGCGGCGCCGCCGTCGAGGTGGTCGACCTGCCGGGAACGTACTCACTCCTCTCGCTCGACGCCGCCGAGACCGAGACCCGCAACTTCCTCCTCACTCAAGGCGTCAGCGCCGTCCTCAACGTCGTCGACGCGGCGCTCCTGTCGCGCAGTCTCGAACTCACGATTCAGCTCCTCGAGCTGGGGCTTCCCCTCATCGTTTGCCTCAACATGGCCGACGAGGCGCGGCGCAAGGGAATCCAGATCGACGTCGCCCGACTCTCCGAGCGTCTCGGCGTTCCCGTCGTGGAGGCGACCGCCATTCGGGGCGTTGGCGTGAAGGATGCAGCGATCCGCGCCGTGCGCGCCGCCGAAGCCGGCATCCCCGCCGAGCCGTTGCGGTACGGGAAGGACGTCGAGGAAGCCCTCGCCAGCCTGGCAGAGGCGATCGGCGACCGCGAAGATGCGGGGTCGCAGCCCGTGCGCTTCGTCGCGACGAAGCTCCTCGAGCGCGACCCCGTGGTGGCCCCCGACTCGCGAACGGAGTCGATCGTCGCCGCCATCGAGACCCGGCGCGGCAAGAGCGGGGACAGCCTTCTTGCCGCGGAACGCCACGCCCTGGCGATGGAGATCGCCGAAGCCGCGACCGCCGTCGGACGACCCACGGTCATGTTCCGCGACCGGATCGATGCGCTCCTCATGCACCCCGTGTTCGGCCTCGTCGCCTTGGCGGCGATCCTGTTCGGCCTCTTCCAGATCGTGTTCCACGTCGGCGCCTACGCCGAAGGCCCGATCCTCGCCCTGTTCGACCAGGCTTCCGCGCTCCTCGCCACGGCGCTCCCCGCGAGCGGACTCGCCTTCGTCCTCGTGAACGGGCTCATCCAAGGAGTCGGAGGCGCCGTGGGGATCGTGATCCCGTACCTCGTCCCGTTTCTCCTCGGCCTCTCGATCCTTGAGGACATCGGGTACCTACCGCGCGCCGGGTACCTGATCGACGGGCTGATGCACCGGGTCGGCCTCCACGGCACGTCGATCATCCCGTTCATCCTCGGCTACGGCTGCAGCGTTCCCGCCATCATGGCGACGCGCATCCTCTCTTCGCCGCGCGACCGCTTCGTCACGGCCATGCTGGCGGTCATGGTCCCGTGCGCCGCGCGCGCGACCGTCATCTACGGCCTCGTCGGTTACTTCCTCGGGCCCACACTCGCGTTCGCCGTCTACGTCATCAACATCGTGGTGATCGCCCTCGCCGGACGGCTGCTCGTCCACCTCTTTCCCCGCGTCAGCCCCGGCCTCGTCCTCGAAATCCCGTCGTACAAGATCCCGTCCATCCGGGTGCTCGGGGCGAAGCTCTGGCTCCACCTGCGCGATTTCCTCCTCGTCGCCGCCCCGATCCTCCTCGCCGGAAGCGTTGTCCTCAGCCTCCTCGAGTTCTTCCACGTCGACCGGTATCTCAACCTTCTGGCGCTCCCGGTCACCTGGAGCCTTGGGCTGCCGATCGCCCTCGGCATTCCCCTCATCTTCGGCGTCTTTCGCAAGGAGCTCGCGCTCGTCATGCTGTTCCAGGCGCTCGGCACAACCGCCGCCCTCGACGCCCTGTCGCCCGGCCAGATGATGACGTACACGCTCTTCCTCCTCTTCTACGTGCCATGCATCGCAACCATCGCTGTGCTGAAGCGCGAGCTCGGCGGGCGCCGCACCGGGTTGGTTCTCGCCTCAACAACGGCGATCGCCCTCGTCGTCGGCCTCATCGCCCGCGGCATCGGCGCCTGGATTGGGTGAGTGGCTCACAGCCGGTGCGGTTCGTATCATCGATGTCATGGCCCGATGGGAAGAACTCGCCGAGCGAAGCTGGGGAGCGCGGCGGGAGGCGGTGTACGACACTCCCGGCTCCCGCGCCGCGACGCGGGAGCGGATCCTTGATGTCGTTGCGCGAAGCGCCTTCGACAACCTGCGCGCATACTCCAACTGCTGCCGCGCGACGCTCTGGGCAGTCGATACTCACCTCCACGTCGCCGGCCGCGAAGCGTTGCGCGCCACCACGACCCTCGCCGGCGGCGTCGCGGGGAGCGGGGAGACGTGCGGAGCGCTCCTCGGCGCCCTCATGGCCGTCGGTTTCGCGCTCGCGGCCGACGACTTGACCAACCTCGACGCCGACAAGGCGGTCCGAGAGGCCGGAAAGCGGTGCGTCGCCCAGTTCCGGGAGCTGCTCGGGTCAACCCGCTGCTGGGAGGTTCAGGAGACGATCGTCGGATGGCGATGTGATCACCCCTCGAAGGACGACGCGTGGAAGGCCGCCGGCGGCGGACTGGCCTGCGCCGCCGTCTGTGCGGAAGCGGCGCGGATCGCAGCCGCCGTCATCCTCGACTCACCCCTGCGCAACGGCCGCAGCCCCGCCACACCCTAAGGCCGAGGCTAGCGCCCCGCGTCGTCGCCCGCCGCCCGGTCCCTGACCGTTTTCGCACGCTGGGTTCGTTCCGCGTCGCGGCGCGCGATCCGCTCCCGATCATGTCTGTCGAGACGCTCCTCGCGCTCCGCCTCCGACAGGGGGGACTCCGGGTCGAATCCGTCGCGGACGAGAGCCGCAAGCCGTTTCGGGATCGAGACCGAGACGTGCAAGTCGGCGAACGCGCCCGCGTTCACCTGCGCCGAGAGGCCACCGCCGTACTCGACGATCGCGTAGATCGTCCCGAGCGGGTGAACCTCGCCTCTCCGCGCTTCCCAGCGAACGTCACGCACGCGGCCCGCGCCCCAGTTCGGATCCCTCGGCTCAACCGCCGCGCCGCACAGCTCGCGCCACCGGCCGATGTCGCTCCCTGCGTACGCCACAAACCACGCCGACGGAATCACCTCGTTCACTCGATCCCTCCCGGGCGGGAACGGTAGTCGAAGTCGCGGCGTCGCTTCAAGGAGAAGACGCCGCTCGGCTTGCGCCATGTAGCGTGCGGGGAACCCCGAATGTGAGGACAGTGTCGCGGCAACCTCTCCCCGCCCACCACGTGCCACAAGCCACCGACCCGCGGCTTTGACGCGCTTGCGCGCGGAGAGGTCGATCTCGTACCGTCATCGAGTCGTTTCGAGGAGGGGTTCGATGACGGATCGCACCATTCGGTTCACGGTCGTTGCCGTGATCGTCGGCCTCTTGGCCGCCATGCTCATCCTCGTGCTCACGATCGGCCGCAACGGCATCCGCATCGAGACCGTCGGAGAGGTCCGCATCGTCGGCATGCCCTCCGAGATCGCGCTGCGAATGGCGGACCCCGTACACCTCACGATGCCCGAAGGAACGACGCTCGTCGGCGATGCCGGGATCCCCGTCAGCGTCACGGTCTTCCCGTGCCCAACGTGCGGCGGCCCCCTCGTCCCAACGCGGTTCAACCTGTTCACAGGCGAGATCGAGTGGACGTGCCCCGCGTGCAACGCGGCGAAGACTCCGTGACACAAAGTGCGCCGTGCGATGGTGTGCAGCAACTCCCGCCGCACGCCGATCTCACCGCAGAGAGCGCAGAGGACCGCGGAGGAACAGCCACTGACGGTCAGTAGGCTCGCTGCAAGTAGTGCCTTCGTCCCCTTTGCGACCTCTGCGGTTGGCTGTTTCCTAAGCGCTCGATCCTGTCGCGACGAGCGCCCGCTTCCTAGGCGCTCGATTCTCCCACAAGAGCGCCCAGTTACCCCGTGATCAACCGTCCGGCCGCCCACAGCGCGTCGAAGTACCGCTCGTACACTCGGGCGACCTCGGGCATGAACAAGAGGGCGACGTTCGCCTCCACGTTGTGCTCGACGGAGTAGTAGTTCCAGTTCGTCGAACCGAGCAGGATGCTCTCCCCATCGATCACGAGCAGCTTCGCGTGGGTCGTCACGTCCGGGTCGTCGAACCGCACGTCAACGCCGCTCTGGTAGAGATAGATGGCGCTCATCAGGTTCGCCGCCGCCGAGTCCTCGTAGAACTGACAGTCATCGATCACCACACGGACGTCCACGCCGCGGGCGGCGGCTCGCACAAGCGCCGCAACCAGCTCGCCGGTGACGCTGTCCGCATACTGAGGGTACACGGACACGCGGTAGAGGACGGCGTGGATCGAGCGTTGCGCGCGAGCAAGCAGTTCGAGCGCGACCGCACCGTAGAGCTTCGTCCCGTCGTCGTCCGGGATTGCCACGATCGCCGGCCCCCCATCGACGGGGATCGGTCCGTCGAGCTCCATCTCGGTCCGCTTGCCGGACGCCGTCCACTGCCGCTCGAAGAACGCTCCGAATGCTTCAGCCGTCCGCGCGTCGTCGATCCGCACGCCCGCCTGCCGGTGCTCGTAGAGCGCGTATCGGTTCCAGTTCGTCGACCCTACGACCACGCAGGCGCCGTCGACGATCACCAGCTTGGCGTGCGTCGTGATCTCCGGATCATCGAAGCGAGCGTCGATCCCTTCCGCCCGGAGCGCGTCCACCGCCGGCCGGTTCCGGATGGTGATTGCCTCCTCCCAGTCGCTCTGGTCGACAAGCACGCGCACGTGGACTCCGCGCCCACGTGCTTCCACGAGTCCATCGACCAGCGGGTTCGCCTCAAGGTCGACGCTCGACAGAAGGACGTCGACCGTCTCCCGCGCTCCGGCCAGCGCGTCGGCCACCGCCGCGACGTAGGCGCCGGTCCCCGCAACGTCGACAAGCGGCCACACGACCGTCCCGTCTTGGGCAAACGCCGCACAGGATCCAACCACGAGGACGGCGAGGACGCCGATCGCCGCTTCGGTTCGCGCCTTTCTTGAGCCGCGCATGTGCGATAGAATCTAGACCAAGGAGCCGGGTATGGTCAAAGAACTGAACGCTTCGCAGTTGCGCTACACGTGCGATCCATCGGGCCTCGCCTTCCGCACCACGGCGGAGCTCGCGCCGCTCGACCGCATCATCGGCCAAGAACGTGCCATCGACGCTCTACGACTCGGTCTTGGAATCAAGGACGCGAAGAACCGGTACAACATCTACGTCGCCGGAGACCCCGGGACTGGCAAGCTCTCGGCCGTCGAGCAGTTCCTCGCTCAGGCCAGCGCGAGCGAGCCCGCGCCCCCGGACCTGTGCTACGTCCACAACTTCGAAAACCCTTACAGCCCGAAGTACCTCGAACTCCCCGCCGGGAAGGGGTGCCAGCTTCGCACCGACCTCGAGCAGCAGGTCAAGCGCCTGCAGCGCGAGATCCCGAAGCTGATCGAATCGGACGAGTTCAAGGCGCGATCGAAGAAGATCAACGAACGGTTCGGCGAGCGCCGCACCACGCTCCTCGACGAGATGGACACGCAGTCCCGCAAACTCGGCTTCGCGATCCAGCGGACCCCGATCGGCATCAACACCCTCCCCCTCGACGAGGGCGGCGAGCCGCTCTCCCAAGAGGAGTACGACGCCCTCCCCAAGGGCCGCCGCGACGAGATTCGCGAGAAACAAGGTGAGGTCCAGGCCCTCGTTCAGGAACGGCTCCAAGCGATCGCCCTCCTCGACGAGCAGCGCGAGGAGGAGATCAAGAAGCTGGCGAAGGAAGCGGTCCTGTTCATGATCGAGCCGTACTTCGCGCAGCTCAAGAGCCACTACGAAGGCCTCGCCAAGGTCCTCGACTACCTCGACGCGATGAAGCAGGACATCGTCGCGAACCTCGACGACTTCCAGAACGGGGCCCAGCCCAAGAAGGCGGCGGTCCCGTTCCCCATGCCGCAGGCCGACCCGTTCAAGCGGTATGCGGTCAATCTGCTCGTCGACCACAGCAACACGAAGGGAGCCCCCATCGTCGTCGAGCACAACGCCACGTACCCGAACCTGTTCGGGTCGATCGAGCGCCGCGTGCAGATGGGCGTCGCCGTCACCGACTTCACGATGATTAAGCCCGGCTCGCTCCACCGCGCGAACGGCGGCTACCTCGTGCTCACCGCCAACAACCTCTTCCGCCTCAACGTCAGCTGGGAGGCGCTCAAGATCGCGATCAAGCGGCGCGAGATCCAGATCGAGGATCCGTGGCAGATGCTCGGCTACTCGGCGACCGAAGGACTGCGGCCCGAGCCGGTCCCGTTCCGGATCAAACTGATCATCATTGGCAGCTCCTACCTGTACGAGCTCTTGCATATCTACGACGAGGACTTCCCGAAGCTGTTCAACGTCAAGGCCGACTTCGGCATGGAGATGGAGCGGACGAGCGCCAACGAGCAGGACCTCGCCCGCTTCCTCCGCGCCTGCGCCGACGACGACCCGAACGTTCTCCCGTTCGACCGGACCGGCGCCGCCCGGCTCATCGAGCACGCCGTCGAGCTCGCCGGGGACCGGCAGAAGCTGTCGTGCCAGTTCGGAAACCTCGTCTCGATCGTCAAGGAGGCCTCGTACTGGGCCCGCACCGGCGGCTCGCCCCACGTCGCCGCGGACCACGTCCGCCGCGCTCTCACCGAGCGGGATCGCCGTCACGATCGCATCGACGAGAAGCTCCGCGAGATGATCGTCCGCGACCAGCTGTTCGTCGACGTGGACGGCACAGCGACCGGCCAAGCCAACGGCCTCGCCGTGCTTCAGCTTGGTGACTACGCGTTCGGCAAGCCGTCCCGGATCACCGCGACCGTGCACGCCGGCAGAGGAGGCCTCGTCGACATCGAACGCGAGGCCAAACTCGGCGGGCCGACCCACTCGAAAGGGATCATGATCCTGAAAGGCTTCCTCGGCGACCACTTCGCCAAGGACAAGCCGCTCTCGTTCACCGCGAGCCTCACGTTCGAGCAGAGCTACTCGATGATCGACGGCGACAGCGCGTCGAGCACCGAGCTCTACGCGCTGCTCTCCGCGCTCGCCGACCTCCCGATCCGGCAAGGGATCGCGGTCACCGGGTCGGTCAACCAGAAGGGTGAGATCCAGCCGATCGGGGGCGTGAACGAGAAGATCGAGGGGTTCTACCGCGTGTGCCGCGAGAAGGGACTCACGGGCGACCAAGGAGTCCTCATCCCGGCGGCGAACGCCGACAACCTCATGCTGTCCGAGGAAGTCGTCGCCGCCGTCGACGGTGGACGGTTCCACATCTACGCCGTCACCGAGGTTGATGAGGGGATCGCCCTCCTCACGGGCGTGCCCGCCGGCGAGCCCGAGGACGGCGCGTACCCGGAAGGGTCGGTGTACGCCCGTGTCGCCGCCCGACTCGAGGCCCTACGCAAGGCGTCGGAGCCGAAGAAGGACGAGGACGAGACCGCCAGGCTGAAGAACGCGAAGGACGAAGGCGAACACAACACAGACGACGCCGGGACGGACGGCGCGTAACCGAGACTCAATATCGGCAGCCGCTCCCAGGAGCGACCTGCCGGACCGAAGCAGAAGAGGGGAATGGGATGAAGAACCTACGGACAGCCATCGCGATTCTTATCCTCGTCGGCGTGCTCGGGCTCCTCGCCGGGTGCGTCGCCACGAACAGCCCGCACGCCACGTTCACGAGAACCCCCAAGGAAGGCTACCCGCCGCTCGAAGTCCAGTTCGACGCCAGCGCCTCGACGAGTCCGAACGGGGACATCGTGACGTACGAGTGGGACTTCGGCGACGACGACACGGGAACCGGCGAGACAGTCG
>JBDKUT010000080.1:0-4064 GCA_039679545.1 Thermotogota bacterium
TGATGGCGCCGGCCCTGTCCAGGTCGCGCGGCCGCACCATAATCTGAACCTCCCCGAGACCGTTCACCGTCACAGGGTACACCGACGGCGGCGATTGGCGGACCAGGTTCGCCGGGATGCCGAAGTCCAGCAGAAGGCCGCTGATGAGTTGCGCCTTCGCTTCGCTCCACACCTTGTGGCACAAGACGAGGTCCTGGTCGGAATCGTCGGCGTCGCGGTCGAGGAGGTAGTGGACGATGGTGATGCATTGGCTCGTGTGGAGCGTCGTCGGGCCGAGGGAGATCCGAGGCAGCTCGGCCATCGTCTCGAGTTCACCGTCGCTGAAATCGACATGGTCGGAGAGGATGAAGGCGGGGTCGGCCGGCATCGCGGCAGGGTCGAAGGGGTCTCCGTCCTCGTGCAGAAGGATCGGGTGTGCGCCGACCTGGATGAGCCGATCGAGTGCGCCGGTGAGGGAGGCCTGCGACACGAAGATGCCGGGCGACGCTTCAACCTCCTCGGCGCCCGTCTGCCGAAGAGCCTGCTGGAGCAGCGCCGCTGTCGAGCGCTCGTCGGGATTCAGGCGGCGGACTCGGTCGCCGACAATGCGAACCTGGACGGCGTCTTGAATCAGAAGGAGGGTTTCGACATCGCGGCGAATGCCGTGGGACACGAACAACGAGGCGCCGATGGCCCGACAGAGCACATCCAGTCGGCCTCCACTCCCGGGAAGGTCGTTGAGGGTGAACTCGCCGGAGGCAGGAACTTTGTGACCGAGAATAACAAATCGTCTCATGGCGCGAGTCTACCTCGAGCTCGGAGGAGCGCCAAGAGCCTGAGTTGCGCATTCTCGGCGGGTGCCGGAACGGGACGTTGGCTGGCTCTCCGGGTGATGCATTTCCCCAAAGCGACGGTCGTACAGCGTAGGTCGGCGCGGACGCGGCGGATACGGTCAGCGTGGCTACGCGAAACGAGGCGATTGGCCCGCGATGAACGTGCATCTCACGACGCAGCACGCGAGGAGGGAGTTGACGGTGAAAAGCCGAGTCTTGTTCCTGTGGGCAGTCCTGTTCCTCGGCGGTGCCGTGGCGGGCTACGGCGGCGAGTGGTTCACCGGCAGTTGGGAGGCCGCGATCGGCTTCTCCCCGCAAGGTCCGCAGGCGTTCAGCTCGTTCGAGTCGACGCTGGATGTCGGAATTCGCGTTGAGTTCGTCGAACTCTCGAGCATCTCGGACTTCATCTTCGACGGGTGGCTGTGGCAGGAGTTCGACGTGATGGCAGGGATCGGCCCCGTATGCTTTGAAGGTGAGGTCCTTTTCGACCCTCAGACATCATCCTTCCTCTACGCCCAGGGGATCCTTTCACTCGAGTTCGATCCCATGGTGGCCCGGTTCTACGGAGCGTTCACCGGTGAGACGCAGTCGGAGTCGCTCAACTACGGGTGGGTGTTCGAGGTCTACGGCGAGCTTCTCGACGGGCTCGTGACGTTCCAGAGCCTGACGTACCTCGGTGCGACGCTCGACGAGATCACGTTCACCGCCGCCGCGACACAGACCGACTCGACCCTGCTGACGAAGACCTTCCTCACAGATCCGACGGCGACGCCTCCCGGCACGGCCTTCTCGGGCGAGCAGGTCACCGTGACCGCGAATGCGTTTGACTGCGCGAGACTTGAGAGCATCACGCTCTTCTCGGACACCGGGTTTGAGAGCGAGGAACTCCAGCTTGCTGTGGGTCCGCTGTTCGGGGTTCCGCTCGTCTTGGCGCTTGATCTCATCTACGAGACGCAGTCGGCGAGCTACGCGTTCACGCCGTCGCTGGAGACCGACTACGGATGCCTCTTCGTGTACACCACGCTCGTCTCGAGCGACTCCACGATTGAAGCGATCGACGTCTACGGCATCAAGTTCCAGGCCACGGTGGGTGGGGCGACGCTCACAAGCATCTCGAACCTTGACACGACGCAGTACGTGATCATTCGGCCGGAGTACGGGTGGTTCGTCGAGTCTTTGGTCGACGCCGTTGAGGACGGCTACCTCTTCTATCCGCAGGAGTACTGGGAGGTGCTCGCCCTTGAGGCCCAGATCCCACCGTTCGGATCGGGGTTCTCCTTCTCGGTGGAGACGTGCTTCAGCACGACGAACGGTCTGCTGTTCGAGTGGGCGGAGAGCACGATGGGTGTGACGCTGGCGCTCGGTCAATACGTCTCGATGTCGACGGGCATCAGCATCGACACGGACGGGTTCCGCGAGTGGACCCTTTCGTTCCGCGTCGCGTGGTAGTGTGGGGAGGCGGAGCCAAAAAGACCGACGGGAAGGAGGATCCTCCTCGCTTCCCGCCATTCTCTTGGAGGCGAGCGGATTCGAACCGCCAACCTCTGCGATGCGAACGCAGCGCTCTCCCGATTAGAGCTACGCCCCCAGACCTTCCTTTGTGAAACAATAGCGGCGCAGGGACTCGAACCCCGAACCTCTCGGATATGAGCCGAGCGCTCTAAACCGGTTGAGCTACGCCGCCCTGCTCGCTGGTTGCGGGGGCCGGATTCGAACCGACAACCTCCGGGTTATGAGCCCGACGAGCTTCCTGATTGCTCCACCCCGCGATCTCTTCTGCCGGGAGCGGGAGTCGAACCCGCACGAGGAATCCCTCAAGGGATTTTAAGTCCCTTGCGTCTGCCTGGTCCGCCATCCCGGCGTCCGCATGACTCCCCGGCTGCCTCTGGAGCGGGAAACGGGATTCGAACCCGCGACCCCTGCCTTGGCAAGGCAGTGCTCTACCACTGAGCTATTCCCGCGCGAAGCCTGGCGATTATAGCTTCGCGCCATAGCATCATCAACTGCGAAGGGCGGGACTCGAACCCGCACGCCCGAAGGCACTAGCTCCTAAGGCTAGCGCGTCTGCCAATTCCGCCACCCTCGCGCAGTTTAATCTAGCGCACGACGAGCAAAGAAGGGGGCACCTCGAATCTCCGTCCCCCTTCCGCCATCCTCGCACGGTTCAGCGTTGTACAGCGTAGCGGGGTAGCCTTTGGGCGTCAAGAAAGGAAGGGCTCCGGGCCTAAGAACCCGGAGCCCTTCCCGTTGTGCGCATCAGATTGCCTCACCGCGCCGCGATACGCCTACTTGCGGTACACCGCGCGGATCTGACCTCCTTGCTGAAGCGTGATCAGAAGCGTCTGGGCCTCCGAGAAGGCCTCCCACGAGCTGGTCGAGCTGTTGTAGCGCTCCCAGTAGGAGAAGCCGAGGCGATCCTTGTTGGCGCTGTAGGCTTCCGCGCTCGCTTGGAGCGTGATCCGTGCGCCGGCCGACCCGCACACTTGGAAACTGGTTGTACGGGATTCGTTGCCGTTCACGACGACTACGACGCTGATCGGCTCTTCCACCGTCTGCGTCGTCGGCGGGTAACGAGTCACTCCCCCGATCGTCTGGTAGACGTAGACAGCGCTCACACTGAGACACGGCTGGGTTGCCGGTGTGGGGGTCACCGTACCGGGCACTGTGGTTCCAGGAGTCGTTGTGCTGCCGACGGTGATCGCCCTGTAGACGGCCCGGTACGACACTCCGTTGACCAAGTACGTGTTCAGACTCGGCTCCTCCGAGGCCGTGGTCCACTTGTCGGATCCGGGGTTCTTCTGCTCCCACCGATTGAAGGCAAGGCGCACCTGCTGCGGGCTGTACGCTTCCTTCGCCGCGATCAACAGGAACTGCTGCCGCAACGTGCCGCAGAGTTCGAACGCCGTCGTGCGCGTCTCCGAGGAATTGACGATCACTTGGGCGGTGATCTCCGTCATTCCGCCGCCGAACAGGAACGTCATGAGGCCGGTCTGCTGCTGCTCGAACACCGCGGAGATGGCCATGCACGCCTGGGGGGTCTCCGTTTGCCCCGGCGAACGTCCCGTGTTGATTAGGACGGTCAGAGTTCCGACGGGGCACTTGTTCGCGTCGACGAACTCGAGGGCCACGCGGTAGGAGGCGCCGGCAGCAAACGTGCCGGTGACTGTTCCCATACGGCTCGCGAGGTCGAGCGTGAAGGACCCGTCAGGCGGGAGATCGCTGTAGGTCTCATACATACTGACGATTGTGAAT
>JBDKUT010000081.1:0-7710 GCA_039679545.1 Thermotogota bacterium
CGTGGAAACTTGGCCTGCATTGTGGAGCTGAAGACAGGCACCGTTCCCGTGTCGCCACAGGTGGAGCGCTCGGCGAACATCTTGACGCCGCCGACGCGGAGGTGCGGCGCCAGCTCAGCGAATGGAGGGTATTGCTCGTACCACGTGCCGAGGATGTCGGCACAGCTCGAGTTGTAGATCAGGAAGGGGAAGACGCGCAGTCGGAGGGCCCCAGACGACGCATACGCAATCAGGTCGTTTAGCAGCTGCTGGTCACAGAACATTTCCGCAGCGGCGGTTACGCCGTTCCGGAATGCCAGCTGCTGAATACCGTCCCATGTGAAGCCCTGAGCCGAAGCGTCCTTCATCAAGTGCGTGTGGGGGTCAATGAATCCGGGCAACACGGTGCGGCCTTGCAGATCGATCCGCTCCGTGTCCGGACCCGCCAGCGCCAGGATCTCCTCGTCGGTCCCAAGAGCGAGGACGCGGTTCCCTTGGATGGCGATCGCCTCGTAGAGATCGCTCGGCGAGGTCATCGAGACCACGGTGCCGCCGTACAAGACAGTCGTCGCGGGGGGAGTCTCTTCTGCGACCGCGTCCGGCGCCTCGAACTCGATCCTGCCTCCGACCACGGTCATCATGACCCGGATCTGGTCGAGGGTTTCCGGTTCGACCCTCAGTGGATCCGCGGTGACGACAATGAGGTCGGCCAACTTCCCGGAACGCAGAGTCCCGAGTCGATCGTCGCATCGCATCGCGTACGCAGCCTCGGCGGTCATCATCCGCAACCCCTGCCACACGGTGATCGTTTGATCTGTCGGCAGCTCGATGTCCGGGCACGGCGGCTCCAGGGCCGCGATCATCTCCGGAACGTACGTGTCGGTAACCGCACATCTGAGGCGGACGAACGGGCTGATGGTTGATGGGCCCCAGTTGGGCCAGTCACTGTCGAGGGCGACGTGAGCGCCCGTCGCAACGAGGTCTCGAATGCGGCTGAGGAGGCGCATGAACTCTGGGCCATTGCGGTATCTGTAGGCGCGCTCGCATTTGGAGCTCGGCTCCATCAGGGCGCCGATCCCCAGCTCTTTGTAGCGGCCGAGGAGTTCATCGGTGAGGATCCAGTTGTGGAGAACCATGTGGCGGTACGTGTTGGGGGAGCCATGGAGCGCTGACTCGATGGCATCCAGGCTGGTCGCAATGCCCAGGTCGCCCATGGCGTGAATCGCCACCTGGTACCCTCTCTCCTGAGCGCGCGCAACGACATCACGAAGTTCCGTCGGAGACAACATCAGCTGCCACTCGTCCCACCCGCGTTCGTGCAGCCTCGGCACGAGGGCGACCAGTTCCGGACTGATCGCGGGGTGCGCGCCTTCGTCATTGCAGACCGAGCGCTCGGCAAGGATCTTGACGCCGCCGACGCGAAGGCGCGGGGCGAGCTCGCCGGATGGCGAGTACTGCTCGTACCACGTTCCGTGCACGATCCCGCAGCTGTCGTTGTAGATCAGGTAGAGCGAAAGGCGAATGCGCATGTTCCCTGCCTGCGCGTAGGAGATGAACTGCTCGGTCTCCGACTCGTTGGTGTGAAGGTTGGCGACGGAAGTGACGCCATTCTCGAGGGCGAGCTGCTGCGCTTCGTCGAGAGTCATGCCGAGCCCGGCGGCATCATTGAAGAGATGCGTGTGGGGGTCGAGGATTCCGGGCAACACGGTGCGGCCTTGCAGGTCGACGACCTCGGTGTCGGGCGTGGCGAGCGCGAGGATCTCCGCATCGCTCCCGACGGCAAGGATCGTGTCCCCGGCCACGGCGATGGCTTGTTCGTACTCGCCCTCAATCTCCATGGGGATGACGACACCGTTGTGTAGAATGAGCGTTGGCGCCGCGATGTGCAGAGACGGAACAACGGGAGCACTGGCCTGTACCGCGGGAGCCGAAGCAGGAACCCAGCTCACGGTCGCGATCTCAGCGCTGCTCGGTGTCCACGTCACCTCGAAACGCCCACCGTTTGGCAGTTCTCCGCCGCTGAACGTAAACCTCTCGGCGCGGCAGGTTGGGGCCTGATTCGGAAAGATCGTCTGGGCATAGCCTGTGATGCGCACCGACTCCGCGAAGGTGATGACCACGCCGCTGGCCGTCTTGCCGGATCGATTCGTCAGGGTTTCTGATGCTCCCAGACACAAAAGAGCGATGACCAACATCCCCAGCAGGGCGAATACGACGACCGACCTCTTCATCCACCAGTCCTCCTTGGAGGAGATCATAAGGGAGGTGGAAGAACTCGCGAAACCGCCGTCTCTGCGCTCTGTGTGTCCGGCGGCGGATGCCCTGCCTGGACCGGCGGCATTCGCCTCCCCATCACATCAGAAACCAGGGTGATCAGTCAGTGAGGCGGATATGAACTCGTCTGGCAGTCGCGTGATCCCGGCGTCGCGGAGGATGCCTTCGAAGAGGGGGATCTGGAGGGCGACGCGCTCGGCGAACAGCCTCTGGCCGGCCTTGGTCTTGAGTGGGCTCTTGTCGCGGTACTTGTACAGGCGCGCGAGCCGCTCGCGGAGCATAGCGGCCAACTTCTCTAAGTCCTCGCGCTCGGTCATGCACCAGAGAATGATGCGAAGGGCGCTGAACCGATCGACGTTGTCGGCGTCGCTAACAACGTCATCGATCGGCCCGCCGGGAAGCCCATCTTCCGCTCTTCCGTCGACGTGGACAGCAATGGCGTGGCACATGGCGGCCGTTTCTTCTTGGGAGAAACCTGCGTCGAGAAGGACCGGGCGGCTGATCTCGGCGCCCATTCGGCCGTGGTTGTCCCACCAGCCCTCCCGATCGCCGCAGGTGAAGTATGCAACATCATGGAGCAGGCAGGCGGCGACGCAGAGCTCGCGGTCGAGGCCTTCTTCGTCGGCGATGAGGCGACCGTAGTGGGCGACGCGTAGGGTGTGTTCGTAGCGGTAGTCGGCCGTGAAGACAGGGTCCCACTGGTGTTGGGCCGCGGCCTGTCGATGCTGCTCCTGCAGGTGCGCGACGATTCGGTTGACTCGGGACGTCTCTCTCTCTGCCAAAGCCTTCTCCTTGAGAACGGGCGATGAGTTCAGCCAAGCCGCGTTGTCTTGCGAGCCGGGGTCCGGCCCGACGGCCGGGGCCCGTATGATGAGGCTTCGCGAGCGCGGGCTCAACCACGGCGCAAATGTGAGATAGCGCAAAGGATGGGAATCTCCCGTTGCCGGCCTCCCGGCGCGAGGATAGCATCCGCGCATGATCGGGACGTGGATCAACATGGGGGCGGTGATTCTCGGCTCGCTCGTCGGTAGGCTCGCCGGCCGCAAGATTCCGGAAGCGATCACCCGCACGGCGCTCGTTGGAACCGGGCTCGTCACGTTCGTCCTCGGTACGCAGCTTGCGATCACGACGGAGAACGTGCTCGTGCTGCTCCTCGCCCTCATCCTTGGCGGGGGACTCGGAACCTGGCTTCGCCTCGAGAGTCGCCTCGCACACTTGGGAGACGCGAGCGAGAAGCTCTTCCCCGCGTCGATGCGCGGGACGCTGACGCAGGGGTTCGTCGCGGCGACGCTCCTCTTCTGCGTCGGGCCGATGGCGATCCTCGGATCGATCCGCGACGGCGTCTACGGCGATTGGCAGATCCTCGGCCTGAAGTCGATCATGGACGGGCTGATCTCGATCGGCCTCGTGGCCGGCCTCGGCCCCGGCGTCGCTCTCTCGGCGGCGAGCCTCCTCGTCTACCAGGGCGGCATCACCCTGGCCGCGCACTGGCTTGTGGTGCCGGGCGTCGGCACGGTACTCGCTCCGTCTCCGATCCTGACCGAGTTCAACGCCGTCGGCGGCGCGGTGATGCTCGCGCTCTCGTTCAAGCTGCTCGGAATCCGCGACCTCAAGATCGGGAACCTGTTGCCCGCGCTCGCCCTCGCGCCGCTGTTCGCCTACCTGTACGGGCTTCTGGCGTAGACTCTCTCCTACGGGCAGAGCGACCCGACGTCGAGATCGGCGATCGACACGACAGTCATCCCCTGCTGCGCCCAGAGCCTGTTCATGCGCTCCGCTTCGATTCCGCCGTCGCCGCTGGCGTGGGCGTTCGCGAGGATGACGACCTCGTAGCCGAGCGCCCGCGCTCCCGCGACGGTGGCGCTGACGCACGACTGGCTGGCGAGGCCGCAGATGAGAAGCCTCGTAACGCCAAGCCCATCCAAGAGCGCCTTGAGCGTCGTCCCGGCGAACGCGTTGCCGCGCATCTTCGTCGAGATGGGATCGCCTTCCTTCGGCGTGATCGCGTCGGGAAAGCCGAGGAGCCTCTCGCCCGCTGTGCTGCGGGAGACGTCCTGGACGTAGATCACGGGGATGCCCGTGGGGCGGACGCGCTCGAGCACGTTCACGACGGCGTCTGTAATCCATACGCCGTCGGTTGTTCGCAGGTCGCCGAACATCCAGATCCGCTGGACGTCGATGATGAGAAGCGCCGTCGTGCAGGACGGGGTCTGAACCCCTTCCGCCTGGGCGACGAATGACAGCGCGAGGACGAGGAGCGTCCCCGCGACGAGACCGAGGCTTTGCTTCATGGGGCCACCTCACGCATTGCGGGATGCCGACCGTCCCGCGGCATCCTACAGCATCGGCAGGTAGCGGTCGATCTCGTACGCGTGAACCTGTGATCGGTACAGGTCCCACTCGATCTTCTTGTTTTCGATGAACTTGTCGAAGATGTGGTCCCCGAGGGCGCGCCGGACCAGGGTACTTGGCTCCATGCAGGCGATCGCCTCGTTCAGGCTGCCGGGAAGGGTGTCGATTCCCCGCTCGGTCCGCTCCGCTTCATCCATCGAGTACACGTCGGCCTCGATGGGCGGCAGGAGCGGGTACTTGCCGTCGATCCCGTCGAGACCTGCGTGAAGCATGACGGCGAACGCGAGGTACGGGTTGCAGGCGGCGTCGGGGGCACGGAACTCGATCCGCGTCGCCGCCTCACGCCCAGGCTGAAGCCGCGGCACGCGGATCATGTTGCTCCGGTTGTGGCACGACCACGTGATGTACACGGGCGCCTCGTATCCTGGCACGAGCCGCTTGAACGAGTTGACCCACTGCGCGCACACGCCGGTGATCTCGCGGGCGTGGTACATGATCCCGGCGATGTAGCCCCGCGCCATTGCAGAGAGGTGGATCGGGTCGTCGGCGTCGAAGAACGCGTTCCGGCCGTCGAGGCGGGCGAGCGACATATGGGTGTGCATTCCCGACCCGTTGTAGACCCGGAACGGCTTCGGCATAAACGTGGCGTGGACCCCGTGCCGCCGCGCGACCTCCTTAATGATGTACCGGCACGTCATGAGGTTGTCAGCCATCCGCAGGGCCTCGCAGTGGCGAAGGTCGATCTCCTCTTGACTGGGGGCTGCCTCGTGGTGCGCCTTCTCTGCGGCGATCCCCATCTTTTGGATCGAGAGCACCGTCTCGCGTCGGATGTCGAGGGCGCAGTCAAGGGGCGAGAGGTCGAAGTAGCCGGCCGAGTCGAGCAGTTCGGTGCTCCGGTCGGAGCGTAGGTAGAAGTACTCGAGCTCGGGGCCGACGAGGAACGTGAGCCCGCGCTCGGCGACCCGGGCGAGAGCTCGCTTGAGCGCAAAGCGCGGATCTCCTTCGTACGGCTCTCCGCCCGGCTTAACGACATCGCAGATAAGCCGGGCAACGTGATCCCACGGGAAAACCGCAAACGTCGTTGGGTCCGGAACCGCAAGCATGTCGCTCTCGTCGATGCGCGCGAACCCGTGAATCGACGACCCGTCGAACCCGATCCCCTCGTCGAGCGCCTTGTCCAGATAGCTCGTGGGAATCTCGATGCTCTTTAGCTGCCCGAGCAGGTCGGTGAACCAGAGCTGAACGAACCGTATGTCTTCTTCGTCAACCCGCCGCAGCACCCCGTCCCTCACCGTTTCCGCCATGGGTATCCCTCGGTTTCCTCTAGAGGATAGAGCAGTGTAGAGACGGGAGAGTCGGCTCGCAAGGGCGCGCGACGTGCCCTTCGCGTAGCCCTCCCGCAGGGCGTCTGGTCTGGCCTGAAGCGAGCCGGACGAGACTTGCGATCGGATGACGCGCGAGGAAAGAGGGCCTCGGACACATGCCCAAGGCCCTCGTGAACGCTCAGCAGTCTGGGACTACATGTGCTTCTGGCACTCCGCGAGGAGTCGTCTTGCGTTCTCCTGGGAGTACGCGTTCATCATCGGGTACTTCGCGCCGATCGGCTCGGCAATGACGGTTTGGAGAATGGCGGCCGCCTCGGTCCACATCTTCTTCTCCATGTAGTAGAACTCGGCGAGGAACGTCCGGTTCTCGAAGTACTCGTTGGCGTTCGCGATCGCCGGCTGGCAGTCACCGCACGCGCTGCAAGCGGGATCGGTGATCACGTGGCAGAGGTAGTACAAGGCCTTGTTCAGGTCCTGGCCGATCGGGAGCCCGGAGTAGTACGCGCCGAGCGACCGGAACGGTCCGCCGGCGACGTAGTTCGGGGCAAGCTCGATGCACCGCTCGGACATGGCCTGGGTCTTCGCGGGGACGCCGGCGAACACGGCCTGGAGCGCGTGCTTCTGCGAGACACGCAGCCAGTTCGACGTCGTCCAGTACAACGCCTCGACGTCGGTCTCCACCTTGACGGCATCGACGAACCCTTTTGACTTCTCGACATCCGCGAACGTCGGGTTCATTCGCAGGCTCTTGAAGCCCCAGTGCTTGCCCTTCAGGTAGGTGCTCTCATTCTCCTCCGAGCTGATGAACACGTTCGCGTACGCGTAGTAGGCCTGGGCGAGCTTGTTGACCACGGGCTTCAGGCTGGGGTCGACGGCGAACGCCGTCACGGCGTCTTCGTTCTGTTCGTCGAGGGCATCGGTGACGCCGAGGGCGGCGCGGAACGTGGCGATGATCTCCTCAAGCTTCGCCTTTCCCGCATCGTCGTACGAGATCATGATGCTATCGTTCTGGTACAGGGCGACGGCCTCGTCGAGCGTCAGGGCGACGGCGGCGCTCCCCGAAACGGCGAGCGCCGTACACAACAAGAACAAGACCTTTCTCATCTTCTCTAGCCTCCTCTACGTGGTTCGGTCACTATAGTTGAACCCACCGACGTCCACCAATCCTGGACCCTGGGAATGCCAGCCGCTACAGGTGTTTCTCGACTTCCACTAAGAGCTCCTGCGCCAGCACCTGGTCGAACGCGTTGTACAGCGGATGCAGGTCGCCGACCGGCTCGGCGAGGATGACGTGAAGGACACGCGCCGCCTCCTGCCACTCGCCCTTCTTCATCAAGTAGTACTGGGCGAAGATGAGCCGGTTTTCGAGGTACTCGTTCGCGTGGGGGTCGATGGGGCACGTCACGCACGCCGCGCAGTACTGCGGCTCATCGATGAGCACCGAGCAGACGTACGACAGGGCGCGCGGCAGGTCCTGCCCGAACATCGCAGGGAGGCTGCCGTAGTACGCGGCGAGCGAGCGGTACGCGCCGTAGTTGATGTAGCTCGGCTGAAGGGCGAGCGCGCGCTCGATCAGGGCGAGGAGCTTCGGCGGGTCATTGCGAAACACGGCGCCGAGGATGTCAGACTCGTCTTTTCGGGCCCAGTTTCCGTACGTCCAGTACAGCGCTGCGACGTCGGTCTCCTGCTTCACCGCATCGATGAAGCTCTTCGAGGAGCGCTCGATCTGGGCAAACGCCGGGTTCATCCGGAGACTCTTCAGTCCCCAGAGCCGACCCTT
>JBDKUT010000082.1:0-8960 GCA_039679545.1 Thermotogota bacterium
CAGAGGCGAAGAGCCTGCTCGAGAAAGAGATTCAGGCGATGTGGCTGAAGAAGCCGCGCGACGTCTCGAACCTGTCGAAGGTGTTGGGGGCGTTTGAGCAGAGCGGGTCCGTGAAGATCTACGCCGAAGGCGAGACGAGCGGCGTCTGCGACCTGCTCACGCGGCTTCGGGTGATCCACCAGGGCGGCGCGGTGGACACCGTGTCGATGTCGAAGGTGGCGGGCGGTGTTCTGGCGGCGTACGCGGAGCAATGGCCCCGCTACTACCGGTTCCAAGACTCGTCGAAGGTGATCGGCGAGGTGGCGGAGTGCCTGAAGACACCGCTCAAGAGTGCAGCCGAGCTGGACGAGATCTTGAAGCTCTCGGTCCGCTATGTGTACCGGCTGTGCTTCTGGATTGACACCGAGATTCCGTGGAAGGCCATCACCGATCTGTTCCGCTAGGCGGCGCGGGCATGCGGGCCGCTCCCACGGGAGCGGCCCGGACACGGAGGAAGCTGGGTGAGGAGATTGGAACGTCGGGAACGCCCGGGATGCCGGAACACGACGAGGAGGTGCGGGCCGTCGGCGGGATTTGCCGCCCTGGTCTTGGTGCTTCTCGGGGTGAGGCTCGTGGGGATCGCGTCGGCGCGACGCGGCGGGCGCTCCGGGTGAGGAGAAGGGATGAAGACGGAGACGAAGAAGAGGGTTCTCCTCGTACAACCGATCGCCGAGGAGGGCATGCAGCTCCTGCGGAATGCGGGCATGGAGTTGGTGTCCGCTCCGGACACCAAGGAAGAGACGCTCGTACGTATGGTGGCCGGCTGCGACGGACTTGTCGTGCGCACGGCGGAGATCTCCGATGCCGTCGTGCGCGCTGGGAAGCACCTCAAGGTCATCGCACGTCACGGGGTCGGCGTCGACCGCATTGCGGTGAAGACCGCGACCGAGCTTGGTATCCCCGTCGTCAACGGGCCGTACTCGAACCTCGAACCGCTTGCCGAGCATGCGATTGCCTTCATGCTCATGCTTGCGAAGAAGCTGGTTCCGTCGGATCACGCAGCACGCGAGGGGCGGTTCTCGGTGCGGAACGAGTACATCGGGACGGAGCTCTGGCAGAAGACCCTCGGAGTCGTCGGAGTCGGCCGAATTGGGCGCGAGGTGGCGCGGAAGGCCCGCGCTGCGTTCTCAATGCGGGTTCTCGGATTCGATCCCTACCTGAAGCCCGAGAACGCGCCGGAAGGTGTCGAGTTGGTCAACGACCTCGAGGCGTTCTTCCGCGCGTGCGACTTCATCAGCCTTCACTGCCAGCTTACGGAGGAGACGCGGGGGATGGTCGGCGAGCGTGAGCTCGGCTGGATGAAGCCGACGGCTTTTCTCGTCAACTTGTCTAGGGGCGAGGTCGTGGACGAACCGGCGCTCGTGAGAGCGCTCGAGGGCGGGCAGATCGCCGGGCTGGGGACCGACGTCTATGCGGTTGAGCCACCGCCGGCGAACCACCCGTTCTTTCGCATGGACAACGTCGTCCTGACCCCCCACATGTCCGCGCACACGCGGGAGGCGATGGTGCGCATGGCGGTGGACGCTGCGGCGGGCCTCCTCGACGTTCTGGCCGGGAAGCGGCCTCAATACTTGGTGAACCCAGAGGTGTGGTCTACGTGAAAGAAGTGAGGATCCATGGGCGGGGCGGGCAGGGCGGGTTGACCGCCGCCCGCATCGTGGCGAACGCCATGCTCAAGGACGGGAAGAACGCGCAGGCGTTCCCGGAGTTCGGGCCGGAACGACGCGGTGCCCCCGTCCGTTCGTACCTGCGAGTCGACGATCGTCCCATTCTGCTTCGAACCCCCGTGACGGCCCCGGACGTAGTCGTCGTGATGGACGCGACACTCCTGGAACGGCGTGACACGGTTCTCGGAATCAAGCCGGGCGGCTTGCTCCTCGTCAACGCTCCCGAATGTCCGAAGGTTGCCGTGAGTGTGGCCGTGCGGATCGCCTGGGTCGACGCTATGGGGATCTCCGCGAGCCTGTTCGGAAAACAGATTCCGAACACAGCCATGCTCGGGGCGTGGTGCCGTGTCGACGGGATTGTCGGTCAAGCGGCGATGGAGACGGCGATTCGCGAGTGGTTCCCCGCGAAGCACGCGGAGAAGAACGTTGAAGCGGCAAGGCGCGCGTGGGACTCGGTCCAAGTCGCTGACCTGGCTGCGTCCGCAACGGCCGAGACAGTCAAGGGGCAGACCGCGTTCGCCTACCTCGACGATTACCCGATTGTCGCCACGGCGTTGCCGGGTGAGGGAGGAGCCGGGCGCACGGGAAGCTGGCGTGTCACGGACCCCGTAGTCGATCCGAAGCGCTGCGTGCGCTGCGGGCGTTGCGTGACGGCGTGCCCGGAGGGCGTGATCGTGCTGACCGAGGACGGGGTGACGATCGACCTGACGTACTGCAAGGGATGCGGGATCTGCGCCCTGGAATGTCCGGTCAAGGCGATACGAAGTGGTGAGGTGGGAGCATGACGTCGGGTCGCAACATGACGGCCACGTCGGCAGTGGCCTACGCCGCGCGGCTGGCTCAGGTGGACGTGGTGGCGGCGTATCCCATCACGCCGCAAACGAGGATCATCGAAGCCATCGCGAAGTTCGTCGCCGACGGAGAGATGAAGGCGCAGTTCGTCCAAGTGGAGTCTGAACACAGCGCGCTGGCAGCGACGATTGCCGCGAGCTCGAACGGCGTGCGGGCGTTCACGGCCACGTCCTCGCAGGGACTCCTGTACATGCACGAGATGATGCACTGGGCGGCCTCGGCGCGAGTCCCCATCGTGATGGCGAACGTGAACCGCGCCGTGGCACCCCCGTGGAACATCTACGGGGACCATCAGGACGCCATCTCGCAACGCGACACCGGGTGGCTGCAGCTGTTCGCGGAGACGAACCAGCACGCGCTGGACATGACCCTGCAGGCCTTCCGGATTGCTGAGGATTCGCGGGTTCAGCTGCCTGTCATGGTGAACCTGGACGGGTTCACCCTGTCGCACACGTACGAACAGGTCGTGGTGCCGGAGCCCGAGCTTGTCAACCGCTTCCTGGCGCCGCGCCCGGCCGTGGACTGGCTCGACGTCGAGCACCCGAAGACGATCAACGGCGTCGTGTCTCCCGAGCACTACATCCAGTTTCGCGCGCTGCAGAAGGACGCCGCGCGCCGGGCTCTCGCCGTGATCGAGGAGGTCGGGGGAGCATTCGCCAAGCAGTTCGGTCGGGACTCCGGAGGTCTTCTCTCGCTCGAGCAGGTGGACGATGCGGAGATCGTCTTCGTCGCCCTCGGCTCGGCGGCATCGACGATCCGGAGCATGGTCCGGGCCTGGCGTGCCGTTGGGCGGCGGGTCGGCGTGATCTCAGTCCGCAGCTATCGGCCGTTCCCGGGCGCTGAGCTCGCCGAGGCTTTGGCGGGGACTCGAGTGGTTGTCGTATGGGACCGCGCCTACTCGTTCGGTTGCGGGGGGCCGCTGGCGGGAGAGGTGAAGGAAGCACTGTACGGCAGAAACAGGCATCCCGTCGTTCTGAGCGCTGTCGGCGGGTTCGGCGGCGCGCCGGTCGGACCGACGGAGTTGGAGAAGGCGCTCGAGTGGGCGGACGCCGCGATGCAGAGCCGCCCGGTCTCTTCGGAGACCTGGTTCGGCGTGAAGGCGTATCGAGACGGGAGGACTCCCGATGGCAAGTAAAGAGACCCCCTTGGTGATGTCGGGCAACTCCTCGTGCGCGGGGTGCGGTGCGATTCTGATCGCGAGGCTCGTCACAGAGGCGATCGGGCCGAATCAGATCATGGTGATTCCTGCCTGCTGCATGGGAGCCGTGGCGACCAGTTTTCCCAAGGCGACATTCAACGTGCCGGTCTTGAGAACGGCGTTCGCCAGTACGGCGTCGTTTCTTACGGGGCTGGAGGCCAGCGTGAAGGCGAAGGGGCAGGACGTCACGCTGGTTGGATTCGCCGGGGACGGCGCCACCGTGGACATCGGCCTGGCGGCGCTGTCGGGAGCCATTGAGCGCGGACACTCCTTCGTCTACATCTGCTACGACAACGAGGGGTACATGAACACGGGCTTCCAGCGTAGCGGGTCCACGCCTCCTGGAGCGCAGACGAGCACGACGCCCGGGGGCGCACTCGGCCGGTACAAGATGGAACCGCGTAAGGACATCGCGAAGATCATTGCGGCCCACGGGATTCCGTACCTGGCAACGGCCAGTCCCGCGTACCCCGCCGACCTGAAACGCAAAGTGGAGAAAGCGGTCGATGTCAAAGGGCCGACATTCCTGCACATCATGAGCCCCTGCCCGCTGGGGTGGGGATTCCCGTCGGCCAGCACGGTGCAGCTCGCGAGGATCGCCGTCGAGAGTGGGTTGTGGAAGTTGTATGAGCTGGATCACGGCGTCCTGCGACTGTCGCTCTCTCCGAAAAAGAGAAAGCCAGTGCGCGAGTTTTTCGCTCCGCAGTCGCGGTTTGCCCATCTTGCCGACGGCACCTACCAAGCGTTGCAGGACGAGATCGACGCGGAATGGGCGATCATCGAGAAGGAGGGATTCAGCCTTCGCTGTGAAACTTCACGAGCATGAGGGGAAAGCGCTGTTCGCCGAAAGCGGCATCATGGTCCCGGCGGGGAAAGTCGTAACGTCGTCTGCCGAGGCGGCGGCGGCAGCACGGGACTTCGGCTACCCCGTGATGCTGAAGGCGCAGGTCCTGGGTGGCGGACGAGGAAAGGCTGGCGGAGTCGCGCAGGCGGGGGATGACGCGGCGGTGCAGAACGAGGCCCGGCGCCTCCTCGGTTCGTCGGTTCGAGATCTTCGTGTCGAGGCGTTGTTGGTGGAGCGGCGTGTGCCGGCGAGGGGCGAGCTCTACATCTCGTACTTCCTTGACTACGCGTCCGAACAGCTGTGGCTCTTGTTCAGTTCGAGCGGGGGAATGGAGGTCGAGGCCCTGCCGGCGGACAGGCTGCTGCGCCTGCCGGTGGCCGTTCGGCGCGGCCCGGACCTCGTCGCGTTGCGGTCGTTCCTCGCGAAGCAGGGTCTGACCAAACTCGGCAGTGCGATCGGCCGGCTTGCCGAGTCGCTCTACGACTGCGTGCGAAAGAACGATCTACTGTTGGCGGAGATCAATCCCGTCCTCATTGCGGGCGACGGGAGCCTGGTGGCGGCGGACGCCCGCGTGGAAGTGGACGACAACGCTCTCTATCGGCACGAGGGGATCGCTGCGGCGAAGGCGTCTCGACGCGACAAGAGCGACCGCGAGACCCGCGCCGAGGCGTTGGGCCTGAATGGGTTTGTCGAACTGGACGGCGAGGTCGGCATCCTCGCCAGCGGTGCCGGACTCGGTATGGCGAGCATGGACCTTCTCCAGGCGGCGGGGCTTCGCCCGGCCAACTTCCTCGAGACGGGCGGCCGGATCACGGCGGATCTCGTACACGGAGCCCTCGACCTGGTGCTCGATCAGCCGGGGCTGCGCGGTGTGCTCGTCAATCTCTACGGTGGAATCAACCCGATGGTCGAGGCCGCACGCGGCCTGGTTACCGCGGTCGGGGATCGGGATATCGGAGTTCCCGTGGTTGTGAAGCTGTTCGGGAACGAGCAGGAGGAGGCGTGGAACCTTCTCGAGGCGGCGGGGATTCCGACGGTGCGCGGGATTGAGACCGAAGCTGCGGTTGAGAAGCTCGCGAGCCTTCTGGGGGTGAGAGCGTGAGCATTCTTTTAACCTCAAGCACGCGGGCCATCGTTCAGGGAGGGACCGGCCGCATCGGTGCGCGGCAGACGGAGTGGATGCTGAAAGCGGGTACCCGCCTCGTCGGGGCCGTCACCCCGGGAAAAGGAGGGACTGACCTCCACGGCCTTCCCGTGTTTGACTCGGTTGGCGAGGCCGTCGAGCGAGTTCAGGCGAACGCTTCTGTGTCGTTCGTCCCTGGGGCTCACGTGCGGGCAGCGGCTCTGGAGGCCGTGGAGGCGGGGCTGCGCCTCATCGTCGTGATCGCGGAGCACGTTCCGGTATACGATACGCTCGAGATCCGAGAGGCCTGTCGCGAATCCGGAGCGGTGATGATCGGGCCGAACACGCCCGGCATTCTCTCGCCGGGATTTGGGAAACTCGGCATTATGCCGGCCAACGTCTTCTCCCCCGGGTGCCTCGGCATGCTCTCTCGAAGCGGTACGCTCGCGTACGAAGTCGCGGGAATTCTCCAGACGGCGGGGATCGGGGTCACCACGATGGTGGGCGTCGGCGGAGATCCGATCATCGGGACAGACATGGCGGAGTACGTTCCTTGGTTCGCGGCCGATCCCGACACGAAAGGGCTTGTGGTCGTCGGCGAGATCGGTGGAACCCAGGAGGAGCGCCTTGCCGCCGCGCTTGCGGACTACGATCTGCCCACCTGCGCGTACATCGCAGGGCGCACGGCGCCTGCCGGTAAGAGAATGGGCCATGCCGGTGCCCTCATGAGCGCGAAACAGGGATCTGTGACGCAGAAGACCGAGATCCTCGAACGCGCCGGAATCCGGGTCGCCGCGTCCCCGCGACTGCTGCCGGCGTCGATTCGTGAGGCTCTGGCATGACGCAACAGGAGCGCCGCGCGACAAGGCCGGACGTGCGAGGCAAGCTGCTCCCGGAGAACCGCCCATGATGAAGGGCGTGTTCGGACGCTACCTTGACGTCGACCTGTCCTCCGGACATCTGGCGGATGCGACGCCCCCTGAGGAGTGGTACGCCCTTCACCTGGGCGGGCGCGGTATGGGCGCGCGCCTGATCCTTGAGTCGGCGCGACCGGGTGCGCAGAGTTCGTGTGAGCCCTGGCTCGTGTTCGCCACCGGTCCGTTCCAGGGGACAGGCCTGGCTGGCGCCGGACGGCACGCCGTCGTAGGACGATCACCGAAGAGCGGGGCCATCATGGACGCGTCGGCTGGCGGGTTCGTGGGGCACGAGCTCGGTCGGAGCGGGTACGACGGAATCCTGCTGCGCGGTGTCTCGGCGGAGCCGTGCTACCTGCTTCTCGCCGACGGACGTGCGGAGTTACGTCCTGCTCAGGACTTGTGGGGAATGGAGACGGGACCGGCCACGGAGACCCTCTCGGTGCGACATCCGGGAGCCCACGTCGCCGTCATCGGCCCGGCTGGCGAGCGGCGCGTGCAGATGGCGTGCATCATCCACGACAAGTCGCGAGCCGTGGGGCGACCGGGGTTCGGGGCCGTGATGGGGAAGGCTCGTCTGAAGGCTATTGTTGTGAAGGGGAGCACAGAGAAGCCCCTTCACGACAAGGCGGCGTTTGCCGCGGCGCGAGCCGCTTTCGTTAAGGCGCTCGCCGAAGACCCCGGGCTCAAGAGCCTCGGAACGCACGGAACGTCCCGCGGGGTCCTCGGACTGAACGAGACGGGGATCCTCCCCACGAAGAACTTCCAGCGAGGAACCTTCGAGGGTGCGGCTGCCATCTGCGGCCAAGCCCTGGTCGACAGCATCCTCATCGGACGCGAGACGTGCTTCGGCTGCCCGATTCGGTGCAAACGAGTCGTCCGAACGTCCTACGAGGGCGAGGCCGTCGATCCGGGGTATGGTGGGCCGGAGTACGAGACCCTGGCGGCGTTCGGCTCGCTTTGCCTGTGCGACAACCTGCCGGCGATCGCCCTTGCGAACCAGCTGTGCAACGCTTTCGGGATCGACACGATCTCTTGTGGGGTAGCGATTGCGGCGCTGATGGAGGCCTCGGAGCGAAGCTTGATCGACGAAGAGGTTCGCTGGGGAGACTCAACGGCGATTGTGCGATGGGTCCGCCGCATTGCGCTCCGGGAGGGAATGGGGGACGAGATCGCCGATGGACCGGTCGAGTGGGCGCGTTCGATTGGCGATTCCTCTCTGGTCCAGGCGATCAAGGGTGTAGAGCTCCCAATGCACGACCCGCGAGGCAAGCCGGGGTTTGGGCTCTCGTACGCGGCGAGTCCCCGGGGGGCGACGCATATGGAGGGAATGCACGATCCGATGATCGAGATGGCTGATCCGACGCCCGAGCTCGGAATCAAAGGCTCTCTCGAGCGCCGACGACTCTCAGGGAAGGCGGGCGTCGCCGTGGTCTACGAGAATGTCCGATCGTTCACGAACTCGCTCGTGATGTGCGCGTTCACGAACCAGATGGTCGGCGCACGGTACAACTACCCCGAGATTCGCCGTCTGCTCGAACACGCGACGGGGCTCGAGGTTTCGGTTGATGAGATGCTCGCGATCGGGGCGAGGAACTTCGACCTCTTGCGACTCGGCTCGGGGTTGGCCGGGTACCGTCGCCGTCACGATGACTTGCCACCGCGGTTCTACGAACCGCTGCCCGAGGGAGCTTCGGCGGGCCTGTCGTTTGACCGGCGGGCGTTCCAGGCAGAGCTCGACGCGTACTATGACATTCGAGGGTGGAGCGATCGGGGCCCGAGCGACGAACGGCTGCGAAAGGCCGGTCTGGCACCGTTCTGCGGCTGGTTAACCTCGTCCGCGGCCGTGGGACCCGGAGGAAGGGAGGAGACGTGAGTTACGCAGGAAAACCGGCTGGCAGGATCTCCGCGACGTCGTCGCAGATCGCCGATGTGGCGTGGACCGCGGCCAACAAGAGAAGCTTCCTGGCGTTGAGCAATTCCCCGGCCGAGGAAGCGGATACGTGCATCCCCGCGAAACCTAAGCGTCCGACGCAACGTGCGGGTATGGAGGGCGTAAGGAATTCGGACGTGAGCGAGCGCGCGGGAACGGCACCGATGACATCCTCTGCGCTTCTGGAGATACGGGATCTTGAGGTGCAGTTTGGGACGGAGGATGGGGTTGTCCGTGCGGTGGACGGGGTGACGTACCCGATGGAGCGGGAGAAGACGCTGGGGGTGGTGGGGGAGAGCGGGTGTGGGAAGACGGTGACGGCGCTTGCCATCATGGGTCTTGTGCAGTCGCCTCCCGGGAAGATTGCGAACGGGGAGATCCTGTACCACC
>JBDKUT010000083.1:0-2910 GCA_039679545.1 Thermotogota bacterium
ACCCGCCACGTTCGGCGATGCGCTCAGCCGACTGCCCGCAGCGCCACTTCGCATCGTACGCGCGCCACGCTTCCTCGTGCTCTTCCCAGGAGATCGTTCCCTCTGGAATCCACGAAACCGGACGGGACACTCGACCATGATGGTCGCGTCGCATCTCTCCCTGAACAGGTGCGCGCTTCATTTCGCCTCCTCGAGCCACGTGGGCTCGTACGTCTCTCGACGGTAATCCCAGAGGACCGACCAGTCGACCCCCGTCGTCACCGCCTCCTGCATCTTGGCGATCTCGCGCGCCTGCCTGTCCAGGTAGAAGCCGACGTAGCGCTTGCCGATCCTGTACTTCTTGTACGCGCAGAGCGTGGTCTCGAGCGACCACACGCCGTCCGTCGGGTCCTTCGCCGTGCGCTCCTTGACCAGCTCGTCGAACCGCGCCTGCAGGTAGCGCACCCACCGCGGCTCGAGCCTTCGGTTCTGCCCGTGCACGCTGAGCTGCGGGTATCCGATGGCGTAGGCCAGGCCGTTCCGGCTGGACTCCGAGGAGGAGTCGCGCATGTCCATCGTGTCCGGCGCCATGGGGAATCCGGTGACGACGTGGACCGCTTCGAGGTACAGGAAGAGCCCGTACCGGCCCATCTGGTAGATGCGCCCCATGTCCTCATAGAGGGCCCTGTACGCAACGTGGGGATCCCTGGTGCGGAAGCGGTTGAACGCGGCCTCCTGGGTCGCTCCGTGCTTCCTGATGTGCGCCGTGTACGACCGCACCACGTCGCACCACTGGTTCCTCGACCGGATCCACCGGCGGTCCGTCTGGAAGAACAGCGAGCCGCGGTTCGCGTGCCACCATCGCTCGAGCCGGCCGAATTCGACGTTCTCCCAGTCGGGGAACTCGTTGTACACGTAGTACACCGTCGCGCCGCAGTAGCAGGTCGCGTACAGGAAGGCGAGCCAGTACCGCTGCTCCGTGTTCAGCTCGAAGCGGTCGCAGACGTACCGCAGCATCTCGTACGACGGGTCACAGTCGCCGCACGCCCGGCTCATCTCGTGGTACGTCTCGTAGCTCACGGGATCGCCCGGGCCGCACTCCGACGAGGTAGCGCGCCAGATGTCGTTCGGGCTGAACGCTCCGGCCGTCAGGCCGAAATGTGGTGCGCCACGCACGGTTCGAGCTCCTCGTCGTCGCCGGGGAAGCCGGCTCTCCACAGGATGTCCCTGGTCGAAGCGATGATCGTCGTGCCGCCCAGGCGCCCGATGTGGAGCGGACGGTTCTTGTTCCTGATGACGGTGATCTCCTTGCCCTGACTTCGGAGGAAGACGCCGGCGAAGCTGAAGCTGCCGTTCGCTACGAAGCCCTCCCAGTCCTCGCCGTCGAGCACCTTGCGGCAGAAGATCTCCCCGTCGTTTTCGGTCGTGTACTTCTTCCCGTAGACCGCCTCGTACTCCTCGCGCATCCCCATGTGGATGCAGCCGTTGAAGGCCAAGGCGATCCCGCCGCCGTTCTCGGGCTGAATGTGGAGCGGCTGGTTGTTGAGGAGGTTCTGCCAGTCGCCGCTCGTCGAGTACCGCGTGTGTCCGATGAGCAGCAGCCTCTTGCCCTCTCGCTCGGAGCAGATCTCACCCAGGCGCCCGACGAGCTGGTCGATGCTGTGGCACCGCATGGTCTCGATGCGGCCGCCCTTGAGGTAGCTGTAGCCGCAGGCGTGCAGCCCGCGGATCTTGCTCTGTTCGAAGAGCTTTGCGAGCAGAACGGCGGTGTTGGTGTCGAGCTTCGGCGTGGCGCACGCGATGACGCCGCACATCAGAGCACCCCCAGCTTCGGCGCCCACCAGGCGCAGGCGCGCTTCAACTCCTCGACGACGGCCCGGTGCGCCGACAGCCCGGTCTCGAAGTGCGGATCGAGGACGTCACCCCAGGGGCTCGCCGCCTTGAACTTCGCGGCGTGTTGCGGCCATCGCTCGAGGAGCTTTTTCCTGTGGACGACGGACATGTAGAGAACGAGGTCGGCCTGCTCGATCATCTCGTCGGTGATCCGGCGGGACCGGAACTCCGAATCGAACGCGACCTCCTGCTTCCGCAGCGTCTCGCGCATCTTCGGCGCCATGAGCGACCCGCCGGACGCGTCGGACAGGCCGGCACTTCTCACCTCGACGCCGGGCCACGCCTGCTTGGCGATGAACTCCGCGGCGACGCTTCTGTTGATGTTCCCCGTGCAGACGAAAAGGACGCGCATCTCTACTCCCAGATCGAGGCCGGCGCCAAGCGGCGCACCCCGCTGTCAGTGGCGGCGAGTTTCCGCAGGGCCGCCTTCACCTGTGCTCTCGTGTTGCTGTCGTGGTTGGTCAGTCGGTACCGCTTCTCGAGCTCGTGCTGGTAGGTCTCGAAGTGCGGGAAGGTCAGGCGCCCCTTGTTCCTCTCGAAGACAACGGACGGCCGCTCGCCGGTGTTGAGCGCCGCGTCGAGGAACAGCCGGCACCACTCGACGCAGGAGAACATCTCCTCCTCGGACAGCGTGCCCGGGAAGTGCCTGAACTCGATGGTCCCCGTCGCCTCCCACATCTGGCGTAGGTTGATGCCTGCGCGAGGAGAGAAGAACCAGGCTCGCTTCCCGTCGCTGCCGAGCGCAGCGTGCCCCTCGAAGAAGCCGCGGGTCGTCGTCGCCATCATCATCTCGTGAACGCGGGCCGCGGGGAGCATGTGCTGGTGCGACTTGTGTCGCCGGCGACACCGCTTCCAGGCGCCTTCGTGCGCCTCCTCGTCCGGGTAGTCCGCGCGCACCGGGTCCGGGATCGGCTCGACGAGGGCGAACGCCTCGCCGGCGAAGCCCGTGACGTACGAGAGCAGGCGCTTGCACGCCTCGAGATCGTCGCAGAGGCCAGGCACCCGGACGTGCACGTGCAGGTTGTCGCGGTAGTTGAT
>JBDKUT010000084.1:0-2807 GCA_039679545.1 Thermotogota bacterium
GGGACCCTGGTGCGGAGCGATCGGTCTGTTCGCCAGCAACGTCACCGCCGACGGTGACTACTTCGCCGGCTGCTATGCTCGCAACGCCTGGGGAACCGTATCCCCGGGTCTCTCGGACGCCCTGGCGCAAGAGTTCGGGATCTACACCGGGGCCGGGTTCGTCGGGTTCGACCACTACCTCGGAAACGGCGTGCAGAGCATGACGCTGCGGGGGAACGAAGCCTTCGTTTCGGGCTACTTCTCGCAGCAGGTCGACATCGCCGGCGGACAGGGAAGCCGCATGCTGTACTGGCGCGCCCCGTCGGTGGAGGCGTGGGCGCCGTGCACCGTGAGCGTGGACCACGGGATCGTGGTTCCGGACGGGAACGTCTACGCCCTGATCGCCAGCGCCGACGGAGCGAACATGACCGTCGGGAACGTCGGGTACGAGGCGGCCGTCGGTGGCGGCGGCACCCCCTACCTGTTCGCCACGATGGGCGGCGTCGTGACCCTCAGCGCATCCGGGGTTCCGCTCTCGACGCGCTACTGCGACCCGGCGGCCCTGCCGTCCTCGATCGCCTACGCGATGAGCGGCGGCGAGGTCAACTGCAACGGCTTGCTCGGGACGAACCTGCTCGCGCGGACCAACTTCGTCCGCTGCGAGTTCGACGCGGTCGTGCGTCTCGCAGGGTTCAACGGCGCGGCGAACATCAGCGCGCAACCGGGCGGCGGGTCCGACATCCTGGTCCGCTACGGTGGTCGGCTGCTCGTCGGATCGGCGATCGTGAAGAACGCCGTCAACACCTCGGTCGGCGGCTACGTCGCACGTCCGGTGCTCGAGGTCGGATACGGTGGTCGGGTGTTCGCGATCCGGGACGGGTTCGTGCCAGGGACGCTGACGCTCCCGGCTGGATCGGGCGACCACACGGCGGACTACGGTGCGGACGGAGCCATCAGCCTCTACCAGAACAGCGACGTGCAGATGGGTTCGATGAGCGGTGGCGGCGGAGCGAGCGTCGGGGTGGCGTGCACGATCCGCCACGGGTCGAAGCTCTGCCACGCCGGGGCGGGGATCTCCGGCCTGTTGCCGATGCAACTCGGCGGCATGCCCGTGCAGGCATGGCCGGCCGTCGTGACGACGGATCCGGCCGAGTTGGCGATGGTGCTGCCGAACGCTGCGTAGCGTCGGCGCGCGAGGAAGGTGAACCATGGCAGTCGAGTCTCGCTTGCAGCTGCAGCCCTACGACACCACCGTTCGGTACTACGTGGACGGGACGAACGGCCTGGACGGGGCGCTCGGCACCTCCTGGGCGACGGCGTGGAAAACGCTGGCGTTCGCGCAGAGCCGGATCGAGCAGATCCTCGCTACGAACCCCGGCACCCTGCGGCTGGACCTGTGGCTGCGTGGCGCGTTCGCCAACGAGGACCTGACGCTCGCAGGGGCACTGGCCGGTACGACGACGGTCAACGTGATCCACCACGTCGACGACTGGACCGAGGTCGCCACCGGAACCCTGACCACAGTTGCGGCCACCACCCTGGCCTGCGGCCTGCGCGAAATGACCTTCACCGGGTTCGTGCTGGACGCCACCTACCAGGGCCGGTGGATCTTCATCGAGGACGGCACCGGGAAGCGATACCCGGCGCAGATCCTCCGCGTGAACGGCGCGACGGCGTGGATCAACGTGACGTCCGTCCCGGCGTGGGTCATTGGCGGAGACGTGCTGACGGTGAGCGTTCGCGAGCCGTCGATCACGGGGATTGGTCGGGTGTACTGGTCATACGCACGTGCGCAGCGCACGTCTGGGTATTCGTTGCTCCGCGACCTTATTGTCGGGATCCCGGCTGGGTTCCTGTCGATCAGCGACTCAAGCAACATGGGTGTCGTGGTCAAGATCACGACCGCGGCACTGGCGTCGTACATCCAAACGTCACAATGGGTGGAAACCAGGATCAGGAACTCGTTCCTCACGGCCGCACAGGCACAAGAGTACGGACTGGTAGGCACGAACACAGCCGACACGTGGAAGATCGGTTCGTGGTTTCCGTCAACGACGCCTCCTGCGATGTACGTTCGCGGAGGTGTTGACGTCAAGCTCGCTGGGTATTTCGCCGCTGCACCTGATGTGTGGGGGTGCAACGGGCTTCAACTTGCCGATTCCAACCACTTATCCTACGACGCGCTGGCTACGGTAGGAAACTCCGCGAACACCTTCCTGCGCGGTTCGTCAACCGCGAACCACGGGTCGGTGAACCAGATCGGAACGACGTCTTTCGTTGATCTTCCGGCTGCTGGTGTTCCTAGCGGTCTGGTCCAAGCGCGGAAGAACGGGTGGGCGCAACTCGCATCAACCGTGGACGGCAACAACACCGGAGCCGGAGCCAACCTGTACGGCTGCAAGGTGGAGAAGGGCGGCCGGTTGCAGATGGACTCCTGCCCCACCGCCCTGACAGGCGACGACGGCGACTGGTACATCGAGGACGGCGAGGCCGACTTCAGCGCCGCCCTCACCATCGCTGCCCGTGCCGGTGGCGGTCCTGACATCTACGTCGGCGCGAACGCGAAAGTCCACTTCGCCGCAGGCGTCACCAAGTCAGCCACCAACCCCAGCGGCGGCGGCACCGCGCAGCCGGTGTTGCAGTGCCGTCGCGGCGCGAAGGTCACGCAGGCCGCCGGTTCCACCTTCACCCTCCCCGCCGGCAGCGGCGACAACACCACCGACTACGGTGCGAACGGTGCGATCGATCTCGAGACGCTGTGCGACGTGGCGCTCGGCCTGCTCGCGGGCGGGAACGCCATCGCCGCCAACACCGCCGTCCGGGTGAAG
>JBDKUT010000085.1:0-5506 GCA_039679545.1 Thermotogota bacterium
GCCCTTTTCCAATAAAAGTTCTGCGAGGTATGAACCATCCTGGCCGGTAATTCCAGTAATAAGCGCTTTTTTCAAAAAAACCTCCTTAAATATATAAAATCGATATTAATATTGTCTATAAAATAAAAAACATGAAATTTACAGAAATAAATCCTTAAAATTTAAAAGATTAAAAACTTATTTCACCCCTTTTTATATTAGAATTTATATTTATTTTTATGCCGTTTTTAAAAATATTACCATCGCCTATTGACGTATTGTCTCCGATAACAGAGTTGTTGTCTATTATAACTTTTTCTCCGATTTTAACGTCCTTTCTCATTGCCGTCGTCGTACTCGTGCTTGTCGTGTTGCTCGTTCCGCCCATCTTGGGCGGACGCGTCAGCAGTGACAAGCTGGAGAAGGTCTTCGAGTATCGGAGCACCGTCCTTGGCGTGATTCTGACCGCGTTCGGCGCGTGGATAGGGGCGGGGGCCGCGTACTTCTTCGGACGGGAGAACCTCAAGATGGCCACGGAGAAGATGATGAAGATGCGAGAGCCGTCGGCGCAGGAGCGGTTGCGACGCACGGTCGTTCGGGACATCCCGCCGAGGCCGCTGGACTGGCGTCCCCACCCAGAAAACACGCTCGCAGAGATTTACGACAGGCTCACGCAGTGTCCAGACTACTGGTTCATCCCTATCTTCAGCAAACAGAACGACCTCATCACGGTGCTGAATGAAGAGGCTTTTTGGCGGTACGTGTCGGGTTATGAATCTTCCGGGTCGAGTGCGCTGGGAGCTGGCCAAGAAAAGAATCTTCGTGTCAGGTCCGCGGCGGAGATGCCGGATCTAGAGACGACGACCGTAGGCGTATTCCTCGCGGAGATAGGCGGCGAAGAGCTGAAGACGAAGATCGTCGAGAAGCCTGTTCATCCTCTCTCGAAGGAGTGCGCGGATCGGTACAAGCGATTTCTGGGCATCTACGTCTCCTGTACGCTGGAGGAGAGCGCCGCCGACGTGTACCGCAGAATGGCGCACTGGCGCCCGGGGGAAGAGGCACGGCTAGCGATCGTGTTCGGAGAGAACGGCAAGCCTACGCACTTCTTCACCACGGAAGAGGTCCGGCGGCTGCTCATCGACATTGAGTAGGGCTCCGTCTTGCGTGTGGACTCAAGGATAAGCGCGGTACGTCCGCCGTAGGCCAGCGATGTTCTTCCGTGCTGATGAATCGCACGCCCTCTCCAATGCCGAGGCCGCGGGCGATCCCCGCGGCCTCGCTCTCGGCTAGGTGGAACCACACAGCCCGCAGCGCGGGCTGCTGGAGGCTCCGTTTGCTCAGAATCCGTCTGCCTTACCGCACCTTCGCGGATCGGTGCACGCGCTCATCGTCCCTGTCTTCGAATCTTTCCAGCAGATTTGGTACGAGCCCTTGTGGTAGTCGTAGGGCGCGAGCGGGTGGATCAGGATGCCGAGCCGCGTCAGGTCTACGATGACCTTCGGCGAGAGTCGGCTCTCGATCTCGAGGACGTAGTCGTCGCGCAGGGGCAACATACGCGGAAGCACGCTCGCCTCGTACGGCTCGTACCCGTAGTCGAGGATGTTCGACAGGACCTGCGGGACGGTGACGTGGACGTTGCCCGGCGTGCCGAGGGAGAGCCACGGCTTTCCGTCTTTGAGGACCATCGTGTTTCCAATGACGCAGCGGATGCGACCTCCTCCGGTCAGCCAGCCGGACACGCAGAGCCGCGACTTCATGGTGGGAACCGCGTTGGAGCCGTTCATGGGGACGCCGTCGATGACCGCGCCGGGGATCCCGCCCGACTGCATCGTGTGCATCATCTGGACCCAGTTTCCTTCGCGATCGACGATGCTGAGTTCGCAGCTTCCGATCGGCGGACGCGGCTTGCCCGGTCCGGCAACGGGGAGACCTGCGGCGACGAGGCGGGAAGCGCCGTAGTAAAGGCGCAGATGATCGGTCAGATCGATCTTCGGCTTGCTGTGTCGAAGAACGCTGGCGACCATCCTGTGGTAGTCGCTCGACAGCCACGGCTCGAGCGGGACGTCCCAGATCAGCGGATCCTGCAAGTAGACAAGCTCGTTGTCGACCCAGCGGAGCGCGTGAGCCATGTAGTAGAGGCTCTCGGCCGACTCCGTGTAGTGACCAAGCTCGGTGATGCCGAGGTGCTCGAGAATACCGAGCACGTATGCGCTGAAGAGCCCGGTGCGCTCGGGAGGACTGAGCTGAAGGATCTCGTACCCGCGGTGAGGATAGCGCAACGGCTCCTGCCATCGCGGCGGGATGGCCGTCATGTGGCGGATCTCAATCGGCCAGCCGAGGTCATTCGCGACCTTCACGAAGTGCTGTGCCCAGACTCCGGTGAGGAAGTCGTCGGGCCCTTCTTTGGCGAGCCGCTTGAGGGTCTCGGCGAGCTTGGGGTTGCGGAACCGCTCCCCGACCTGCGGCGTGTGCCCGTCCGGCATGAAGAGCGCTCGGCTCTCCGGGAAGTACGCGTGCGATGGCATCTCCGACTCGAGGACGCCGAACTCGAATGAGGAGACCGGGTGGCCCTCCTCGGCCCAGTAGATCGCGTCCTCACACAGAGAGGCCCACGGCTTCGTGGCGAATCGCTCGTAAAGCGCCTTCATGCCCGGCATGAACCCGGGGATGCATGCGCAGGGTGCGGGCTCGACGCCTGCGGGGACGAGCATACCGAGTCCGGCGGGAAGCGGCCGGAACGGAGGGAGTCCAGGAACAAGCGTGCCGGTGCTGTTCAGCTGGTAGGCCTTCTGCGATTTCGCTTCCCAGTACAGGAACGTCACGGTCCCCGCGTGGTTGCTCATGTCCGGCTCGACGGCGGCCTGAACCATGCTCCCGGCGATGGCGGCGTCGACGGCGTTTCCGCCGGCCTTCATCGTCTTCATGATGACGTCCGTCACAATCGGGTGGGCCGTGCTGCAGACGGCCTTCTTCCCGTGGACGGACTCCTTCGGCCCCTGCATCGGAAGAAGCGTGGTTTCCATGGAACGGGCTCCTTTCCCGAACTCATGATGCCCAGCCAAGCCTCATACGGTGGCCTATCGCACGGACTTGGCGGTCAGTTTGCCCCGGATTCTCGGATCAACGACGTCGCGGATTCCTTCGCCGAGGAGGTTGAAGCCGATGACCGTCACGGCGATGACCGTGCCGGGGAACATGACCAGCCACGGCGCGATTCGGAAGTACTTTCCGCCTTCGGAGACGATGCGGCCCCACGTCGGCGCGTCGGGGGGAGCGCCGAACCCCAGGAAGCTGAGGGAGGCCTCGAGCAGAATGATGGACGGTAGGTACGTGCTGCAGACGACGACCATCGGCGTAACGAGGTTCGGTACGATGTGGCGCCAGAGAACGCGCCAGCGGGACACGCCGAGAGCCTGAGCGGCGGTGACGTACTCGGCGTCGCGAGCCGGAATCGTCGCGCCGCGCATGATCATCGAGAACCGCGGGATCAACGTGACGGAAATGGCTCCGATGAGTGAGGCGCGCCCGATCGTCCCGAAGATCCCCATGACCAGCAACGCCACCATCATCGACGGGAACGACATGATGCCCTGCATGGCCATCGAGAGGGTCTTGTCGGTCCAACCTCCTACGTAGCCGGAGACGATTCCACAGACGATGCCAATGAGCCCGGAGATCACGAGGGTGAGAAGCGAGATGCCCAACGTCTCAAGCCCGGAGTGGAGGACCAGGCTCAGTGCGTCTCGGCCGAACGAGTCCGTTCCAAAGAGGTGCGTCACGGAAGGAGGAGCAAGAAGGTCGTTGGTGAAATCCTTGACGGAGTACGGGGCGACCCACGGGGCCAAGAGGCTGGCAATCAGCACCAAGACGACAACGACCCCTCCGCTCACCGCCATCTTGCTTTTCAGAAGCCGCTTCATGATTCTCCCGCCACGCTCCGTCCCTCAGGTGTACTGAATCCGTGGATCGATGATCCCGTAGCTGATGTCGACCAGAAACGTCACCACGACGACGCACACCGCGATGACCAGGATGCTGCCCTGCATCAGCGGGTAGTCTCGTGCGCTCACCGCGGTGAAGTACAGTCGCCCCAGTCCGGGACGAGAGAACACCGTCTCGGTCACGACAAGGCCGCCCAGCATGACGATGACTTGGACGCCAATCATGCTGACGAGCGACGTGAGGGTGTTGCGCATCGCGTGCTTGAAGACGATCGTAGACTGGCGTAGGCCTTTGCTGCGTGCCGTCCGGATGTAGTCGGAGTTCAGGACCTCGACCATGGTCGACCGCGTCATCCGTGCGATGGTGCCGGCGTAGCCGAGGCCGAGTGAAAGAGCCGGCAGCGTCAGGTGCTTCCAGAGTGCTGCGATGCTCAGGGCCTTCTCGCCCCCAATCACGGGGAAGATCCTCCACGTGACGGCGAAGAGGTAGATCAGGAGGTACCCCAGCACGAAACCCGGGATGGACAGGAAGATCATGCACGCCGTCATCGACGCCATATCTCCGAACGAGTTGTGGCGTACGGCTGCGTAGGCTCCGATGAGAACGCCGAAGAACACGCTGAGTACGGCTCCCGCGATCATCAGACGCACCGTGTAGGGGAAGACCTCGCCGATCAAGTACGTCACGGACGCGTTGGCGCGCAGGGACGTGCCGAGGTCGCCTTTTGCGAGCTGCCGAAGGAACACGAAGTACTGCACGACCAGGGGCTTATCGAGTCCCCACGCCTGGGTGGTTTGGGCTACGAGTTCCGGCGTTGCGTAGTCGCCGAGCCATACGTCGACAGGATCTCCCGGAACAAGGCGGATCGCGAAGAAGGCGATCGTCACGATGACGAAGATGGAGACGATGCCGCGCACGGTCCGAGAGAAAATGTACTTAAGAAGGGCCATCGCTTGTCATCCTAGCATGCCGGCTAGGTCCCGGGCACGTCCGCTCCAGGCGAACGTGCCCGGGCCTTGGCTCTTGGGCTGCTCGCCTACGGAGCGGGATGAGCCGCCGCGAGGTTCACGAGCGTTGAGAAGGCCACCGGAATCACTCCGGTGACGCGGTTCGAAATGGCAAACCACGCTACCTGGACCGGTCCCCAGATGTATGGGAGGTCGTTCGTGACGATCTGCTGGAACTCACGCCACAGCACTTCCGCCTGGGCCTGGTCTGGAGTTGCCGCGGCCTTCAGAATCTTGGCGTCGAGCTCGGGCGTGCCGTAGCCGGTATAGTTCCGGAACGCGGTGCTCATGTAGAGCTCGGCGTACAGATACGGTGAGAACACCGTCTGCGAGGCGACCGAGGCGTCCCAGTCGCCTTCCCGTCGGACCGTGGCGTACAGGGAGTACTCGATGACCTCGAAGTCCACGTCGATGCCAATCTGCTCCCAGTAGTGCCCCATCTCAAGTGCCACGTCTCCCCACAGGTAGACGGCGGGGTAGATGAACTTGAGCTTGAAACCATTCGGGTAGCCGGCCTCAGCGAGCATCTGCTTCGCCTTTTCCGGGTTGTAGTCGTAGTGCCAGAACTCGTCGGTCGC
>JBDKUT010000086.1:0-11685 GCA_039679545.1 Thermotogota bacterium
ACGTCGTGCTCGGGAAGCGGCTCGACAACTCCCCGTATGAGCTCCACATCTTCTGCAGCGCCGCGTGCCCGAACCCCGAGGACCTCGTTCAGACCTACGGCCCGGCGGACCGCCAACGGTCGGGGTAGCAGCTCCTCGACGTGCAGGCGAGGAGGTCGCGACAGCGAAACCTGGACGGTTCCGGGTCTGGAGGTACTCTCTTGCCGCGGAAAGGAGTCGTCCTATGAAGCTCGCCGTCCATCGTATCCCGGGTCTTGTCCTGACCGACCATCGATTCGTCGTTCCGCTCGACCACGGCAAGCCGCGCGGGGAGAAGATCTCGGTCTTCGCTCGTGAGGTCGCTGGGGCCGGGAGAGAAGACGCCCGTCTCCCATGGCTCGTGTTCCTGCAAGGCGGACCCGGCTTCCCTGCGCCTCGTCCCGACGCAGCCTCGGGATGGATTAAGCGGGCGATCGCCGACTACCGGGTTCTCCTCCTCGATCAGAGAGGCACCGGGAAGAGCTCGCCTGTCACGGCGTCGTCGCTCTCGCGCTTCGCAAACGCGCAGGTGCAATCCGATTACCTGGCTCACTTCCGGGCTGACTCGATCGTCGCGGATGCGGAAGCGGTTCGACGCGAGTTGGTCGGGGACGGCGAGCCGTGGACCGTCCTTGGCCAGAGCTACGGCGGGTTCTGTGCCCTTCACTACCTCTCCGTCGCTCCCGAAGGGCTCGCGGCGGCCTTGTTCACGGGCGGACTCCCCCCGATCGACCGGGCAGTTGACGACGTCTACCGAGCCACCTATCGCACCGTAGTGGAGAAGAACGCTCTCTTCTACGAGCGGTATCCGGAGGACGAGGCTGTGGCACGTCGGATCGCCGACCATCTCGCTGCGTCCGACGTACGCTTAGCCGATGGGGATCGTCTGTCGCCCCGTCGGTTCCAGCAGCTCGGAATCGATTTCGGCGCAAGCAACGGATTCGAGCGCGTGCACTACCTGCTCGAGGACGCGTTCCCCGATGGGGAGGATGGAACGGAGCTCGGCTTCTCGTTCCTCGCGCACTTCGACCAGGCGTTCTCGTTCCAGACCCACCCGATCTATGCGATCCTGCACGAGCCCATCTACGCCCAAGGAAGCGCGACGCGCTGGGCGGCGGAGCGGGTCCGCGCCGAGTTCCCTCAGTTCGACGCCTTGCGCCCCGGTCGCGTCTTTTTCACCGGCGAAATGATCTACCCATGGATGTTCGAGGAGTACAAAGAGTTGCGCCCGTTGCGCGCGGCGGCCGACCTCCTCGCCGAGCGATCCGATTGGCCCGACCTCTACGATCGCACCTCCCTGGGAAGGAATGAAGTTCCATGCGCTGCCGCCATCTACGTGCACGACATGTACGTGGAGCGTGCCTTCTCGGAGGAGACCGCGGCGGCCGTGCGGGGGATGAAGACGTGGATGACGAGCGAGTACGAGCACAACGGCCTTCGCTTGGACGGCGAACACGTCCTCGGACGGCTCCTCGACCTCGCACACGGCCTGGCGTGACCTTCGGCGCTACGGGAAGTAGCGCAGGTAGCCCGAGACGGTCGGCAGAACGAGGAGGCTGTCGGTTAGGCGGCCGATGGGATCGGTGAAGGCCGTCGTGTCTACGAGGATGGGCTGCAAGGTCACGTGGGTTTCGAACTCCGCGCTCGAGATCGGCGCAACCGTCAGGCTTGCGGAAAGCGCTGGAAGTCCGGAGAACGGCATGATCCTCCACCCATCACCGGGGTTCGCGATGGTCACGGCCGGGAACGATAGACCGATCTCGCCGCTGAGCGGCTGAACGATCGCTCCGTGGACAGTTGCGCGTGCGAACGACTCGACGATGGGAGCCAGCAGCTTCTGGTCCTGGTTGAACGACCACAGGGCCGTGACGCCGACGCCGGCGGAGAACCGGGCCGTCACATCGTGACGGTATTCGGCGATGGTCCCGAGCGCGGTGGGAGCACTGTCGACGACGACCGTGCATTCGACCGAATCGGCCGTGCCGAGTTGCGTGATTCCGGACACCGACAGCGAGAGATCCCAAACGCGCCGGCCCTCGACGCGGTCGATGGTCGGGGTGAGGTGGACACCGAGCGACACGGAGCCCAACCCCACGGCCCCCCCGGCGTAGCTTGTGGCGAGGAGAACGATGAACGAAACCCAAAGAACCCTACGCATTCTTCCCCCTTCTCTTCACCCGACGTTCCCGCTGCGACTTCCTCCACCTCGCACGCGAGAACGTACGTGACGCACTCTACCCGATCCATGCGCCAAATCGAACTGGCGGGGCCGAACGAGTGGCGCGACGGCGGACTCTGAACCGAGGTGTGGTTGAACCCGACGCGTCGTGGGCCGACACTGGAGATTCGGAGAGCGCGAGGTGAAGTGAGGGTCAGCATGGCCAAGAAGGCAAGCGGAGGGTGGCGTACCTGGATCGCGCGCGTGGCTCTGGGGCTCGCTCTTGGCGCGATCGGCTGGATGTCCCTCCGCCCCGTGGGTGACACGACTCTTGACCGGGTCGTACGCGCATCCGGGAACGGCTACCTCCACCTGCCGGCGTATGCAATTCTTGCGGCCCTCTTCGTCCTCGTGCTCGGCCGATCTCCCTACCGCATCCTCACGTCGGGAATCGCGGCTACGGCCTACGGCTGGGCGCTGGAGGTCGTGCAGCTCGCAGTGCCGACGCGGCACTTCAACGTTCGTGGCCTCGCGTTCGACGCGATCGGGGCCGGCTTGGCGTGCCTCGTCATCCTTGTCCTTCGTTTGTGGGTCCATCCCTGCCGATCGAGTTCGGTGCGACGATAGCTCATCCCTGCAGCGTCGCGGGATCTGCGGACGGGGCGGCGTCCGGGGAGAGCTACGAAACAGGTGCGCTCCGCGAGAAGAATCGGTGGGTCAGCGCCGATGCAGCGAGGTAGCAGGTGATCGTGAGCGCGTAGATCGGCGAGAACCCCGGGCCCTGCTGGAGGAGTCCGCCGGCCCACGAGCTCAGCGCTCGGCTTCCCTGCGAACTCATGACCAAGAGTGCGTTGGCGGTCCCTCGTCTCTTCTCGTCTACCTGATCCATGGCGAATGCCGAGTAAAGGGGATGCCCCATGTTCATCAGACCGGCCCGAGCGAGAAACCCGACCGAAGCGAGAGGGAGGGACGGAACGAACCCGAGGACCGCGAGGAATGGGATCGAAAGCACCTGCGTCAGAACAACCGCTCGCACCCGCCCAAGTCGTGCAGCAACGGCCGGGCCGGCGAGCGTCGCCAAGCCCATCGCAACGGCTTGGAGCGCGAAGAGGACGCCGAGCAGGCTGTCGGAGACCCCGAAGCGTACTTTGAAGAACACGTTCAGAAAGGGGACGAGGGCTCCGGCCCCGATGCCGATAACGGCCTGCGGGACGAACAGCTTGGTGAGGACCGCGATCTCGACGCGCGAGAGGCGCCCCATGGAGTGAGAAGGAGTCTTTTCGGCGTTCCTCAGTACGAGGGGACGACGGACGCGAAGGAGGGGAAGCAGGGCGAGGAGAAAGATGGCCGCGGAGAGCAGGAGCGTGGCTCGATAGGCCGCGGGGGACTCCGAGCCCACGTGGAGGAGGCGAGCGAACTGAGCGGGCAGGAGACCCGCGCCGAGCGAGCCGAAGAAGCTGGCGAAGAGGCGCACCGCGAACTGCACGCTGAATAGGTGGGTCCGCTCGAACGGGCGGCTGTTCTCCGCGACGAACGGGGCGTTGCTGACGTCGAGCAACGCCTGCATAACGCCGAGACCGAGCGCGAAGATGATGAGGCCGGCAGCCGTGGGGACGGCACACGCGCCGATCAGAGACAACGTGAGAATGACGGTTCCGAGGAGGAGCGTGCAGCGGTAGCCGACCCTGCGCCCGAGCATCCCGGCGGGAATGGCAAGCACAGTGACGACGACGAGCGGAAGAGCGAGGAGAAGCCCGAGAAACGCGGGGCTGTGCCCCAGAGAGAGGACGTACAGGTTGTAGAACAGGCCGTAGATTCCAAAACCGATGCCGCTCAGGAAGGTGTACACAAGATACCAGCGGGCATTGGTGTTGAAACCACGTACCTGCGCGGCGTAATCCCGGGCAAGAGGCATGGCGCGGATTATACGGCTGTTCGCAACCGGCGCCGCGATCTACTTGTCGAGAACCGCGGCGTGGAGGAGGCGGAGGAACCCGTCGCGCGACGCGTCGAGCACAACGTCGACGTTCGGATTCCTCCCCGTGACGCGGAGATGGTCGACGACCGACTGCCCCCGAGTTAGCTCACTTCCTGTCTCAATGTCGACCCGCAGCGTCTTGACGTCGGTCGCGATTGAGGGGTCGAGAGCTACGGCCATGGCGATCGGGTCGGGCAGATCGAATCCCTCCTGCTTGAGGTAGTGAATGCCGAACTCGCGCAGCCTTTTCTGAATGTCGATGCAGAACTGACCCAACCCCGAGCTTCGACGAAGTGGCTCCGCCTCGGCGGCCGTGAACGTGGCCCGACGATGCGAGACGTCCCAACCGACCATGCAGAGAGGCAACCCGGACTCGAAAACGATCTTCGCCGCCTCGGGGTCGACCCACAGGTTGTACTCCGCGGCGGGAACGATGTTTCCATGACCGAAGCCGATTCCGCCCATGACGACGCACCGCTCGACCCACTCGGCGATGCGGGGCTCCCGAACGAGAGCGACAGCGAGGTTCGTCAGCGGGCCGAGAGTCACGAGGGTCAGCGTCCCCGCAAGGCGCCGCGACGTCTCCACGAGAACATCGACCGCGTGGCCCTCCGCGGGGCGGCGGCCCGAGAGAGGAAGCCCGATGTCGCCCATGCCGTCCTCGCCGTGGCAGAACTGGGCCGTCTGGAGCGGGCGGAGAAGGGGGCGTGCAACGCCGCGGTAGACGGGAACGCACCGCTCACACCGCTCGACCGTGTAGAGAGCGTTCTGCACTCCCTGGTCGAGAGGCACGTTGCCCGCGACCACGGTGATCGCCTCGACCTCGACGCCGGGGTGTCGAAGCGCCATGACGAGAGCGACAGCGTCGTCGGACGCTGTGTCGGTGTCGATCAGAAACGGTCGCTTGGACATGAAGATCCCTCCTGCGCCATTCTAGCTCGGAGCGGCGGGCGATCCCTCACTCGGCGGGGTATTCTTGTCCGGTCGGCCGATGACGGAAGGAGACTTCTATGGAGATGCAAATTGGCTTCCCGGGCGGGAAACGCGTGGACGCGAGCTACAAGGGCTTTGTGGTGCGAACGGATCAGCCGCAGGCATCCGGCGGAGCGGGCTCGGCCCCCAGTCCGTTCGACTTGTTCCTCGCCTCGCTTGGAACGTGCAGTGGGTACTACGTTCTCGCCTTCTTGGAAAGGCGAGGAATCCCCGCGGACGGCGTATCCCTGACGCTTTCCATCGCGTGGGACGAAGCCGCGCATCGGGTCGGCAAGATCGAGATTCGCATCCGTCTTCCTCAGGACTTCCCCAAGGAGTACGTCGAGCCGTGTGTTCGAGCGGCGGGGCAGTGTGCGGTCAAGGCACACCTCGAATCGCCCCCTTTGGTGTCGGTCGTGGCCGAGCGGGTGTAGACGGCCCCGTTGAATCCCCTTCTCCCTGTTGGGAGGGTCGGATACGATAGGGTATTTGCCGGGAGGGTTGGGAGGAGCCATGGCGAGGCGGTCTTGCGTTGTGTTGCCCCGCGCCGCCCTTCTGGGTCTGCTCGTGCTTCTCTCTTGCCTTCTCTTCGGCTGCCGATCGAGCAAGGGTCCTGCCGAGTACATCTTCAGTCTTGCCGAAGTCTCCAGCGTCGAGGTTCGGAGGGTCGAGGAGTACCCGACACGCCTGTCCGCTGTCGTGAAAGGCGTGCTGCGGGACACATGCACCCGAATCGACTCGGTGAGGCAGGATCCGGTAAGCGGCAACAAGCTGGTTCTCACGGTGACGACCGAGCGTCCGGTGGTCCAAGTCTGCGCGCAGGCGGTAGTGCCTTTCGAAATAACGGCCCCACTCCTGCTGGAGGGACTGCCGCCGGGGGAGTACTCGATCACGGCGAATAGCGTTTCCACGACATTCAAGTGGCATGGCAGTACGGCGATTCCCCAATGAACGAAGCACGCGAGACGGACGGCTTGTACTCGATCGACTTCGACCTCGGGCCGACTCCGTCGTCGGTTCTGCCGGGGCTCGCCTGGGCAGAGGGGGTTCGCGTTCTACCGAGCGTTTCTCCTCCACCGTTTCTCGGCGACATCCTGGCCCGAGCTGGTCGGGCGGGGGAGAGGTTCGTGCCCCAGCCTGTGCGGGACGAGGTCCGCGCGATGCTGCGCTTTGGCCGGTACAAGCCAAGCGGACGAGGAAAGCCGGCGAGCGAGTTCCTCCTGCGTGCAGCCCTGGAAGGCGAGTTCCCGCTCGTCAACGGCCCCGTCGACGTGAACAACGCCGTGAGTCTCGAATCCGGGCTGCCGGCGTCGATCTTTGACGCGGACCTCTCGGGGCGTAGGCTTCGTCTTCGCCGTGGAGCGCCGGGCGAGTCGTACGTCTTCAACTCGTCCGGACAGGCGATCGACCTTGAGGACCTTCTCGTCGTATGCCGCCGCGTCGGGGACGCGTGGCAACCCTGCGGCAACCCCGTCAAGGACTCGATGGCGACGAAGATCCACGCCGGCACGGCGAACGTCATCGCTGTGTTGTACGCCCCGAGAAGCATGGCAGCGTCGGCGGTGAGTGGCTGGTGCGAACGCTTCGCGGAGCTCCTCTCGTTGCACTGCGGCGCCAGACGAGTGGGGTCTCGAGTTCGCCGTGACGCCTGAATCCCACGCTCTCGACTAGGCCCGGTACCGCTCCCAGTGCACGCGAGCCTCGTCGTACTGCGTGCGAGCGGGCTTCTGCTCCGCCGGGACTCCGACCGGAATGAGGGCGAAGAGGTAGAGGTCGTCGGGAACGCCTACGAGGGGTCGGATCCGGTCTTGGAGCACCTCATCAAGGCCGCACCACGTGGCTCCGAGTCCGAGGCTGGAGATCGCGATCAGAAGGTTCTCCGTTGCGGCCGCCATGTCCTGATCGAACCACTTGGATCCTTCCTTCTTTCCAAACGGGAGGATGATCGCTCCCGCTTCCGCGGCGAATCCGGCGTAGGGATGGGCCTTGGCGACCGCCTTGCGGGTTTCCCGATCCGTGACGACGACGAAGCTCCACGGCTGGAGGTTGCGGGCTGAAGGTGCAGCCATCGCGGCCTGGAGCGCAGCCATGATCTTCTCTCGTGGAACGGGATCCCCCGTGAACTGGCGGATCGAACGGCGCTGGGTGATCCAGCGAAGAGCATCGTTCATGAGTCGTGACCTCCTGTGCTACCGAGGAATCAAGCATCTTAGGGTAGCGCATTCGGCCGCCCGCGACGACGGTCTCCCTGGCGGGCGTCCCGAAGGTGCGTTCCATGGACCGGGCAGGGGTCCGTGCCTGTGCGGACGCGGCTCGTTGACCGAAGGTGGTGTCCAGCTATACTCCGGCCGTTCCTGGGCTTCCGCTCAGGCGCGGGACGCCGCTCGGTGCGGCATCCTCTCGAGGGGGTTCCCGATGCGTCGTTCGATTCGTGATTGGTGGCGTGAGGTCGAGCCGTGGTATGCGGCCGCGGCCCTTGCCAGCCTTGTTCAGGGAACCGCCTCCGTCCTGATCCCGCTCGCCGTAGGCACCGTCCTCGGCCGATCCGTCGCCTCGCTTGGCGTGCTGTCGAGCCTCGTCAGCCTCGTGGGCGTGATCGGCAGCCTGACCTGGGGGAGGCTGGCGGACGCGGCGTACCGCCGCAGGCCGGTCCTCGTCCTTTCCTACGCCATGGTTGGGGCGTGCTTACTCGGGATGGCCTTCGTTCGCACGTTCGAGCAACTGGCTCTCCTGAACATGGTTCTGAACTTCTTCTGGATGGCGCACGCTGCGGTCTCGGTGCTTGTCGTGATCGAGAACCAAGGGCAAGGCCGCTGGGAACGGAAGATTAGTCACATCAAGCAGTTGGGTGAGATCGGCTGGGAGATTGGCCTGATCGTCGGAAGCGGCGCGATGGCTCTGGGAGTGCTCTGGTTTGACGAGGCAACGACGATTCGGGGGGCCTTCCTCCTCATCGGGCTCGGAGGGGTCGTGGCCGCGGTTCTCTCCGCCCGCTGGGTTCCGCGTGGCGGAGCACGGATCGCGCCCTCGGAGAGATCCTTCCTGGGTGCGGTCGTCGCGTTCGGCGGAGTTCTCGTGGAGCGAATTCTGTCGGTGCCCCACCACCTCTACGGCCGGCTGAACCTGCGCCGCGTGCTGTCCGAGCTGCGATCCTCGCGAGACCTTCGGCCCGGAACGAGACGGTTCCTCGCCGCGACCTTGGCGGCGTTCACCGGCATGGGATTGTTCAGCATCCCACTCCCGCTGCTCTTCGCGCAGCAGTTCCATATGGCGTCGAGCACCGTCTTCCTTTGTTTTGCCGTTCAGAACGTTGCCGTGGTTGTTGCGTACCCGTTTGCGGCTCGACGAATCAAACGCTCCGGGAATCGCCGCGTGCAGATGGGCGCACTGGCCGTCCGATTGACATTCTTTGGGGCGGCGGCGCTGTACCTGACACTGACGACGACGATCCCTTCCGCTGTCCTCATCTGTGCGACGTTGGCCGGAGTAGGGTTCACGTGGTCGTACGTCCAGCTGACAGGCCTCGCGTTGACCTCAAGACTCGCGAAGCGAGAGAGCCGTGGACTCGCCATTGGGCTGTACAACGGAGTCTCCGGCGTTGGGTGGATCCTCGCGGGGGTCGGGAGCGGGTACTTGGCGGAGCGGGTCGGGTACCACGTGACGTTCGCGGCCGCGACGGCGTTCCTTGTGCTCGCCATCGTCGTCCTGCGGTTCGTTCCTGAGCCGCCCATGGAGGGCTCCGAGGCGACAGGACGCGCGGAAGGCGGCGGGGCGGCTGCGGTTCCCGGGTCGCCCAAGGTGTGACGCCGCCGCACGAAGAGGCCAAATGCCGTCCACGGCACGGGCCGAACCTCTGGGGACACAGGGAGGCTACGTGCGTTCGTACGTAGGGCTGGGCGTTCTCCCTCCCTTCCGAGCGTCCGCTTTCGCGGCAATCCGTGCGGGCTGTCGGTGTACGCCCCTGAAGAGTCGGCACCGCTTCGGTTCCTCACTGCGGCGTGCTCGGGATCACGGAGTCCCAGCTCGCCCTGAACTTTGGCGAGGCGAGCATGTCAGCGCGCATGGCCAGCTTGCTTGTTGCGGCGTCTCCTTTGGTTCTCGGCGCTTCTCGCAACACCGATCCTTGGGGAGCGCATGCGGCCGATCGGGGGGCTCGGAATCGCCGTTGGCTTCGCGGGGGTCGCCCTGATGGCGCCCGGGGAGGGCGATGGCGTACTCCTGGAGGCTGGAGCGGGAATCATCGTTTTTGCCGCCGTCTTCACGAGCGCGTACAACGTCCTGCAGAAAAGGGTCATGGCGCGCTACGGTCCCCCTCGAGTTCACGACTTACGTGATCTGGGCGGGGACGATCCCGTACGTGCTGTGGCCGCCGCCTTGGCGCGGTTCCCTGCTTCGGCTCTCGCCGGCTACCTCGACCTGAAACCGGTCCTTGCGATCGTGATCGCCTGGGTCGGGTTGTCGGAGGTTCCGACAGCGCTCACAATCCTCGGGGGAGTCATGGCGATTGCCGGTGCGAGCTGGCCAGTTGGGCCAGTCGTGGGGCGGCAACACGTGCCGAGAGGGGCGAGGTGTGACAGAGAACCGAGGTGCCCGATACGAGCGCATCTACGAGCAGCTGTACGGGCTAATCGAAGGGAAGTCGCCAGACCTTATCGCGGCGATGGCGACGATCTGCGCGGTGCTTCACGCCAAGATGCCGCATCACCTGTGGACCGGGTTCTACCGACTCGCCGGAGATGAGCTCCACGTCGGTCCGTACGAGGGAGCGGTCGCGTGCCAGGTCTTGCGTGGCGGCGGTGTTTGTCTTCAGGCGGTCACGACGCGGAGCGCGGTCGTCGTTCCCGACGTCGCCGCTTTCCCGGGCCATATCACGTGCGATGGTCGCGCGCGGAGCGAGATCGCGGTTCCTGTTGTGAAGAACGGCCGCGTGATGGCCGTGCTCGACGCGGACTCGGTTGACGGGGCACAGTTCACGGACGAGGACGTTGCTCCACTCGAGCGGATCCTCGGGCTTCTCACGCCGTATCTCTAGGCGCCTGCGTCCTCGGCGCGCGATCGTGGAGCAACGGCCCGAAGCAGAGCTCCGCTGAACCGTGAACCGGCCGGGTGGCGAGCTGCAACGACTCGCGCTTCGCGCCGTTCTTCTTGCCGCGCACGTCGAATCGAGCGCAAAACAAAAGGAGAGGAGAGCGGTGAGAGCCCGACTTGAGGCACGCATCTTCGGACGAGTGCAGGGAGTCTTCTTTCGCCAGAGCACGCTGACCCAGGCGGGGCGCCTTGGGCTCGTGGGAACCGTGAAGAACGAGCCCGATGGGAGCGTCTTTGTCGTCGCCGAAGGCGAGCGAGTCGTCGTTGAGGCGCTTCTCGACTGGCTCCACCGAGGGCCCGAGCGAGCCTTCGTCGACCGGGTGGACGCCACGTGGAGTGCCCCGACCGGGGTGTACGCCGAGTTTCGTATCCTGCGGTAGTCCCCGTCGCGTCCTCGGCGGCGCGAGGGCGGGCGTCCTCCACCAAGTGAGGACGTACCTCCCGTTCGGACGCATTGTTGAGACCTAACGTGCCCGGTAGTATTCCTACCTTGGGATGAGACTTTCACGGGTCGGTGAAGAGGCGGGATTCCGAATCTCGAACAGGCTGCAACCGTGCGGCGACCAGCCGGCGGCCATCGAGCGTCTGTCGGACGGCGTGCGCGCGGGGTTGCAGTTCCAAACGCTTTGGGGTGCGACCGGAACCGGGAAGACGTTCACGATCGCCCACGTGATCCAGGAAGTGCAGCGCCCGACGCTCGTGGTTGCTCACAACAAGACGCTCACGGCGCAGCTCGCCAACGAGTTCCGCGAGCTGTTCCCCGACAACGCCGTTCACTACTTCGTCTCGTACTACGACTACTACCAACCCGAGGCGTACATCCCGCAAACCGACACGTACATCGAAAAGGACTCTTCGATCAACGACGAGATCGATCGTCTCCGCCACGCGGCGACCGCGGCTCTCTTCGAGCGGCGTGATGTGATCATCGTGGCGTCGGTGTCGTGCATCTACGGCCTCGGGTCGCCGTCAAGCTACTACGACATGTCGATCACGCTCGAGCGCGGTTCAAGCTGGGATCGTGACGACGTGATGCGGCGGATGGTCGGACTGCAGTACACGCGAAACGAGATCGGATTCGATCGCGGGACGTTCCGCGTCCGCGGCGACACGGTCGAGATCATCCCAGCGTACGAAGAGCGTGTCGTGCGTCTCGAGTTCTTCGGCGACGAGATCGAGCGGATCGCCCTCCTCGACCCGGTGAGCGGGCACCCGCTCGAAGAGGTCTCGACGATCACCATCTTCCCGGCGTCGCACTTCATCACGCCCGACGAGCAGATGCAACGGGCAGCGTCGACGGTTGAGGAGGAACTGGAGGAGCGGCTGACGGTGCTCCGCAACGAGAACCGACTGCTCGAGGCGCAGCGGCTCGAGCACAGCACCCGCTACGACCTTGAGATGATGCATCAGATGGGGTATTGCAGCGGAATCGTGAACTACTCCCGCCACCTCGACGGCCGCCGTGCGGGAC
>JBDKUT010000087.1:0-35595 GCA_039679545.1 Thermotogota bacterium
ACAAAGTGGCGCGCATCGCCGCAGCCAGGAAGCTTCTACTGCTGGCGCATGCTATCTACGAAAGTGGCGAGCCGTTCAGGGCTCCGGCCGAGGAGGTGACTTGACATTCGATACAGCATCTGACCCCATCGCCCCGAAGCAGAACCCGCGGTGCCTGTCACCAGTCGAACTCGTACGTGTAGATGCTTCCATATCCCTCTAGCGTTTCGCTGATCTCGTGGACCGGAACGTCGCCTGCTACCACAGCCAGCTTGAAGCCTTGTGGCATGGCCTGACCGCACTCGTCGTAGCAGTACACCTTGACGGTGTACGTACCGTGCAGAGCCGTGCCGGGATCCCAGTACACGCTCTCATCCGGATCAGCGACTTGATTCAGGCACATCCTATTCGCGTCATGCTCCCAGTGCGCTCCCGCCGGCAGCGAACCATTGCCGTAGTAGATGTGGCTCCCAGCCGGGTCCCACACATGAAGGTCAAGATCGGCTCCGCTTCTCCACGACAGACGCACGCTGATGTCGCCCGACGCGAAGTAGCGTACCTCATAGGCCTCGTCCTCGATACCGACTTCTCCATAGCCGATTCGGCAGTATCCGTTCTCCCCCCAGCTGGTTCCCCATGAGTTGCGCACGATCCAGCATCCGCCTTTACTGTCTCCGCCGTCGTCGAATCCGACGACTGCAACGGCATGTCCTCCGTACAGGCCGAAGATGCCGTCGATGAAGGGGTCAGCATCAGGACGGCGGTACACGCCACTCTTGTAGTACATGAAGTCGCTATAGACCCACATGCGCGTGAGGACGGGTCCATTCTCCACAAGACTCTGCTTGATGGCCTCGCGTGAAGTGAGCCTCCGAGCAATGCTTAGTTTGATCATGCTCGAATCCGTGTAGCATCCGCTACTGCACGGAGTAGTGACGGGGACGTACGGAAGAACGCTCTCGTTGGGTACGCCATGTTGAAGCAGCCAGACCAACGCACCCTGTAGTGACCAGCCCGTGTTGCAGCCTTTCCCGCAGCCGCACGAGAACAGACACTGCTCAGAGAGGTCAAGCCGCAAGTGCGGGTCATCCTTGGCAATCTCGGCAACGCTCTCGAGGACAGCTAGAGCCGCGTGTGACACACACGAACTGCATCTACCCTGATCGCGTATGGGGGCAGTCCAGTCGTACCCGTCCTTGTCTCGCCAGTCGAAGTGCCGCGGCGTGAACACAAGAGGGTTTACCATGCGTGTCGGGAAGAAGGCGGTCTGCGGGGATGGCTCAGCGCCGGTCAATTGCCTGGCTTCCAAGCTAGTCTTCAAGCCTGAGACGTCGGTCGGTCCGGCTTGCCAAGAGAGGTCATGCCGCGCGATCATGGCAGTGATCTGATCGATCGTCTGCTGTTCGGTGGGGAGGAGTGCCGAAACGTCTGACAACACAATCGTGCCCCTGTAGTCTGCGGAGGCAAGAAGCGTGCCATTCGGCGAGAAAGCAACTGCCCAGACCATGTTGCGATGCTCCTCCGAAGTGCTTAGCAGCCGCTTCCCGGTGCGCACATCCCACAGCTTCACTTGCCCGGTGTTGTGCCCCCGCGACGTGCTAAACGTGCCCACACCTCCCGCGGCAAGGAGACTTCCGTCTGGGGAGAAGGCTATCGCATCCACCCAGCTATAATGATTCAGCAGCCGCTTCCTCGTACTCGAACCAAGATCCCACACCAGTACTGCCCCATCGTGGGCTCCTGCCGCTACGGTTTTCCCGTCTGGAGAGAAGGCGATGGAAGTGACGGTGTCGATGTGCTCAGCGAGGGTCTGCTGGAGCGCGCCCGTGACAATGTTCCAGATCTGGACTGCGTGGTTCGGGGACGCTGTGGCCAGCAGGGCTCCGTCCGGAGAGAAGGCCACCGGACAACCAGGCATGGAGGTGTCCGGACCCACTGCGTCCGTCTCAAATGAGCGCACGAGTTCGCTCGTCGCAAGGTCCCAGAGGCTGATGGTTCCGTCTTGGGAGCCACCTGCGAGGCTCCTACCGTCAGGAGAGAAAGCAACGGAGACCACCGGACCGCTATGGCCGTAGAGCTTCCCCATGGGCTCCCAGTTGGCCGTGCTCAGGAGTGTGACAACGCCGTCCAACGAGCCTTCAGCGAGAATACTCCCATCTGGAGAGAAAGCTACGCAAATGATTGGTCTGGTCTCCCATTCACCGTAGACGCGGCGCAGGAGTTGCCCCGTCGCCGGATCCCACAGCTCAACCGCGTAGTTGTTTGCAGCGGCAAGCAGCCTCCCGTCTGGTGAGAAGGAGATGGAATCCGTCGCCATTTCTTGGGTTCCTACAAGCGTCAGCGGACCCCGTGCATGACAAGAGACAGCACCAATTGCGGCACACAGCACAACAAGGACAAGGCCCCTATGTCTCATCCCTCTCCTCACATTGACGAAGAGTGTTACAGCCTAGGGATTCATGCACCACGAGTCAACCTCTCGCTCTGCCTCGCCGAAGCGGGTACGCCTGACGTCACCATACCAAGAACTTTCGTGAGGCAGTTCTCGGTACACCTCTAGGTAGTGCGCTTTCTGAGCACAGAACCAGTCACTCCAACTTCAGTACGGCGCCGGGGTCAGATCTTCACTTTTGGCCTTTGCCCCATCCAGGTAGCCGCTCTGTCCTTGCGGGAAGCCGCTGAGTCGCCCGCGTGCTGTTGCGAAGTGGCGCTCGCCGCCTTCGATCTCCCACTCAAGACTCTTCAGCGACCGAATGTCACCATCGTTGCAGTGCTGCAACCTGTCAGCGGCTGCGAGGCTCTCGCGATGAGACGATGTGAGGACGAATGGCAGCGATCCTTGTCTCGGCTCGGTGGCGTTGAGCAGGGAGGACGAAACGGTGGAAGAGAGGGTCTTCATCGATTGCGGCGGCAAGAAGCTCAGCGCGATTCACCGAACCTGCGGTGGAGCATCGAAGGCGCTCGTGATCATGGTGCACGGCGGGCCGGGCGGCGACAAGCGCGGGCCTCTTGGGCTGTTCGATGTCCTCGCGGAGAAGCTGGAAGCAGAGCTTGGGCTCTCGAGTCTGCGCTTCGACTTCATGGGGTACGGCGAGAGCGATGGGACGCCGCTTGACATGACGCTTCACTTGCGTGCCGAGGAGCTCGGCTGTGTCGTGGAGTGGGCGCGGGAGCAGGGGTACGAGAAGCTGGCGCTCGTCGCGGAGAGCCTCGGCGCATCGGTGGCACTGAAGGCCGAGCGGCCGGAGATTGATGTGCTCGTCTTCCTGTGGCCGGCGGTCGTTCTCTCGGACACGGACCTCAAGGCGTACTTCAGCCCAGAGCGGCAGGCCGAACTTTCCGAGCGCGGATACCTTCTCGAGGGGGATATCCCGGTTTGCGCGGAGTTCGTGCGCGAATGCCGCGACGAGGACCTCGTTCCAGCGCTCGGCCGGATACTCGTCCCGACCCTCATCGTGCACGGCGACGCCGACCAGTGCGTTCCCGTCGCTCAGGCGAAGATGGTGCACGAGCGAATCAAGGCGCCGAAGAGGCTCGTCATCGTGCCCGGTGGCGGCCACAGCCTGGGCCGCCCGGCAGAACGCGCGATCGTCCTCGAGGCCACGCTTGGCTGGCTGGAGAAGCACTTGCTGTAGAGGGGGCTCCGGGGGCACGGCCGGGCCTAGCGATCCCGCATCAATCGACTCGACAAGGCATCGAGCGCACGGCGATTTGTGTTCTACTTGTCTCGGAACGGGGTACTGTTTAGCATTGCAGGCCTAAGTCTTAATAGTGAGAGCGGCTATTCAGAGTTTGTGAACAGAAGGCCGGGGTGTCGTGGAACGAGGAGAGACAGGTCGTTACGAGATCACCAACGCCGGAGGCGAGAAAGTGCGCGCCTTCGTCCCCGCCCCTTTGCCGCCTGTTCCACCTCTTGTGCTTGGTGGGTCACTCGGACAGGAGCTGGAGTCGGCGGTCCTCGCTCTGGGGCGACTCGACGGGGTCTCCGCATTGCTCCCCGACAAGACGCTCTTCCTCTATTCCTATGTGCGCAGAGAAGCCATTCTCTCCTCTCAGATCGAGGGTACACAGTCGTCGTTTTCCGATCTCCTTCTCGTTGAGCTTGATGAGGCGCCGGGCGTTCCCCTCGATGACGTCCTTGAGGTGTCGAACTACGTTGCCGCTCTTGAGTATGGGCTGGAGCGCCTCCGCGGAGGGTTTCCGCTCTCCAACCGCCTGATCCGCGAGATCCACAGCGTCCTCCTCTCCCGCGGACGAGGGAGCGAGAGAAGCTCGGGGGAGTTCCGCCGCTCGCAGAACTGGATCGGCGGCACGCGGCCGGGCAACGCGGTCTTTGTCCCGCCTCCTCACCTGGAGGTCCCCAACTCCATGGGCGCGTTGGAGCAGTTCCTTCACGCCAGGGATGACGGCCTGCCTGTCCTCGCCCGGGCGGGGCTCGCGCACGTGCAGTTCGAGACGATCCACCCGTTCCTCGATGGCAATGGCCGTGTAGGGAGGTTGCTCATCACATTCTTGCTCTGCCATGCCGGCCTTCTGCAGGAGCCGCTTCTGTATCTGAGCCTCTACTTGAAAGAGAACCGAAGCACGTACTACGAACTCCTCGACCGCGTGCGCCGCACGGGGGACTGGGAGGTGTGGCTTGCCTTCTTCTTTGCCGGGGTGAAAGCCACGGCTGAGGGTGCGGTCTCGACGTCGCATCGCCTGGGAGAGCTGTTCCGAGAGGATCGGGCGAAGATCGAGCCGAGCGGACGCCGTGTTGGATCCGCGCTCCGTGTACACGAAGCCTTGAAGGCCCGCCCGATCCTGTCTCTACCCCAAGCCCACCTCGACACGGGCCTGTCCTTCCCGGCGGTATCCTCCGCGATGGATCTCCTTGCCGAACTGGGCATTGCGCGTGAGTTCACGGGCAAGCGGCGGAACCGTCTGTTTGTGTATGACCGCTATCTCGCCATCCTGAACGAAGGGATGACCGCATAGCCTCTTAGGCTCCTCAGGACTCAGTCTTGGCCAGCTCTACTCGGCGGCCCCGGCCAGCTTCTCTCCCAGCTCCCGGCAGGCGCGCAGCACGGCGGCCGTCGGCTTGCCGCGCGACTCGATGGTCTCGCCCACTTGCTTGCCGCCGACGTACTTGAACAGCTTCTCGAACGGCTCGCGCACGTTGCCACCGCCCCCGTGTGAGTAGAAGAGTCCGTACGGTTTCCCTTCGAGGCCCTGCCGATCCTTCCCTTTGGCGATGTACCAATCGTCGGCGAAGGTCTTCAGCCCGCCGGCGACGTACCCGAAGTAGTCGGGCGTTCCGAATGCCACGGCGTCCGTCTTGCGGTACTGGTCCGGGTCGAAGCGGTGCTCGTTCGTGTTGACCAGCTTGACCTTGGCTCCCGCTTCGCGGGCGCCCTCCGCCACGGCCTCGGCCATGGCCTGGGTGTTGCCGTGCTCTTGTGAGTGGTAGAGAACGAGGACGAGACTCATTCCGGCCTCCTTGTCAGTCAATCTTGATTTGTCTGCAAGAGAGTATCGAACTTTCGAATCGGCGCGAATCCCGCCCGCGACGATGCCTCTGTCGTGACGGGGATCGGGGCGTGTCCGCGATCGACCGTGCGTGCCCTGTTCAACCATCCGACGCAGGCTGTATTACGTTCCAGTACCTGGCGGACCCGGAAGACAGCGCAATCGAGATCCAGCGCCAGGAGCGCTGAAGCGCTACGCCCTGCAAGCGCACGGCCGGCGCCGCCAACATGCTTTTGATGGCTGATCTCCTCAGGCCCAGCGACTGAAGCGCACCGCCTTCCTCCGGCGGACTCCGAAGGGCCTTCCGCGCGTCCGAAAACAGCGACTGGGCTGCTGCGGCGGCAGGTGCACAGAGGGGCAATCCTTCATCGTCGGGGCCCTTGTTCGTTGTAGAATTGCGAAGCGAGGTCGACAGCGGAAGGGGATGAAGTATGGCAGGTGAAGTGCGTTACGGCCCGAATCGGGATGAGATCGTTGCGAAGGTCCTCGATGGCGAAGCCATCATGATCAACCTGGCGAAAGGCATCTACTACAGCCTCGATGGCGCCGGGGGAAGGATCTGGGAACTTCTTGAGGACGGGAGAAGCGCAGACGAGATCGCCGCCGTGATCGCTTCCGAGTTCGACGTCATGGCAGAACGTGCACAGGTCGACGTCAACTGCATCCTTCGTGAGCTGCAGAGAGAGGGCCTTCTGCGAGCCGCCCCCAGCAGCGAGCCGGCGCCGTCTGAGGCGCCAAGTTGCGGACAACTCCATGGAAGGCAGTCCTACCGTAAGCCGAAGCTTACGGTGTATCGAGACATGGCTGATCTGCTCGCCCTTGAACCCCCCACGCCCGGAACCGATCAAGAGGAGCTCTGGCAGGGCTTCGAGAAGAAGGCAGGTGGCTAGCCCCGCGGCGCTATGGAATGCCCGAAGACCTGAGAGGGCCACGTATCAGTTGCATCATCCCGACCTTCAATACCGCGCCGTTTCTTGGAGAGGCCATCGAGAGCGTGCTTGAGCAAACCTATCCTCTCCTGGAGATCCTCGTCGTCGATGACGGGTCCACGGATCGCACCGCGGACGTCGTGCGATCGTTCGGCACCAGGCTCGCCTACTTGGCTCGGCCGCACTTGGGAGCGTCGGCGGCGATGAATGCAGGGATTCGCGCTGCCTGCGGCGCGTACATTGCCTTCCTCGACGCGGACGATCTTTGGCATCGAGAGAAGCTGTCGCGGCAGATGGACTGGCTCGCCCAGAGGGGTGAAGTCGATCTCTGTTTCACTCAGTACCGCAACTTCTGGGTCTCCGAACTCGCCGAGGAAGAGAGGCTGTACGAAGGAAGCCTCCTCGCTCGGCCCACGTCAGGGTGGAGCGTCTCCACCCTGTTGACCCGCCGGGAGATCTTCGAGCGCTTTGGTTTCTTCGAAGAGAGCGTGGAAGAGAAGCACCTACAACTCATCTGGGCTCTGCGAGCTGCGCAGCAGGGGGCGGTTGTGGACGTGATTCCCGAGGTCCTCATGGACAGACGGCTGCACCCTGGGAACATCTCGCGGAGTTGGACAATGGATGAGGGCTTCTTCCGGCTTCTCAGGACCTGGCGGGACTTCAAGACGAAAGAGGCCGAGGCGTCAGATGAGGAGTAACCACCGTGGGAGGCCGGGACGTTCGTACGCCTCGCGGCGATGTCGTTGCGGAGGGGCGAGTCGGGCACGAAGACACCTGGGGAGTCGACCGCTCAAGCGAGGAGGCGGCCGATGCGCGTGATGTTCTGGTCCGCGGTCTTCTGGCCCTCCATCGGCGGAGTGCAGACCATGGCAGGCGACCTACTCATCGCTCTGCGGGAGCGCGGCCATGAGTTTGTCGTGGTCACGGAGCGGGACAGGCCCGACCTGCCGGCGGAGGACCAGTACGAGGGGATTCCCGTCTATCGATTCCCGTTTGCAGCGGTTCTGAGAAACGCCGAGCGGTTGATGAGGGTTCGAAGCGAGGTCATCCGGCTGAAGCGCGAGTTCGCCGCCGATCTCTTCCACTCCTTTGCCGTGAGTGCCAACGATTTTCTGCACCACACGACTCAGGATGTGCATCCTGCTCCTTGGCTTGTCACTCTTCATGGCGCGTGGCCGGACAGCTGTGACTCCTTCGTTCGAAGGACCCTCACGAGCGCGAACTGGGTCGTCGGCTGCTCGGCGGCGATCCTGGAGCGGGGGCGCGAGCTAGCACCGGAGATCTCCTCTCACTCCTCCGTGATCTACAACGCGCAGGAGCCCGGTTCCTACCGACCGAGTCCCCTACGGCTTGATCCGCCCGTCTTGCTCTACGTTGGAAGGCTCTCTCGAGAAAAAGGGGTCGACGTCGCACTCGAGGCTCTCGCCATCCTGGTCCCTCGGTTTCCGAGGATTCGGCTGGTCATCGCGGGCGACGGACCGGAGCAAGGCGCGCTCCTGCAGCAGATGGATCGGTTGAAGCTGGGATCTGCCGTTCAGTTCCTAGGATGGGTCGCCCCCGAACGGGTGCCGGCACTCCTCGATGAGGCTTCCATGGTGATCCTGCCCTCTCGGGAGGAGTCCTTCCCCGTCGTTGGATTGCAGGCGGCTCTCATGGAACGGCCGGCCGTAGCGACGCGCACCGGAGGAGTCCCCGAGATGATTCGGAACCGGAAGACAGGCCTCCTCGTTGAGAGAGAGAATCCCAAGGCACTTGCGGACGCCGTGGTCAGCCTGCTCGGACGCCCTGACGATGCGCGGCGGATGGGGAGCGCTGCACGGAGGCGGGCGGTCGAGGTGTTCAACTTCGAGAAGCACGTCCGGGCGTACGACGAGTTGTACCACATGCTTGTGCCCAACAAGGGCGAAAAGAATGCCGGCAGGCGATCGCTGTGACGGTGAAGGCGGGGGCGGCTCTCCGAGTGACGCTTCGGCCTCCGACGTCTCCGGCGCCTGTTTGAGGAGAGCCGTGCCTGCGTGGACCGATGAGCAGAGACACGAGCGGATGGGGGTCGCGCACGCGCAAGCGACGCGGTTGTGTCCTGACCGAATCCATGAAACGTGGTATACGTTCGGCGGCCGCGTGGTTCGAATGCGCATCGTCGGACATCAACTTGCGGAGCGGCTCGCCTTGCCGTTCGCTCACCTCCGGCGCCGGAAGGCTGTGCCTTCCGACGCGAGACTCACCATCGACCTCTGGGATGAGCTGGAAACCGGAGTTCCGGCTGACACGGACCTGCGTCCCGTCGTCGAGGGCTCCAGCTTCTCGGCGTCGCGAGACGGGAGGTTCGCGACGAGCGTGCTGCAGCACTCGATAAGCAGCCTCGATCGACAGGGAGAGAGCATCGTTGGCGTTGCTCTCGATGCTGACCGGCTCTCGGTCTACGAATGCGGTCGCCCGCTGCACGTGCCGCTCAGTCTCTGGTATAACGATCGCGGCGTTCCATTGATCCACGCCGCTCTCGTCTCGCATCAGGGAGATGGGGTTCTCTTGGCGGGTCCCAGCGGAGCGGGAAAGACGACGTCGGCTTTGTCCTGCCTGTTTGCCGGTTTCCATTACTTGGCGGACGACCTGGCTGGGCTGGAGATCCCCGCTGATGGTGCCGCTTGGGGACACAGCGTCTATGGCTCGGCGTTGGTTGACCAGGGAACGCTCCTCCACCTGCCGACCCTCAGACCCCACGCCATTCTTGGGAACCACGGGCGCGGAGACAAGCGGCTCGTCTTCATCTCCCAGGTCAGCCCGACCGAACTCGCAGGAAAGACAAGGATCCGCGCCATCGGCCTCGTACGTGTCGCCAACGCAGCTTGTTCTCACGTCCGGCCTGCCGCGAAGGGCGAGTCATTGATGACCATGATTCGGAGTACGCTGCAGGGTGGAGCGCTCAGCCCGGGCAGACAGGGATTCGAGCTGTTGGGACGTCTATGCGGCGACGTTCCGTCGTTCTGGTTGGAGCTGGGACGCGGCGTCGAGGATGTCCCACGGTGTATCCTCGAGCTTCTCGTGGGCCGTGGGGAGTTCCCAGGAGGTAGAGTTCCGTGACACCCGGGCCCGTGGGCTTCAGAGCGGCGTCGGTGTCCTGCGGCCGAAGTGGAGAGGTGGCGTTCTCCGCCATGCGGGAGACGTACGGGAAAGCGCTCCGCGCCAAGCCCGGTGAGGTCTCGACGACCCGCTTCGTCCTGGCGGACGCACCCGTCTCCCTGAGGATCGTGGGGAGCCGCCTGGCTACGTTGATCGGTGCCTCTTTTCGCCATCTGTTGAGCCACTCAGATGTAGGGATCTCTCCCCGCCTCACAATCGATTTGTGGGATGAGCGCGCCGCAGGGATTGGGTGTCCCCGCGCTGCGAGGGAAGCGGGGGAGAGGGGAGAGGCGAGACAAGAAGAAGATACAGGGATTGCGGTTGGGGCAGCAGAGGATCGCTATGTGGGGCACCTTCGTCCGGGAATCCGTTTGTGGATGGATCGCCGCGCCGCTCACGTGGTCGGCTGTGTGACGAGCACTGACGAGCTTACGATCCAAGATCGAGGAAAGCCGTTGTACTTCCCGTTGCTTCTGTGGCATGCGGATCGAGGGGTGCCCGTCATCCACGCGGCGCTGGTATCCACTCGCGGTGGAGGAGCTCTACTGGTCGGGAAGGGAGGGAGGGGGAAGACCACCGTCGCTCTCGCCTGCGTGCTTGGCGGCCTTGGCTTCCTCGGCGACGACTACATCGGGCTCGAGCAAGCAGGAGCCTGTCGGTTCGTAGGCCACAGCCTCTACGATTCCGTGTGGCTCACCGCGGACGGTGAAGCCCGCTTCCCTGCCCTTGTCCCGTATGCCGAGCCGCCGGAGCGTTCGAGTTCCATGGCTCGACGCCTGCTTCATATGTCCGATGCCACGCCTGATAGGCTCGGGCGCTCAGTCCCGATTCGCGCCGTCGTGGCTACCGTCCTCAGCACCGAGCAATCCTCCTCTCTTCAGCCCGTCTCGCAGGCTGCAGCCCTTCTCGCGCTGGCTCCGAGTTCCATGCTTCGTCTTCCCGTCTCAGGAACGGCCTTCTTCGAACGGATGTCGCGGTTGGTTGAACACGTACCGACCTACGAGCTGGCGGTTGGACTGAACACAACCACTCTGGTCCCCCTCGTGAGGAGGCTGCTTGAGCTGGAGGACCCGCGCTGAAAACTCTGGGGAGACGCGGATGAGGCCAGTCCTGTCCGATACGCTCTCGGTTCTTCTTCCGACAGAGGAGGAGACGCTCCTGCTGCGCGCTTGCCTGTGCTCCCCCGACGTGGCCGAGGAGGCATGGCGCGCGTGGCTGAGGGGCGTCGGGGATCCGAAGAAAGAGCTCTTGCAACGTCGCCCCGTCCTCGTGCACCTTCTTCCACTCTTGCACTCGTCGATGAGGCGCTGGGATGCTGAGCTCCAGAGCGAATTCGGTTTCTGCCTTCGCGCCGCGCACTTCCGTGAGGAGCTGCGCAGTCATGCCTATCGAGACATCCTCCGGAGGGTTCTTCGGACTCTGGCAGACGAAGGGATCGAGGTCACGGTCCTCAAGGGTGCTGCACTTGCGGCCACGGTCTACGGCGACTGGTCCCTTCGTCACTGTCATGACATCGATCTCCTCCTTGATCAGGTGAGTCTTGCGGCGGCATCCAGAGTCCTGCAAGACACCGGCGCCGCACAGAGGTGCGGCCCCGGGCGAGCGTCGCGAGACGTTCGGCTTCTTCACAAGAGCGGCCTCCCGATTGAGCTTCAGGCGGATCTCTTCGGCCATCCCTTCTACCAGAGGGGGGCGGCCCGATTGGTAGACTGCAGCCGGAGGGCGGAGATCGTCGGGGTTCCGACGCGTGTGTTGTCGCCCGCAGCAACGCTTCTGCACATCTGCGGGCATGCGTCGTACTCGGAGAGCCGCGCCAGCCTCCGGTGGGTAACAGACGCATGGACCCTCACGGCGAGGTGTGCCGATCTTGATTGGGCCGCCTTCCTCTCGGATGCTCGACAGGTGAATCTCTCGTTGCCTCTTCATGTGATGCTCGAGTATCTCGGCGTCGGACTCGGCGTCGCGATCCCTCCTTCTGTCCTGCAGACCCTCGCACGGGATGCTCGACACGTGGGAGCCACCGCCCGCGAAGCGGCCCTGGTGGGAGTACACGAGAATGACCGAAAACTCCGTACGGCGACACGAGACTGGAGATCGAGAGCGGTCCTCTGGAGATGGGCTCTCCTTCCGTCGCCCTCCTCCCAGCGGTGGACCTGCGACGCACGCCCGAGACGTGAAGTCCTTCTTCTTCATCTCAACCAGGGGGCACGCTTCGCTGCCCGACGCGCGCGGCTTGCGCTGGCACGGTCCGATAGGGATCGGCGAACAAAGCGGCTCCCCTCTGGAGAGAACGAAATGAGAGACGGGATGAGTGTCGTGGAAAAGCGTCCGTGGATCCCCACAGAGCGGCAGGCGCTCTTGGTCCGGTCCGCCCTCCTCGAGCGCGAGCCGGCGATTGACGCATGGAACCGATGGAACGCGACCGGCGGTCTTGAACGCATCGACGACGGCTCGTCAGCTCTGCTGCCGATCGTCTACCGAAACCTTGCCGGGTATGGAGTGAGCGATTCCGCGCTGAAACGCGCCCAGCAGGCCTACAAGACCACGTGGCTTGAGAACGAACGGCGCTTCCATGAGATCGCCGCCGTCCTCGAGGCTCTCAACGCGGCCGGAATCGAGACGATGATCCTGAAAGGCGCTGCCCTCGCGCTCCTCTACTACCGAGATCTCGGTCTTCGTTCCATGGGCGATGTCGATCTGCTCGTGCATCCTCGGCAGCTGCACGAAGCGCTCGCCGTCCTTCGCGACGCCGGATTCTGCATTGTGGGACGCCCCCCGGAGTTGCTGACGGACGTCTACCTGTTCTCTCGCAAGGCCATCAACCTGGCCTCGGCGGGCATGTCCATGCTTGACCTCCACTGGCGAGCCATTCAGGAAGTTCGCTCTGAAAGCGAAGAGAAGGCGTTCTGGGACGGGGCGACGACGGTCAGTCTCCACGACGTACCGACTCAGGCGATGAGTGCGGCGGACCAAGTCCTCCATGTCTGTGAGCACGAAACCCGATGGTGCCCGTCTCCCCTTCCGCGGTGGATGGTCGATCTCGTCATGATCTTCCGAGTCGCGGGGGATGCGTTCGACTCCGATCGCACCCTGGACCGCGCGCGGAGCCTTGAGCTGGTCAGCCCGCTTGCCGAAGCGCTTGAGTGTTTGGACACGGTCGTTCCTCACGAGGTCCCCCAGGAGCTGCTGCAGGGGGTGCGTCTCGCTCGCGCGACGCGCCGGGACCGACGAGACTACGAAGCGCGATGCCGCAGACCCGGGCCTCTACAAACGTTGCGTGACGAGTATCGCGTCCATTGCGATCGAACCGTCGACCAGAGCAGAATCCGTCGCTGCTTGGGCTTCCTGCAACACGTTCAGGCCCTGTGGGGACTAGAGCGACTTTGGCAGCTGGTGCCGCGCCTCTGGATGTGGGTGTGGCACACCGCCTGTCGGATCGTGTCGGAAAGCGACGGGCGAGCGCACGGCGGCCAGAGGTGAAGGTTTCCTGCCAGCACTCGGGATCGTTGGGAAAGGCATGTGCAACTTCAGCTGTAACGCCGCGTCGGTATTGGAACTCATATCGACAGAAACACCGCGCAAGCTCGAGGAGGACACCTAGACGGACTCGTCGACCCGCTTTCCTTGTGCGGCCGACGGTCGCCACGCGATGAGCGCGAGCGCCGCGAGAAGTGCCACTCCCGCGCCGAAGTAAAACGGAGACGGAGCCCCGAACCGGTCCCACAGAGCCCCGGCCAGAATCGAGGCGGGGAGTCCGATGACACCGATGACGGTGTTGTAGATCCCGTAAGCGGTGCCGCGTGAGTCGACGGGGACGAGATCCGCGACGAGCGCGCGCGCCGTGCCGTAGGCCGTTCCGTAGTAGACCCCGTAGATGAGGTACAGGAGCCACATCGTCCACTGTGCGTGGGCGATAGCGATGCCGAAGTAGATGGCCGCGTAGAGAAGCCAACCGCCGACAATCAGCTTCTTGCGGGGAATGCGGTCGGAGAGGGCGCCCGCCGGCGCGGCGACGAGCGCGTCGACAAGGCGAAAGAGGGCGAGCATCCCGAGGGTGGCGAGCAGGTTCGCCCCGAGCGAGCGAGCGCGAAGGATGATGAACGCGTCGGCCGAGTTGCCGAGCTGGAACAACGCGACGATGACGAGGAAGAGGAAGAACGGGCGTCCGAGGGACCGTTTCGTCGCTGTGCGATCCACTTTTGGAAGCGAGACGTCGTGTGCCCCGATGGCGAGCGCGAGGACGGAGAGAGCGGCGGGGACGACGCTGATAATCACAATGATGGAGAACGTGTGGGCCTGCAACTCGGCGGCCGCGCCCTGCGTAAACCAAACAGCGAGCATCGCGACGACGATGCCGAGCATCGTTCCGCCGGCATCCGCCGCTCGTTGGAAGCCGAACGCAAGCCCGTGCTTCTCTCTCTTGACCGAGTCGGCGACGAGCGCGTCGCGCGGCGCGGCGCGAACCCCTTTTCCGACGCGGTCGACCCAGCGTGAAAGGGCGACCGTCGTCCAGGAGTTCGCAAAGAGGAAGACGGGGCGGACCGCGGCGGAAATTCCGTAACCGAGCACGGCCAGCCACTTCCGCTTCCCGAGGCGGTCGGACCACCAACCGGAGACGACGCGCAGGAGGGACGCCGTCGACTCCGCTCCACCTTCGATTAGGCCGATGAACGTCGGCTTCACCCCAAGCACGCTCGAGAGGAAGAGCGGAAGGACGGTTAGGACCATCTCCGACGACACGTCCATCAGGAAGCTCGTGATCGAGAGCGTCCAGATGTTCCTCGGAAGGCGGCGGGATTCCTCATGAGCGGTGCGCCCCAGGCTGGCGGTCATGAGAAACGGCGCGTGTCGCGGAGACTTGCTCCTCCGGCACTTCGTCGGCCATGTCTTTTGTAGTCTGCGCGCTTGCCTCTCGGGAGACCTGTTCGCATCGTCGTCATGTCGAGACCCTGTCTGAGGACATCATACTCGGGGCGCTCGTTTCTGCACCTGCCCGAGGCCAATAGGTACGCGCTCAAAACTATGCCCCAGGAATCGCGCGTGCAAGCTATGTCTACGACGCTCGGACTGGGTCGGCGCCGAGGCTCCGGGTGCTGCGGTGCTGAGCTGAACTCCTTCTCGGCAATGTGAGTTTGAAGTGGCCCAGCGAAGCGCTATAGTCACTACATACTCCACGGGAGAGACGATACGGGTTATGTGGACACTCGTGGCAGGGATCTTCATGGGTTGGTCTCTCGGCGCAGACGCCGCTGCCAGCCTGTTCGGACCGACCGTCAGAAGCGGAGCGATGCGCTTCTGGACGGCGGCGATCTTGGCTTCGATCTTCGTTCTTATCGGCGCGATGACGGTCGGAAGCGGCTGCTTCGCGACCTACGACGCAATCGGCACCCAGACGCTCCTGTCGGCGTTCCTCGTGGCGCTCGCCGCCGGCTTGACCATCACGCTGATGGCGGCCCTCGGACTTCCGGTTTCGAGCACACAGGCCGTGGTCGGAGCCATTCTTGGCGTGGGGCTCCTCTCGGGTGGAGTGTCGGTCGCACCGCTCACCAAGATCGGACTGTCTTGGGTCCTGACACCGATCGGCGGCCTGGTTGCCGCCTACATCCCGTACAAACTCCTCGTCCTCTTTCCGCAAGCCTTGCCAAGTCGGCTTGTAAACCGGGTCGGCGTGATCCGCGTCGGCCTCGTCCTCGTAACCTGCTACAGCGCGTACGCGCTCGGCGCGAACAACGTGGCGAACGTTACCGGGGTCTTCGTATCGAGTGGGCTTCTCTCCCCCACCCTTGGGGCGCTGATTGGCGCGCTTGCGATCGGTTTGGGTATCCTGACCTTCAGCCGACGGGTGATTGAGACGGTAGGGAGCGCCCTGGTGCGGCTTGACGCGGTGACGGCGCTGATCGCGATCCTCGCGGAGGCGATCACGCTCAATGTGTACGCCGTCATCGGCATCCCGGTATCCGCTTCGCAGGCCATCGTCGGGGCGGTGATCGGGATCGGGCTCGTCAAGGGCGTGAAGACGATCGACGGCCGCGTTCTCTTGCGCGTCCTGTTTGGATGGGTGGGGACTCCGACGATTGCTGGACTCCTCTCGGCGGGACTGGTTCTGGGGGCGCGCCTTGTGGCGTAGGCGGCGGGGGCGCCGCCGCGGGGGTGGTTCGATGCTCGGGTTCTGGAAGCGCGGGGAACAGGTCAACGACCTCATTCTCAGGCACTTGGCTCACGTGCGACAGGCGATGTCCCTGTTCGGTGACGCCACGCGTGCCTACTTCGTGGAGAAGGACGTGGAGAAGGCAAGACGGCTGATGGTCGAGACCCACAAAGCGGAGAGCCTCGCCGACGACGTCCGCCGTGAGGTCGAGAAGACCCTCGTTCAGGGGGCTCTCCTTGCTCCGTCCCGTAGGCAGCTTCTGTTGATCGTCGACGGCATTGACACGCTCGCCAACGCGGCCCAGGGGACGCTCCACTATCTGGTCAACCAGTCCGTGGATGTTCCGCCCGAAGTGGAGCCGTTCGCCCTGAAGATCCTCGAGGAGAGCGAGACCCTGTTCGAGGACGTCGATTGCGGCGTCCGCTCGCTGCTCGCGGGGGACGCGAAGACATCGCTCGACTGCGCCGAGCGCATCGATCGGCACGAGAGCGCTGTCGATCGCTTTGACGCTGAGGCGACGAGAACGCTATTCGCGCTCAACATCGAGCTTGCTCGGAAGATGCATGTCCGCGGGTATTTCGCAGTCCTCGCACTGATCTCGGACCGGGCCGAAGACCTCGCCGATCAGGTGGCTCTCGTCGCCGCCGAACGGGCTCTGTAAAACTCCATTCAGGGTCTTCTACGCTTCGTGGCCTTCTGCGACGGCGTTCAGTTTCCGTCGCCGCGCGAGGTATCCGAGCGTCCCGGCGAAGGCGACGATAAGCAATCCGGTGGTGACGACAGGGACAGCGGCCGGGCCGGTGACGGGGAGGAGGCGACCGGTGAGCCACGGGAAGGTCATCCCCCCCAAGCACGAAGCGATGATGATGGTCGACACGAACCGCGCCGAAAGCGGTCGGCCGCGGCCGAAGAGGATGATGGTCGTCGGGTAGATTGACGCTATCGCAGCGCAGACCCCCGCGGCACCGATCCAGATTGCCCAGTCGGCGCCGGGCAGGGCGAGAAGCGGGACGACGAAGAGCAGGCTCGCGGCGTAGTCCACGGCGAGGATTCGGGAAGGCGACGTGCGGCGCGCGACGACTACGCCGGCCAGCCGAGAGAGACTGAACGCCGCCCATGAGGCTCCGGAGACGTTGGTCGCCATCGTCGCCCCGGCATGGCTGTCAACGAACGTGTAGAGCCAGCTCGTGAAGACCGCCTCCGCTCCTCCGTACAGGAACACGATCGCTGTGGGCAGCGCCGTGATGCGGGTCACCGGAGCGTCGGCGCTGCGGTCAGCTTCACTCTTGTGCGTCGGGGGCGGAACGCGAAACAGCACGAGGGCCACGGGGACGGGGATGACGGCCAGCGTCCAGTACGTCCACGACAGCGGCGCGTTCGGCGTCGCAACCGCGGCAACGAGAAACGGCGCGGCGAGAGCCCCGAGGCCGTACGAGAAGTGCAGCGCGTTCAGGTACGGGGCCGATCGTTTGCCGTACCGCCGCAAGAGGAGTGTGTTCGCTCCAACATCGAGCGCCGCCAGCATGCACCCCATGACGGCCATGATCGGGAGGAGCGTCCCCAGCGATCGAGCGATCGGAACGAGCGCGAGGGCGACCCCGGCGCCAAGAAGAGCCACAGCGATCCCGCGGTGGGTGTTCCAGCGCTCGATCAGGCGACCGGCTCCGACGGCGCCGATCAGGTAGCCGAACGAGCGTGCCGAGAGGGCCACGCCGATTGTCGAAAGCCCGATTCCCGTCTGGGCGGCGAGCGGTGCAAGCGTCGGTCCCACCGACCCGCCGACGAGGCCGATCAGACCGACCGAGGCGAAGTACGAGGCGGTCGTGAGAATCCGTGCGCGAAGATCGTCGGGCGAAGCCATGGGGATCCTTCGGTGCATTCTACGTCTGCCTACGCCCTCATGCGCTCGGCGATGATCGACTCGAGTTCGGCGATCTTCACGCGCTCCTGGGTCGTTGCGTCGCGGTCGCGCAGAGTCACGGTTCTGTCGATCGCCGACTGGTGATCCACGGTGACGCAGAACGGCGTCCCCGACTCGTCCTGGCGTCGATAGCGCTTGCCGATCGAGCCCTTCTCGTCGTAGAAGACGTTCCACCGCCTCTTGAGGTCGCGGTAGATGTCGGCTGCCATCTCAGGCTGCCCGTCCTTCTTCACGAGCGGGAAGACGGCGACCTTGATCGGGGCGAGGCGGGGGTGCAGGCGAAGCACGACGCGCTCCTGGGGAACGCCGTTCTCGTCCGGGATCGAGTCCTCGTCGTAGGCCTCGCACAGGAAGGCGAGGGCGGCGCGGTCGGCGCCCGCCGACGGCTCAATGACGTGCGGGATGAACTTCTGCTGCGTCGCCTCGTCGAAGTACGAGAGGTCCTTGCCGCTCCCCGGATACTTTGGGGCGCCCGACTCGTCCTTCTCGACGACGAGAAGGTCGCCCTGCTTGACGAGCTTTCCTTCCATATGGCTGCGCAGGTCGAAGTCGCTGCGGTGCGACACGCCCTCGAGTTCGCCGAAGTCGCCGTCGGCGCAGAACGGGAACGCGTACTCGATGTCGGCCGTGCCGCATGAGTAGTGGGCGCGCTCCTCCGTCGTGTGCTCGCGCAAGCGAAGCCGATCGCTCGCCAGACCGAGCGACACGTACCACGCCATGCGGCGATCGCGCCAGTAGCGGTACCAGTCCTGCGACTGCTCCGGAGCGCAGAAGAACTCGATCTCCATCTGCTCGAATTCGCGCGACCGGAAGGTGAAGTTGCGCGGCGTGATCTCGTTGCGGAACGACTTCCCGATCTGCCCGATCCCGAACGGAACCTTCACGCGCGAGGTCGAGACGACGTTCTTGAAGTTCACAAAGATCCCTTGAGCCGTCTCGGGGCGGAGGTACGCCTCGGCCGTTGGGTCGATGAGTGCGCCGACGTAGGTCTTGAACATCAGGTTGAACTCGCGCGGCTCGGTAAGCGCGCACTCCGTGTGCTCGCCGGGGCGCTTGCTCGGCTTCTTCGGGCACGCGCTGTCCTTGACTTGGTCGACGCGGAACCGCCCCTTGCACGTCTTGCAGTCGACGAACAGGTCGTAGAAGAGGTCGAAGTGGCCGCTCGCCTTCCAGACTTGCGGATGCATGACGATGGTCGAGTCGATCCCGACCATCTCGTACGCCGACGGCGCGCCGGCGGGGGCTTGCGTGTCATCGTGGCCGGACACCATGTCGCGCCACCACGCCTCTTTCACGTTGCGCTTGAACTCAACGCCGAGAGGACCGTAGTCCCAAAACCCGCCGATCCCACCGTAGATCTCACTCGACGGAAAGATGAACCCGCGTCGCTTGCACAGCGCGACGACCTTCTCCATGGTTGAGGCATCCTTCTGCATGACGTCCTCCGCGAATTCGGGATCTGCGTCCTCTTCGGCAAGAGGCGCGAGGAGGCATTATACCGTGGCTACCGAAGAGCGCCGCCGTCGTCTGGCCAACTAAACGTGGAGGCGGGAGAGGAAGTTGCGCACAACGGGCACGACGAGGTCCGGGCGCTCGATCGTCTCTCCGTGCGTGAGGCCGGGAAGCGAGACGAACCGCGCGTTCGGGATGCCTGCTGCCGCCTTTTCCGCCAGCGCGTGGACTCCGTCCCTCTCCCCAGCAAAGAGGAGGCAGGGGACGTGAAGTCCCGGGAGAATGGCTTCGAGCCCCTCCCGGTCCTGTGCCGCAGCGACCATTGCCGTGAAGTCGTAACGTCGCATGCGCTCTTTCTCCGCCGCGGAGAGCGGCCGAACCTCGCGCTCCCAGAAGTCGATGAATGCCCGCGCGCCGTCCTTCTCTCCCACGCGAAGCCACTCCCGTGCGCCTTCCATCGTCTGAGCGTACGGGTGCTGGCCGCCGAGGATGAACGCGGAGAAGCGCTCCGGCGCCCACTTCGCGCAGGCGAACCCGATCCACCCGCCCATCGAGAACCCGAAGAACGTCGCGCGATCGATCCCGGCTGCGTTCAGCACGGCGACGACGTCGGCGACCCGCGGCTCGGGGCGGTACGCCGCCTCGTCGTGGGGCGCGTCGCTTTTCCCGTGCCCACGGGAGTCGATCAGGATGAGGCGATGGTCGGAGGCCAGCGCGTCGACGTAGCCCAGCTCGTACCACGCGTCGAGCGACGAGAAGGTCCAGTGATGAAGGAGGAGAGGGGATCCCGCCCCTTCGTTCTCGTAGTGAATGCGCACGTTGCGGTTCGTCGCGTAGGGCATCTTGGTTGCCTCGAATCGGGCGATCCTACGCTGTGTCGTCGCGCGTCGCCAGAGGCTCCTCGATGGGCGTGAAGCCGAGCGATCGGTACAAGTTCTGCGCGGGTTCGTTGCCGTCCGTCACGACGAGCGTCAGGCGAGCGTACCTCGCGTCGAGGAGGGCATTCATCGACCGCCCGAGAACGTTCCTCGCGAGCCCGCGGCGTTTGGCCTCAGGGCGGGTCATCAGGAAGACGACGAGCGGCGCGTCGTGCGGCTCAAAGAAGGTGACAAGGCAGGCCGAGGCGAGGAACTCGCCGGCCTCGATGACGAACGAGCACTCGGGAAGGAAGCGACCGTAGTCGTCACGGAAGGTCTTCTCGATCTCCGCGAGCGCGTCGGCGAACGAGTCGCCCTCGTCGTCAATCGTCCCCCGATAGGCGGCGAAGAGGAGGATGGCAAGAGCCTCTTTGTCGCTCGGCGTGACGGCGCGCGAGGCGAAGCAGTTCGGAAGCGTCCGGCGCACGAGCGCTGTCTCCATCGGGATACGTCGCCGCGTCATCGTCCTGTCGACTCCTTGCGAGGCCGGCTTCGGGTTGGATCGGCCTTCGCAGCCGGTGACGCCGCGTCGTGCGGCTTGCGCAACGACAGGGAGATCCTTCGCCGCTCGATGTCGACCTCGAGGACGAACGCGATCACGCGTTGCCCGACCTTAACGACCTTCGACGGGTGCTCGACGAAGCGATCGGCGAGTTGGCTGACGTGAACGAGGCCGTCCTGGTGAACGCCGACGTCGACGAACGCGCCGAAGTCGACGACGTTGGTCACGATTCCCGGGAGCTTCATCCCCGGCCGGAGATCGTCGATCTCGTGGACGTCGTCGGAGAACGCGAACGCCTCGAATCGCTCTCGCGGATCGCGGCCGGGCTTCGCGAGCTCGGCGAGGATGTCGGTGAGCGTGGGAAGCCCGACGGTGTCCGTGACGTAGCGGTCGAGGTCGATCTTCGCGCGTAGGTCGGCGCTTCTCATCAGGTCCTCCACCGTGCACCCGAGGTCCGCCGCCATGCGGCGGACGATGACGTAGCTCTCCGGGTGGACGGCGCTCGCGTCGAGCGGGTCGTCGCCGTCTCGAATGCGGAGGAAACCCGCCGCCTGCTCGAACGCCTTGGGTCCCAGTCGCGGCACCTTCTTCAGCTCGGCGCGACGACGGAAGGGTCCGTTCTCGTCGCGGTAGCTGACGATCGTCTCCGCCAGTTTGGGCCCGAGGCCTGACACGCGCGACAGGAGCGGAGCGCTCGCCGTGTTCACCTCGACGCCCACCGCGTTGACGCAATGCTCGACGACGTCAGCCAGACTCTGGTGCAGGAGGTTCTGGTCGACGTCGTGCTGGTACTGGCCGACGCCGATCGCCTTCGGATCGATCTTGACCAATTCGGCGAGCGGGTCGACGAGTCGCCGTCCGATGGAGACGGCGCCGCGGACGGTGACGTCCTGGTTTGGCAGCTCGGCACGAGCGACATCGGACGCCGAGTAGATCGACGCTCCGCTCTCGTTCACGAGAACCACAGGGATCGCGCGGCCGAAGTCGATCGAGCGTACGAACGTCTCGGTCTCGCGGCTGGCGGTCCCGTTTCCGATGGCGATGGCCTCCACGGCGTACGCCTTCGCAAGCTCTTCGAGCTTGCGAAGAGCCTCCACCCGTTGGGCGGCGGACCCGGTCGCGTAGATCACGTCGTGCGTCAAGAGCTTTCCCTGGGCGTCGAGACAGACGACCTTGCCGCCGGTTCGGTAGCCGGGATCGATGGCGAGAACGCGCTTCTGCCCGAGCGGCGGTGCAAGGAGCAGCTGACGCACGTTGTCGGCGAAGACGCGCACGGCCTCGCGGTCCGCTTTCTCCTTGAGCTGGGCGCGGATCTCGGTCTCGATCGACGGCGCCATGAGGCGTTCGTAGCCGTCTTCGATGGCCAGGGCAACCTGCTGTGCGCACGGTCCTCCGCCCTGCACAAACTGGCGCTTCAGAAACGCGAGGGCCGCGCCTTCGTCAGGCCGAGCCGAGAGGCGGATGATACCCTCCCGCTCGGCGCGCAGGAGGGCCAACACGCGGTAGCTCGGCGCGTCGGCGAGCGGCTCCTGCCAGTCGAAGTAGTCACGGTACGTTGCTCCCTCGGGCTCCTTCCCCGCGATGACCGACGAGCGCAGGATGCCTCGTTTCGCGAAGAGTTCTCGAATCTCTCCTCGAGCGTCGGCCGACTCGCTCACCCGCTCGGCGAGGATGTCACGCGCGCCGGCGAGGGCATCGACCTCGTTCTCGACGCCCTTCTCCGGACGGACGAACGCCACGGCCGCTTGGTTCGGGTCGACGGATGGATCCTGATCGAAGAGCAGGTCCGCGAGCGGCTCAAGCCCCTTCTCACGCGCGATCATCGCCCGCGTGCGCCGCTTTGGGCGGTACGGGATGTAGACGTCTTCGAGCACCGCCATCGTCTCCGCGGCTTCAACGGCGCCCGCAAGCTCGGCGGTCAGAAGGTTCCGTTCTTTGAGCGAGGCGAGGATCGCCTCACGGCGATCGTCCAGCGCGACGAGCTGCTTCATTCGGTTGCGGATCGCCATGATCGCTACCTCATCGAGCGATCCGGTCTTCTCCTTGCGGTAGCGAGCGATGAACGGCACCGTGGCCCCCTCGTCAAGCAGGGCCGCAACGGCGCTCACCTGGCCGTGGGAGATGCCGAGCTCGGCGGCCGCCGTGCGGGCGTAATCGTGGGACATGAACGGCCTCCTTGGGAGCGCGAAACCGTAAGCGGGGCGTGTCGCTCCGTCAACCTGGGTTTCGTCCTGCCGCTACTTCTGCTCCTTGCTCGCGACCTGCGCCCGCGCATCCCGCCCGGCGCGCTCGTCCACGAGCAGGAGAAGCGCCGTGCCGATCACCAGGAACGCGAGGATCGAGAGGACCGCCGCTCGCTGTCCGACTTGCTCGGCAAGGACCGACTCCGTCCCTCGGTTCTGGAGTGCGATGGCGACGCGGGCGGCCACGATCCCGTACACGGTCGGGCCGATGAATGACGACGTTCGCCCGGCGACAGAGAAGAAACCGAAGAACTCGGCGCTTCGTCCTTCGGGGGCGAGAAGTCCGATCATCGTCCGGCTCACCGACTGGACTCCCGTCAGCGCGAATCCAGCGACGGCGCCGATCACATAGAACGAAACGAGCGACCGATTGAAGTACATCCACACGATCGCGCCGACCATCAGGACCAGGGAGCCGAGGAGTGCCGCGCGCGCCCCCGTGCGGTCGGTGATCCGACCGAGGACGTAGGCACCGGGGACGCTCGTGGCCTGAACGAGAATCATGAACAGGACGAGCTGCATCTGGTTCAGGTTGAACAGTACCGTCCCGAGGATCGCCGCAAAGCTGAGCGTCATGAGAATCCCGTCGTTGTAGACGAGGAAGGCGATCATGAACTTACCGAACTCCTTGTAGTGGCGGATGGCCCGGAATGTCTCGGCGATGCGGCGGAACGGCAGTGCAAGGAGTTCACGTCCCTTAGGGAGAGGCTGCGGCGTCCCCCGCTCGCGCAGCCAAGCGAAGATCGGAATCGCAAAGGTCGCGTAGAAGACAGCGGTTAACACGAGGGACGCGCGCGTGACCCACGGGGCCTTTACCCACTGCGTCAGCGCGATGACAAGGACGAGAACGAGGATGCCCCCCGCGGATCCGATCGCCCACCCGTTTCCGGAGACCCGGCCGATCTCCGATTCGGTGGCGATCTCAGGAAGGAGGGCGTCGTAGAAGACCTGGGCGCTACGGTAGCCGATCTCGGCGAGAATGAAGAAGAGCATCCCAGTGACAATGGAGCCCTTTGTCACGAAGAAGAGGGCCGCCGTAAAGACGCACGACATCGCGGTGAAGGCGAAGAGAAACCGTTTCTTCGATCCGGCCGCATCGGCGAACGCTCCGAGGATTGGCGACAGGATCGCGACGACGAGCGTCGCAAGGCCCACGGAGAGGCCCCACAGAAACGATCCTCTGGCCCCTCCGACGACGGTCTCCTTGAAATAGGCGGCGTACACGGCGAGGAGAACGACCGATGCGTATGCCGAGTTCCCGAAGTCATACAGGTACCACGCGCGTCGCTCCCGCCGTGCGACGGGAGGATGGACCAGTTTCTCATTCATGGGGTTCTCCTTCTCTTGTTGGGGACTGCGAACGCTGCGCCGTACGCCGGTTCGCTCGCTCCCACGGGTAGGCGGCAACTGCCTCCGCCTTCTGACGGATGTCCGGGTCGGTCGAGTACACGCCCCGCCGATCCTCGGGAATCAGCCCGGCCACTGCGCGCATCGCGGTGTCGCCGATGGCGTCGAGCCGGTCCCGCCCTGGTCGGCCGGTGCCCTTCATCCGGAACGGGCCGATCGGAGCGCCAATCCGCACCGTGACCGGCTGACGGCGGAAGCGACGGAGCGATGGGAAGATCCCGTCGGTGCCGTCAATGCCGACCGGCAGCACACACACCCCCGTGCGCGAGGCGAGGAACGCCGTGCCTGGACGGGGACGCCGAAGGACGTTCGTCCAGCTGCCTCCCTCCGGGAAGATCCCGACGACGCCGCCCTCGAGAAGCGTTGACTCCGCTCCGCGAAGCGCAGCGCGTGCGAACCCCTCCTCCCCGCGGGGAACTCGATAGAGACCCCACAGGCGAGGAAGAAGACGTACGGACGCGGGCGCAAACGGCATGCGGAACCCGCCGATGAAATCCAAGGGCCGCCGCACGGCGTGGATGACGGCGAGGGGATCCGTAAAGTGAAAGTGGTTTGCGACGACGAGAAATGGGCCTTCCTGGGGGATGTTCTCTTGGCCCTCGACGTGGAATCGTGTGAGAAGCGCGAAGGCGACTCGAATTAGCGCGGCGAGGAACCGCCGCATGACCCGACGCCGCGGACGCCACCCGGTCGAGCCGTCCGTCCGAATCCCCATGGCGGCCATCTTACCGGAAGAAGGGGAGAACGTGCACTCGGGCCGCTCACCGATCCTTGCTGTCCTGTAGGTTGATTTCGTGGGTGAGCTCTCGTACCTTTCCGCTCCGAGTTCTCGTTAACTCCTCTCGTGTCGGTGGACACAGTCTAGGTCGTTTCTTGACGGTCGAGCACAAGATCGCCACAGTAGCCTTGCGAGACTGGATACGGACAACGACAAGGGCACCCGCGCATTGGCGGTATGGGACGAGGACGGAAGCGCGCGGAGGCGACGGACGATGAAGACAACACCAATTGAACGCATACGCAACGTGGGCGTCATGGCCCACATCGACGCCGGCAAGACCACGGTGAGCGAGCGCATTCTCTTCTTCACGGGAAAGCGCCACAAGATCGGCGAGGTCCACGACGGCGAAGCGAAGATGGATTGGATGATCCAAGAGCAGGAGAGAGGGATCACCATCTCCTCTGCGGCGACGACCACGTACTGGCGCGACCATCGGATCAATTTGATTGACACCCCCGGACACGTCGACTTCACGGCCGAGGTCGAGCGAAGCCTCCGTGTTCTTGACGGCACAGTGGCTCTGTTCTGCGCTGTCGGGGGCGTTCAGCCGCAGGCCGAGACGGTGTGGCGGCAGGCGGAGAAGTACGGCGTGCCGCGGATTGCCTTCATCAACAAGATGGACCGAACCGGCGCAGATTTCGACCGCGTCGTCCTCGAGATCCGCGAGGAACTGGGAGCCAACGCCGTGCCCGTGGTCATCCCAATCGGTGCCGAGGCCGACTTTCGCGGGATCATCGACTTGGTCGAGATGAAGGCCATCTACTTCGACGACGCACCGACGGGTGCGACGATCCGCGAAGAGCCGATCCCCGACGAATGGAAGACGCGGGCGCGCGAGGCGGAAGCCGCGATGATCGAGCGGATCAGCGAGCAGGACGATCCTCTGATGGAGAAGTTCATCGAGGGAATCACGCCGGAGCGGGATGAGATCGTCCAGGCGATTCGCAAGGCGACCATCGACGGCCGGTTCATCCCCGTTCTCTGTGGTGCAGCGTTCAAGAACAAGGGAGTTCGGAAGCTTCTCGACGCGATCGTCGACTACCTCCCGTCTCCGATCGACCTGCCGCCCGTGATCGGTACCAGCTTGGAGTCGAGCCAAGAGCTCATCCGCCGCCCCCGCGACGACGCGCCCCTCGCGGCGCTGGCGTTCAAGATCCAGAGCGACAAACACATGGGCAAGCTCACGTACGTCCGCGTCTACTCGGGGACGCTTGAGCTGGGAGCCCAGGTCTACAACTCGAGCGTCGACAAGATCCAGCGGGTCGGGAGGTTGTTCGAGATGCATGCTAACGATCGGGAGCCCATCGAGGTCCTGCACACCGGGGAGGTCGGCACGGTCGTAGGCCTGTCGGACACCCTCACCGGGCATACGCTGTGCAGTCGGGAGCACCCGATTTTGCTTGAATCGATCGAATTTCCGACGCCCGTCATCGGCATCGCGGTCTCGCCGGCGTCGACCGATGATCGCGACAAGCTGGCGCACGCCCTCCATCGGCTCGCCGACGAGGACCCGACGTTCGTTGTCCGCTCCAATCAGGAAACGGGTGAAGTGATCATCTCCGGGATGGGGGAGCTTCACCTTGAGATCATCCTCGACCGTCTGAAGCGCGAGTTTGGCGTCTCCGTGATCTCCGATCGACCTCAGGTCGCCTACCGCGAGACGATCCTCGCCCCGGTCGATCACGAATACAGACACATCAAGCAGACCGGTGGGCGTGGGCAGTACGCACACATGGTCTTTCGGGTTGAGCCGACGGAGCCCGGCTCGGGATTCCAGTTTGAGGACGAGGTCACTGGCGGGAAGATCTCGCGCGAGTACCTGGCGGCGATTGAACGTGGGATCGTCGAAGAGATGAGCCAGGGTCCGTACGCCGGTTTCCCGATCGTCGACTTGCTTGTCACCGTCTACGACGGTTCGATGCACGATGTCGACTCCTCGGAGCAAGCGTTTCGCACCTGCGGACGAATGGGGTTTCGGGAGGCCTGTCTCAAGGCCGGACTCGAGCTCCTTGAGCCGATCATGAGCGTCGAAGCCACGGTACCGGAGGAACACACCGGCGCCGTGACCGGGAACCTGTGCAGCAAGCGCGGCCGGATCACAGGAATGGAATCGAGAGCGAACGCGACGGTTCTGCAGGCCATGGTGCCGCTCGCGGAGATGTTCGGCTACGCGTCGGAGATCCGGAACCTCACCAGCGGCCGCGGCACGTTCACCATGCAGTTCGAGCACTACGAGTCGGTGCCCTACACGATCGCCGAAAAGATCGTCGAGGAACGGAAGGAAGCCCGCGCCGCGAGAATGTAGAGAACCGAGCGCGCGTGCCGCGGAGTCGCTCCGGCTTTCTATCGGTGCCGCCTCACGGTGTGACCAGCTTGCAGAGCCACGCGGCCGGCTACGTCAGGGATGCGGTGCGTCACAGGCACGCGCCGCTCGCCCCTGGCTTTGGTGCGCCAAGCGGTGAGAAACCGCCGGAATAGGAAGGCCGCGCCATGCGGTAGAACGATGACGCCGCGACGTCTATCGAGCGCCGTCGGCGCCGCTCGCCGATGCGTGACGGGTCATCCAACGGCTCGGCTTCTCGATCGCCCCGAAGCCGCCGTACTCCTTGTACAGACCCTGAGCGTCGCGCGTCGCAAGGATCATGAGTCGAAGATCACGGAGCGTTGGATGATCCACGACCGCCTGGACAAGACGTTTCCCGATTCCTCGGCCGCGATGTGGTTCGAGGACGAACACATCGCACAGCCAGGCGAACGTCGCGTAGTCGGTGACCACGCGGGCGAACCCGACCTCACGGCGTCCTTCGTACGCGCCGAAGCAGAGGGAGTTCTCGATTGACGTGCGCACTTGTTCGAGGGAACGGCCCCGAGCCCAATACGAGGAGCGGCTGAGGAAGTCGTGGATGAGTTGAACGTCAAGACAAGCCTTGTCCGTACTGATCGTACAGGTTTCGTCTGGATGCTCCTTCATCGAATGCCTCCTCGGATCAGTTCACGACGAAGACTGTACATGACTCAGCCGGGCGAAAGGTTCACCGGACCTCTTGTCTATGCGGAAACGCTGCGAGCTTGCATATTGTGCACAGATGACTTGGTTTCCCGTAGTTTCTTGCGAGGAAACGCCTACAATGGATTCCAGGATGGAGGGGCGGAAGGATGGTGACGAGGGCTCTCACGGCTTGGGCAGGCCGGCGGAGAGCAGCGGCGGCGTGGGCAGGACTCGGCGAGGAGAGAAAGACGACGGTCCGTTGTCGGAGACAATCCTCCGGCTCAGCCGGTGCACTCGCGTCGATGAGATCTGCGAGCTTGTTGCCGCCGCGGTCCACGGGCTTCTGCCGACCGCCTATGTGATCGTTACGCTGTACGACCCGGCGGTTGGCGCCGTTCGTTGGCGTTGTGACCGCGGCCTCGAACATCACGAGGAGTTCCTCAAGAGGCTCGTCGGGACAGACCGCACGGCGAGGGTTTTCGTCCGCCCGAAGGCCGTAGGAAGGACTGACACCGCCGATTCGAGCGGACGACTGGTCGCCTGTCCGGGAGGAATCTTTGACCTTCTCGGCGGCGTGGTCTCCGAATCCATCTGCACCCTCTTCCGGCGAACGCTGCGCATTGGGGCGGTGTACCACGTCGCGTTCTCGCTCGACGGCAAGCCAGTGGGCGGCGTCACGCTGCTGTTGCATCGGGGAACCCAGCTCGATCACGCGGCGACCATCGAAGGCATCGTGCGCCACGCCTCCGTCGAGATCCTTCGGTTGGATGCCAAGGAGGAGATTAGCCGGATCGCTGGCCGCCTGGCTCTCGCCACCGAGTCCGCGCGGATCGGAGTCTGGGACCTGGATCTAGCTCACGACCACCTCGAGTGGGATTCCCGAATGTTTGAGCTGTACGGCATCTCCGCCGCCGACTTCGCGGGCTCGTACGACGCGTGGCGGCGGGCGCTTCATCCCGACGATGCCCGGTCCATCGAGGGAGCCCTTAAGGCCGCCATTCGGGGAGAGCGAGAATTCCACACGCACTTTCGAGTCTGCTGGCCCAGTGGGACTGTGCGTCACATCGAGGCCCACGGCATGGTCCTTCGCGCTGCGGACGGCACTCCCGAACGCGTCATCGGAGTCAATTGGGACGTGACGGATCGAGCGCTGGCCGAGGAGCGTCTGAAAGCGAGGCTGGAAGGGACGGTTCGCGTTGTTGCTGCATTGACCGACCTGCGCGACCCGTACACGGCCGGCCATCAGCATGAAGTCACGCGACTGGCTTGCGCGGTGGCCGAGGCCCTGGGCCTCGCGGCGGATCGTCTGGAAGGGTTGCGGGTCGCCGCTTCGTTGCACGACATCGGCAAGATCTCTGTTCCAGCGGAGATCCTCGCCAAGCCGAGCGAGCTGACCGCGGCGGAGTTCGGCCTGATTCGGGCCCATCCACGGGCCGCGCACGATGTTCTGAAAGGGATCGACTTTCCATGGCCGGTCGCCGACATCGTCCTTCAGCATCACGAGTGGCTCGATGGATCTGGGTACCCGCAGGGGCTCCGTGGCGACGATATTCTTCTTGAGGCGCGGATCCTCGCTGTGGCGGACGTTGTGGAAGCGATGTGCTCCCATCGCCCGTACCGCCCCGCCATGGGGCTCCAAGCGGCCCTCGACGAGCTACGGAAGAACCGTGGCGTTCTCTACGATCCGGCCGTCGTCGATACCTGCATCGACGTCTTTTCGCGAGGGGGATTCGCGTTTGGCGCCTAGCCACGACCAGCACATTCTGTGTGAAGCCAATTGGAATCAGACTTCTCGTCCTCGCAGGTCTGTGTGGCCTTGACGAATGCGTCTCGCTCGCCTATGGTAAGCGTATCATGACCGAACTCGTGAGAGGTCCCGAGAGCGCAGGAATGACCGTTTCCGCCTCGGTACTGATGGGTCTCGGTACGACGACGATCGTGGCCGTCTAACTCCGCGTTCGAGCGGAGCTGGATGGCTTGTGAGACTGCAGGCAATGCCTGCGGTCTTTTCTTTTTTGGGGAGGTAGACCGAGGTGCTGAGGGAAACGGACACAGTCATGGACGTAGCGGTTGTGGGGTTGGGCCGCGTGGGGAGGGCCTTCGCGAGACAGCTCTTCAACGTCGACCTACGCGTGCGCCTTGTCGCGCTGGCCGATCGGCGAGGACACCTTGTGTGTCCGGAAGGGTTTGCGGCTTCGGTCGTCGAGCGAATTCTCTCGGCGAAAGCCGACGGCGGGGCAATCTCCGACGTTGCCGAAGCGACGCCGGGAGCGTTGCCTGTCTTCCGGATGGCCACAGCGGGGACGACGTTCGTCGACACAACCGCGGCGGCGGGAATGGCTCCCGTGTGGGAAGCCGCGCTCGATGCCGGGGCGGGCGTCGTCCTGGCAAACAAGCTCCCACTCAGCGAGGCGTACGTGACCTCCGCGGCGCTCTTTGCCGCTCCGAGGCTGCGGTATGAGGCGACCGTGGGAGCCGGGCTTCCGGTGCTGTCTACCCTCCGCACGTTGCGCCTCACCGGAGACTCCATTGTGCGGATCGACGCCGCCGTCAGCGGCACGTTGGGGTTCATTGCAGGGAGAGTGCGGGAAGGACATCGCCTGTCCCAGGCGGTCTCCGATGCGATCGACCTCGGCTTTGCGGAGCCGGATCCTCGAGAGGACCTCCTCGGGCGCGACGTCGCCCGCAAGGCTCTGATCCTCGGACGCTCGGCCGGCTGGCCGCTCGAGGAGGTCGACCTTGACGTCACTCCCTTTGTGCGGGGAAAAGGTTCCTTCGGCGCTTCGCAGTTCTTGGCACGGATTGCAGAGGAAGACGCCGGCGTTGCGGCACAGTTCCGGGAGGCGGAGCGGAAGGGCGAGACGCTCGTGTACCGGGCATCGATTCAGGCAAGCGGGGCGGCGATCGGCCTCGCGTCCGTTCCGTCAGCCGATCCGCTTGCTGGACTTCGGGGCGGCGAGAACCGCGTCGCCTTCTTCACGCGCCGTTGCCCCGAGTCTCCCGTCTCGATTGCCGGGCCCGGTGCCGGTCCAGAGGTCACAGCGGCGGGCGTTCTCGGCGATCTCATCGACCTGGCTGCGAGGGAGGAACGACGATGACCACACTCGTTCTGAAGTTCGGAGGCACCTCGGTTGGAAACGCTGACGCGATATTGCGTGCGGCGGATCTTGTGCTTGAACGCGTCCGTGCCGGCAACGGAGTCGCCGTGGTGGTCTCTGCAATGAGCGGCGTCACCGACGCGCTGACGCAAGGGATCCAAGCCGCGGCCATCGGAGACGACGAACTCCCTCGTCGTGTGGCAGCCGATGTTCTGGAACGACATTTCGTTGCCGCAGAAGTCCTCGGGGTCGAGAACGCGTCCGAGTTGAACGCCGCGGCCCAGGAGACAATGGACGAGTACCTGGCCGTCTGCGACAGCGTCCGCGTGCTCGGCGAAGCGACGCCACGCGCCCTCGACCGGGCAACGTCGCGCGGCGAACCGCTCCTGGCCCGGCTGCTGGCGGCGGTGCTTGCCGCGAGGGGAGTTGAGGCCGTCGCGATCGATCCTACGGAGGTCATCGTCACGGACTCAACGTATCAGAACGCGACGCCGGAGCTCGAGGAGACGCGCGAGCGGGCAACGCGAACCCTGCGGCCGCTCATCGCTGCCGGCGTGATCCCCGTCGTAGCAGGCTTCATGGGCGGCACCCGTGACGGTGTGACGACGACGCTCGGACGGGGAGGCAGTGACTTCTCTGCGGCAATTCTTGGGTACGCACTCCGAGCGGAGGAGGTTCTGATCTGGACGGACGTGGACGGCGTGATGACCGCGGATCCGCGCCTTGTGCCCACGGCGCGCGTCATCCCCGTCCTGTCCTACGGCGAAGTCGGCGAACTTGCCTACTTCGGCGCGAAGGTCCTTCACCCGCGCACGATTCGGCCCCTTGTCGACGAACAAATTCCCTTGCGCATCCTGAACACCTTCCGGCCCGAGTGCCCGGGAACTCGCATTCAGCCTGAGGCGGACCTCGCGCCGGGCACTGTCAAGGCGGTGACCGACATTCGTGGGCTGTCGCTTGTCACCGTAGAGGGGCGCGGGATGCTCGGTGTGCCTGGAATCGCGGCGCGTACGTTCGACAGCGTAGCCCGCTGCTGCGCGAATGTGCTGATGATTTCTCAGGCGTCGTCGGAGCAGTCGATCTGCTTCGTGGTGCCGGGTGAGGCCGCGGCCCAGGTGAAAGCGGAGTTGGACGAGGAGTTCGCGCTGGAGCTGGCCCGCCGGGCGATCGACGAGGTTCGCGTCGTCCCCGACGTGGTCGTCGTGACGGCTCTGGGGGCGGGGATGCGCGGGGCCATCGGCGCGGTGGGAAAGGTGCTCGATGCCGTAGGGAGGCGGGGCGTCGACGTGATGGCTCTTGCCCAGGGCTCGTCGGAGTGGAGCGTTTCGATGGCCGTGACCGCGTCGGACCGAGAGGCGGCCGTGCGTGCCATCCACGATGAGGTGATTGCGCGATGAAACGGATTCAAGTAGGGATTCTGGGAGCCACGGGGACCGTCGGGCAGGGATTTGTTCGACTCCTCGCTGGTCACCCGTGGTTCGAGGTTGCGGCGGTGGCCGCCTCGGAGCGTAGCGCTGGAAAGTCGTTCGGGGAAGCCTGTCGTTGGCGCCTTTCCGCTCCGCTTCCCGATCGGGTCGGACGCCTTCCCGTCCTTCCGCTCGACCCGCGTGGGATGGCCGGAATCCCACTCGTGTTCTCCGCACTTCCGGCAGACGTGGCGTGCGACGTCGAGCCCAGCTTCGTTGCGGAGGGGTTCGCGGTCTCCTCGAACGCGTCCTCGTACCGACAGCAGTCCGACGTTCCGCTCGTTATCCCGGAGGTCAACCCGGACCATCTGAGGCTGATCGACCTCCAGCGGCGGGTGCCCGGAAAAGGGGGCTTCCTCGTTACGAACCCCAACTGCACGACCACAGGGATTGCGCTTGCGCTGAAACCTCTTCACGATGCGTTCGAACTGAGCAGCGTCGTGGCCACGTCGATGCAAGCGGTGTCCGGAGCCGGCTACCCGGGCGTGGCCTCGCTCGACATCCTGGACAACGTGGTTCCGTGGATCTTCGGCGAGGAGGAGAAGATTGAGACCGAAACCCGGCTTCTGCTGGGTCACATCGATGGGCGCGGCAAGGTGAAGGCGGAATTCGAGGTGAGCGCGCACGCCAATCGTGTTTCGGTTCTCGACGGGCACACGGTCTGCCTCTCGCTCGGTTTCCAGCGTCCGTGCGCTCCGCGCGACGCGATCGATGTCCTACACATGTTCCGTGGAGCCAGCGTGGACTTGGACCTTCCCAGCGCCCCGGAGCGGCCCGTTCTCGTTCGCGAGGAGGGAGACCGGCCGCAACCGCGCCTCGACCGGGATGCTGGCCGAGGAATGACGGTGACGGTCGGTCGAGTCCGCACGTGCTCGGTGCTCGACCTCAAGTTGGTCCTCGTTGTCCACAACACGGTGCGTGGGGCTGCGGGGGGGTCGATCGAGAACGGCGAACTGCTCGTCCGAGGGGGGTGGTTGTCATGAGGTTTCGAGGAGAGGGAACTATCCAGGACGTCGTCGGGGATCTTCTCCTCTACCGGAATCTCGTTCCGGTGGACCGGCGTCTCCCCGGGATCGACGAGCTTCGAAAGAGGCTCGGGATCCTCGCCGGGGAGCACCCGCGGAAGGGAACGGAGCGGCATGCCCGCGTGGTTGCCGAGATCGTCCAGGCGGCGGGGAGGCAAGCGGGGACGGCGGACGATCTCGCGCGATGGATCTACGTGGGGGATACGCGGCAGAGCGACGGTGCGACCTTCCGGGGATTGTGTCGAGTCACGGGGCGTCCTGGGTGGGCGTTCATCGCCGGCGAGTCCGACGTGCCGGGCTCGGAGGAGAGCCACGCAGACAGCCACCTCGTGTTTGGCCATCGTTGGGCGGAGATTGACGCGTTCTTCGCCGCGGCCGGCGCAGCGGGGTTCGGTTGCGGTCCCAACACCGCGGTCATTGTGGATCTCGACAAGACGCTCCTCGGGGCTCGCGGACGCAACGACCACGTCGTCGATAATGCCCGCACTGCGGCAGCCCTGTCCGTGGTGGGCGAAGCCGTCGGCTCGACGGAGTCAGCGGGGTTGGCGGACATCTATGCGGAGATCAACCACTCCCGGTTTCGGGACTTCGTGGAGGACAACCAGGACGTCGTCGTTTACCTCTCGACGCTCGTCGTTTCCGGATCCGTGTCGTTGTCCGACCTTGAGGTCCGTAGGACCGATCAAGCGGACAAGGGATTCCGCGCGTTCCTTGAGGAGGTCAACCGACGGCGAAGGAGCCTCTCTCCGGGCATGCGTTCGTTCCACGATGACGTCTACGGCCGCGCGTCGGCGGGGTGTCCCACGCTCGTTCCCGCGTTTCGCCGTGCCGAGTACCGAGAGACCGTCGCGCGCATGTCGAATGCGGCCGCCGACGCGCCGGTCGGTCGGCTTTTGGAGGAGCGGGTAGCGATCACGGGGGAAGTCTGGGACGTTCTTCGGGCGTGGCGGGAGCGCGGTGCGCTCATCTTCGCGTTGTCGGACAAACCGGACGAGGCGGCGTTCCCGTCGGCGGGGGCGCCGGTCGACGCGCGGCCGATCCACGCTACGCCGACCTGCATCATCGGAGGATGAACATGGCGAAACGGCTCTCGTGCTGGTACGCGTGCGTTCGCGGCTGTGAGGGAAGAGTCCCGATGGGCGGGACGGTGTACGAGTGTCCCCGGTGCGGCGGCCTCGTCGACGTCGAGCATGACCTCGACGCCCTGAAGGAGCGGTCCGCGGAGGAGTGGAAGAGCCTGTTCCGCGAGCGGGCCGCGGCCGCCGCGTGGCCGATGTCGAGCGGGGTCTGGAGTCGCCGCGAGCTGGTCCTGCCCTCGATTCGTGACGAGCACATCGTGTCGCTCGGAGAGGGGCGGACGCCCCTCGTCCCGCTTCCGCGACTTGCCCGCACCCTCGCACTTCGGGAGCTGTGGGTCAAGCAGTGCGGGACGAGCGCGACCGGATCGTTCAAGGATCTCGGGATGACCGTCCTCGTCTCCGCCGTGCGGCAGGCCATCTCCGACGGTGCGCCCCTCCGGGCCATCGCGTGCGCGTCGACGGGAGACACGTCAGCGGCGCTCGCGGCATACGGCGCGGCGGCCGGCATCCCCACGATCGTCTTCCTCCCGCGGGGCAAGGTCACACCTGCGCAGCTCGTGCAGCCGCGGGCCAACGGGGCCATCGTGCTTGCCCTCGACGGGGACTTCGACGACTGCATGCGCGTTGTTCGAGACGTCACGGCTGACCGGACGATCTACCTTGCCAACTCCCTGAACGCGCTCCGAATCGAGGGGCAGAAGACGGTGGCGATCGAGATCGCTGAGCAGCTCGGCTGGAGTGTGCCAGACTGGGTCGTCGTCCCGTGCGGAAACCTCGGCAACGTGGCGGCGATCGGAAAGGGGTTTCTCCTGCTCCGCGAGCTCAATTTGATTGACCGCCTCCCCCGAATTGCGGCCGCACAGGCAGAGAACGCCGACCCGCTCTACCGGAGCTACCAGACCGACTTCCGGAGATTCGATCCGCAACAGGCTCGGGCGACGCTTGCAACGGCTATCCAGATCGGGAATCCCGTCAGCTACGAGCGGGCGGTGCTCGTCCTGCGTCAGTTGGACGGAGTCGTCGAGCATGCA
>JBDKUT010000088.1:0-1914 GCA_039679545.1 Thermotogota bacterium
GTAGCTCGCCGCCTTCTCTGCGGCCTCCGCGTTCCAGATCGCCGCGATCCTCGACGAGGCCCACTAAACCTCGATCCACCGATGAAGGTGGGTGTTGAGCGGGCGTCGTGACATAGAAATGCCCCTCGGATCAGGGAAAATAGAGCTTGTCTAGGGTTCTATTCGTCTGAGTCGAGAGGCATCTCGTAGATGCAATTCAAGCACGCCCCGGCCGCGGTATCTGCGGTCTTCGATGATCCGAATATCGTGTCCGCGGCGGGGCTGGTTCCGATGCTCCGCCTCGCCCAGCACGCAGGGCTCGATCGGCTCTCGCAGTCGCGGCTGAGCGTCCCGACGGACAAGGGCGCGAACGCGGGCGCGAAGGTGATGGCTCTGGTCGCGGGAATGCTCGCCGGTGCGGACTCGATCGACGACATGAACGTGCTCCGCCATGGCGGGATGGGCCGGTTGTTCGACCGCACGTATGCGCCGTCGACTCTCGGATCGTTCTTGCGGGAGTTCCGGTTCGGGCATGTCCGCCAGCTCGATGCCGTCGCCTCCCGAACTTTGGTGGCCCTCGGCTCGGCCGCGCCGCTGCTGCAGGTCGCGAACGGTGAGCTGGTGATGGTGGATCTGGACGACACGATCATCGAGGTCCACGGATACAAGAAGCAGGGCGCCTCGTTCGGGTACTCGGGGGTCCGTGGCCTGAACGCCCTGATCGCGACGGCGTCGACGACCTCGTCGGCGCCGGTGATTCTGGGGCAGCGATTGCGGCAGGGAAAGACCGGGTCTCCGAAGGGCGCCGCCCGGATCGTCGGCGACGCTCTCGCGACCCTCCGCCGCATGCGCCCCGCCAGCAGTGTTCGCCCGTTGCTGCGGGCGGACTCCGCGTTCTACGGCCACGCCACCGTCGGCACCGCGATCACCGCCGGCGCGGACGTGTCTGTGACCGTCCGGATGGACCCTGCCGTGAAGGCGGCGATCGCGTCGATCCCCGAGGATGCGTGGGAGATGATCGAGTACACCGACTCGATCCGTGACGAAGCCACCGGTCAGCTGATCTCCAAAGCAGAGGTCGCCGAAGTGACGTTCACCGCGTTCCGTTCACGGAAGAAGGCCGAACGGGCCGAAGGACGACTGGTGGTGCGGCGCATCCCGGACCTGAACCCGAACAAGGTGGAGCAGCCGACGCTGTTCGACGTCTACCGGCATCACGCGTTCTTCACCACCACCGACAAGACCGTGATGGGCACCGTGGTGGCGGACAAGACCCACCGGGCGCACGCGATCATCGAACAGGTCCACGCCGACCTGAAGGGCGGGCCGCTCGCTCATCTGCCGTCTGGGGTGTTCACCGCGAACAGTGCCTGGCTCGTGCTCGCGGTCATCGCGTTCAACCTCACCCGCACCGCCGGTCTCATCGCCGACCACGCAGGGCGGCTCGCCAGAGCGACGACCGCAACGATCCGCCGCACCCTCATCTCAGTCCCGGCACGCCTTGCACGGTCCGCACGCCGCATCACACTGCACCTACCCGCGGCATGGCCATGGCAGACCCCGTTCGAGCGGCTGTTCACAGCCACGCACGCGCCACCACCAGTCGCAGCCAACTGACCACCGCCGCGACGACGGCACGACCGAGAACGAAGTGGACGACCGGGATGCGACGCCCGGAACTCACCCCTGCCCACGACCGATCACACCGATCCGATCACGCCAGAACAGCCCACCCAAGGTTCATCGGTGGATCGAGGCTAAGCTCGGCGCATGGCAGCTGCGGCGACGGTCGAGGAGTACATCGCGGGATTCCCGCCCGAGGTCGCCGAGCGGCTGCAGCGGATCCGGGAGGTGATCCTCGCCGAGGTTCCCCTCCCCGCGGAGAAAGTGCGCTACGGCATCGCCGCAGTCATGCTCGGCGGCCGCTACGCGCTG
>JBDKUT010000089.1:0-5575 GCA_039679545.1 Thermotogota bacterium
CGCCCACAGCCGACAATGATGACTCTCATAACGTCCTCCTACCTCGGACGGCGCGCCCGGTCCCGCAAGGGTACTGCATTGGTCTCGTACCCGCGCGCGCCTGCGTCCTCCGGCCGGCGGAAACGAGCGTCCCTATCCTACCGCGCGTTTGGCCTGGACAACCAGTCCACGGCACGGCCTGTCTGCTTCGTCTACGCACGGGTTACCTCCGGCAACGCCCGCGCTGCGCTTCGCTTCCGTTCGACGCGCCGTACGAGGGCTTTTCGTCCCTCCTCCGCCAAGAACATGACCGGCGGATAGAGGAACAGGAATCCCCAATAGCGCAGAGGGAGGGGCCCTTCTTCAAACAGCGCCCGAAGCGGCGGGATGTAAATCATGGAGGCGATCAACACCAGCTCGAACGCGAACCCGAACAACAAGAACCGATTGCTCAAGAACCCCGACTTGAACACCGAGGTTCTCTCCGTGCGGCAGGCGTACGCGTTTCCGATCTGCGTCGTGATCACGCCGGCGTGGAACATTGACGTGGCCATCACGTACACCACCCCGTCCCTCGTCAGAAGCCGGTCCGCGTACGGGAGGAGGTCGGGCCGCGGAAGGTGAAGGAGATCGTGATAGCCCATCGTCCACCACAAGTAGAAGAACCCGGCAAAGCAGAGGAGAGTCTGGATGCTTCCGAGCCACAGGAATGCACGCAGGATCAGCTTGCGGTCGACGATGCGGTCCTGCGGTCCGCGCGGGGGGCGGTCCATGAGGCCGGGCTCCGGTTTCTCCGCCCCGAGGGCGAGCGCCGGCACGAGGTCGGTACCGAGGTCGACGGCGAGGACCTGCATGACGACGAGCGCGAGGGGGATGTTGGCGACGATCTGCAGGATGAACGGCCACGCCTCCGGCGTGTTGCTCGTGAAGATGTAGGTCGTGAACTTGCGGATGTTGGAGTAGACGGCCCGGCCCTCCTCGATCGCGTTGACGATCGAGGCGAAGTTGTCGTCGAGAAGGATCATCGACGCGGCCTCCTTGGCGACGTCAGTTCCTGAGATTCCCATCGCGACGCCGATGTGCGCCTTCTTGAGCGCCGGCGCATCGTTCACCCCGTCGCCGGTGACGGCCACGATTTCGCCCATGTCCTTCAAAGCCGAGACGACGCGCAGCTTGTGCTCGGGGGCGGACCGCGCAAAGATGACGGGCTGCTTGAGCGTATCGACGAGTTCGGCGTCAGTCATCTCGTCGAGCTCGCTCCCCGTCACAAGGCGGACGCCTTCTCCGACGATGCCGACGCGACGGGCGATCGATTCCGCCGTGAGGCCGTAGTCGCCGGTGATCATGATGATGCGAATCCCTGCACGACGACACTTGTCGACGGCGGCCGCCACTTCGGGGCGCGGCGGGTCCTGCATCGCGACAAGGCCGAGGAACGTGAGATCCTGCTCCACCCAGTTCACGGTATACCCGTTCGGCCGTGCGGGAAGGGTACGCCGGGCGATAGCGAGGACGCGCAATGCCCCACGCGCGTACCCATCGTTCGCCGCAAGGATCTCCGCACGCCGCGCGTCCGTTAAGGGTTCGGTCCGCCCGTCGACCACGATCGACGAGCACAGTCCCAGCACTTCTTTGGGAGCCCCTTTCACGAACGCCGTTTCCGCTCCACTGCGCGGGTGGATGGTGCTCATCCGTTTGCGCACCGAATCGAAGGGGAGTTCGCGCAATCGCGGAGCCTCGCGAACTGCCTCGGTCAACGACACACCACCCTTTGCGGCCGCGACGACGAGCGCCGCCTCGGTCGGGTCGCCCAGGATGCTCCACCCGTGGCCTTCGCTTGGAGGAACGAGCTTCGCGTTGTTGCAGAGGGCTGCCGCCAGGAGAAGTTCCCGAAGGTCTTCCGGCGAAACCTCTTGACCTGCAACCGTCGGCCTGAACTCGCCCACCGGCTCGTAGCCGACACCGGTCACGGTCAGCCGGCGACCGGCGACCCACGCCTCCCGGACGGTCATCTCGTTCTGCGTCAACGTCCCTGTCTTGTCCGTGCAGATCACGGTGCAAGAGCCGAGCGTCTCCACGGAGGACAGCTTCTTGATCAGCGCGTTTCGCTTCGCCATCCGCTGCACGCCCATGGCGAGCGACAGCGTAACGGTCGGAAGGAGTCCTTCCGGAACGAACGCGACGACCATCCCCACCGAGAAAATGAATCCTTCGGTCATCGGCCGTCGAATGACGAAGACGGACAAGAAGAAGAGCGCAATGCCGATCCCCATCGCCATGGCCGTGACGATCTTGGTCACGCGGTTGACTTCCTGCTGCAGCGGGGAGAGATCCTCTCCGACCGTCTGGGTGAGGCGAGCGATCTTCCCGAACTCCGTCCCCATCCCCGTTGCGAAGACGACGGCCTTCCCGGTTCCCGCGTTGACAGTCGTCCCCGCGAAGACGAGATTCGGCCGCTCCATGACGGAGATCCCGTCGCGCAACGATGCCTCCGCCGTGCGGCGGGCCGGGTTCGACTCGCCGTTCAGCGTCGACAGGTCAACGCGCATCTCGTTCTCCTCGACCAAGCGCGCGTCGGCGCTGATGTGGTCTCCCTCGGAGAGGACAATCACGTCTCCGGGGACGAGCTGCTCGGCTTGGATGCGGGTCTCCTGGCCGTCGCGAAGAACCCTCGCGAACTGGGGCAAAAGTTTCTTAAGCGCGTCTCCCGCCTTCTCGGCGCGGAACTCCTGCCAGAACGAGAAGATGGCGTTGATGACAACGACAGCCCAAATTGCCCACCCGAGCTCGGGCATCTTCCCGATGAACGCCATGGCTCCGCCGGCCCAGAGGAGGAGAGCCATCAGGTGGGTGAAGTTGGCGAGGAACTTCCGCCAGAGAGGCTTCCCCTTGATCGTTTGAATGGCGTTGGGTCCGTGCTGGGCGAGCCGCGCCTGCGCCTCCGCCGTCGTCAATCCGTCGGCCGACGTGCCGGCGGCAGGGTAGACATCAGGAATGGATAGCGTGTAGAAACGCTGCGATTGATCGAGAGACATGCGGACTACGTACTCGCCGTGCTCGCGCGTGTACCGTTGCTCCTTGCTTGCCCGCAGAAGGGAACGAGCCCACCCATCGGTGGGCCCCTTGGAGGTCGATCCTTCTGTGCCGAGCATCCTACTGCCGCGAAGGTCAGGTGTCAACTGGCTCGCAAGCGATTGGCAGCCGCCTGCTGGGAGCGACTTCTCAGCGGAAGGCGAGTGGGTCGAAGAATCGCGCGACAAGCGTCGCAGCGGCAGAGACTACGAGCGAACCTGCAGGGCCTGTCGGGCCTGCTCGATCTTGTCCACGGCAAGAACAAGCTTGTGCCGGCCGACAGCGGCATACACGGACTCTACATTCACATCGGCGGCCGCAAGGAGGTCCAGCACATCCGCGAGTCCCCGCGCATGGCTTGCGATGTCGACGACCAGGACCTCCTTCTCCTCGAAGGACACGTCAAGCGCACGAAGGACGCGTCGGGCCTTCTCCGGCTCGTCGGCGACGAGGCGGATCAGGCCTTCGCCTCGTCGGCCCATTCCCGCGGCCACTTCGACGTTGATTCCGGCGTCCGCCAGCGCTGCCGCAACCTTCGCAAAGCTGCCAGGTTCGTTCTGCACGGTGAGCTGGAACTCCTTCATCCGATCCCTCCGGGAGGATCATATACAACTCTGCGCATGCGGTGCGCACCTCGACCGTCTCCCTTGCAGACGGCTTCCGCAGCCGCATTGACTTCGAGCCCCCACCAGAACTAGACTCACACCTTCGTGCGTCGGTCGGCGCGAAGCGCGGTGGGAGGTGTTTCCTCGGGAGATCGGTGTCGTGCGGTGCAGGCAGACTGCTGCGCGTGTCTTCTTGCCCGGGCGAATGCCACGGACGACTGGATTCGACCTCTCTCCTTGCGGGTGAAATCCTATGCCCAAAGCAGTCCTGGCCACGCTTGAACTCTTGGTCCTCTTGCTCCCTGCAGCGGCTTTGCTCGCCGTCTACATGGCGCGCGTCTTCCAAGGAGAACGCACGTTTCTCTCTGCAGGTCTGCGGCCGATCGAGAAGCTTGTATACCGTCTGTGTCGTATCGATGAGAGCCAGGAAATGTCGAGCCGTTCGTATGCTCTCAGCGTCATCGCCGCCACGGTCGGCGGCTGCCTCATCCTCTTTCTGATCCAGCTTCTCCAGGGGATCCTGCCCCTGAATCCCCGCGGCCTGCACGGTGTTCGCTGGGACACAGCCATCAACACGGCCATCTCGTTCGGCACGAACACCAACTGGCAGGCCTACGCCGGCGAGGCCACGATGAGCACGCTGACGCAGATGCTCGGCCTCGCCGTCCAGAACTTCCTTTCCGCCGCCGTTGGCATGGCCGTCGCGATCGCCGTAGTCCGGGGCTTCGGCCGCAGAGAGTCGACCACGATCGGCAGCTTCTGGGTCGATCTCGTGCGGGCGGTCGTCCACGTTCTCCTTCCGCTCGCGCTCGTCCTGTCGGTGATCCTGGTGTCCCAGGGCGTCGTGCAGACGCTGCGCGCTTCGATTCCCGTTCAGACGCTGGAGGGCGACACGCAGACCCTCCCCGTAGGGCCGGTCGCCTCGCAGGAGGCGATCAAGGAACTGGGAACAAACGGAGGGGGGTACTACAACGCGAATTCCGCGCATCCGTTCGAGAATCCGACCGGGCTTTCGAACCTGCTTGAGAACTTCGCGCTGCTTCTCATCCCAACCGCTCTCGTCTTCTCCTTCGGAATCATGGTGGGCAATCGCCGGCAGGGTCGGGCACTCCTCGCGGCGATGCTTGTGCTGTTCGCCCTTGGCTTGGGAGTGTCCTTCTGGGCGGAGCTCTCCGCCAGTCCCCTGCTTGCGGAGGCCGGGGTCTCGGCGGGAGCGAACCTCGAGGGCAAGGAAGTGCGGTTCGGAATTCCGGCCTCGGCGCTGTTTGCGGAGTCGACGACGGCAACGTCCACCGGGGCCGTCAACTCTTCCCATGACAGCGACTTGCCGCTGGCCGGGCTCGTGCAGTTGTTCAACATAGGGATCGGCGAAGTGATCTTCGGCGGAGTCGGAGTCGGCCTGATTGGCATGCTCTTCTACGTCGTCCTCGCGATGTTTGTCGCAGGACTGATGATCGGGCGTACCCCGGAGTTCCTGGGCAAGAAGCTCGGAGCGTCCGAGATGATCATGGCCGTCGTCGGGATCCTGCTCCCCTCGATCGTCCTGCTGACCGGTTCGGCCATCGCCTTGGTCGTTCCGGCAGGCCTCGCCGGGCCGGGCAACCCCTCGGCGCACGGGCTCTCGGAGATCCTCTACGCCTACACATCCGCGGCGGGCAACAACGGCTCGGCGATGGCCGGCCTCTCTGTGAACACCCCGTTCTACAACCTGACCCTCGGTCTCGCCATGCTGATCGGCCGATTCGCGACGCTTCTGCCGGGACTTGCGATCGGCGCGGCGGTCGCCCGCAAGAAGACCGTTCCGTCGAGCATCGCGACCTTCCCCACGACCGGGCCGCTGTTCGTCGTCGTCCTCGTCGGGGTGATCCTGCTCGTGGGCGCTCTCACCTACTTCCCTGCGTTCGCGCTCGGCCCGATTC
>JBDKUT010000090.1:0-43540 GCA_039679545.1 Thermotogota bacterium
CGCCGCACGCAGGCGAGGAGGCTTCGGTCGCCTCAAGCTGGTACGTGTAGACGACCGTGTGCCCGCGCACGGAGTCGGTTCGATCGATCCTGACCCCGAGCGGTCCGTCGGGCGTGGCGTCGTCGACGGTCGCTGAGGCGGAGCTGCCGTCAACGGTTACCGCCAGGCTGCCCGGAACGTACGCAAGACCGTTGCTCGGGAGGGTGGCGTACTGGTACTCGTCGAACGAGACGGGGTCGAGGCTCGCATCGTTCGCAAAGACGTGCGTGTCGGTGAAGGTCGCCGGATCTCCGCACCGCACGAGGGCCTCAGGAGTTACCGTCATCTCCGACGTGTAGAGGAGTTCGCACTCGATCACGATCGGCGCCGTGGCGGACGCCGTCCTTGTGCACCCACAGCAGTCGACGACGCTCGCCGAAAGCCCGTTCGCCGTCTCGGTGTAGCAGGCCCCGCAGTCGCTTGGAACGCGGATCGTCACAGAGGACGAGAAGCTCGGATCGACCGTCGGGTCGAAGGTCCACGCGATGTCGCCCGAGGGCAGGACGGTGCCGCCGCCGGCGCTCACGACGACGAAGCCGTCCGGCACGGAGTCGACGACGGAGACCAGGTCCACGATTCCCGTTCCGCACGACGGCGACCCCGAGTACGTCACGCCGACCGTGTACGTGAGGTCTTGGCCGAGCTTCACGAGGGTGGGACCCGACTTCGTCGCGGAGAGCGACGGCCCGCCCGTTCCTCCGACGGAGCCGATCTGCGGGCGCCCTTTGTGCTCGATGCCGCAGTCGTTTTCATACGCGAGGGTGTAGATCGGCGACCCGCTCGGGGACCCCGCGCACCAGTCGCCGGCGAACGTCACGTGAAACTGGAGGGAGTACGTCGACGACCCCGAGATGAGGGGAATCGAGAAGCAACCGTCGGCGTACGTTGCCGTCCCCTGAACGTCGTCGACGGCGAGTCCCGAGAGATTCACGCAGAGTCGCACGTTGTGGGCGTCACCGGTGCCGGCGTTCTCGATCGGGATCGTGACGGTTTCGCCGAGCGTGCAGTACGGAACGGTGATCGCTGGAGCCGTGAACACCAAGTTTGGGAGCGCCAGGACGAGGGCGATCGACGCGGTCGCCGTCGTGCTTCCGCACGAGCCGGGAACCGCCGTGTCTTCGCAGACTTCGCCGGAGTTGCACCCCCAACGAGCGTCGGCGGCGTCAGAGAGGTCTTGGCAGGCGACGACGCGCGCCGTGATGGAGAGCGGTACGGAATCGCCGGCCGCGACCTCCTCCAGCGCCGGTGTGGTCGCGGCGCTCCAGACGATCGCGCCGCCCGAGAGCCCCCCGCCGTCGGATGCCGACACGAACTCGAGCCCTGCGCCGAGGACGTCCGTAACCACGACGTTCGCCACAGATCCGAGCCCGGTGTTCTCCGCTGTGACCGTCCACGTGACCACGTCCCCCACCGAGGCCTCGACGACCGACGGAGCCTTGCTGATCACGATGGCTCCAGGAAGGATCTCGATCGACGTGGAGTGGGTGTTCCGAAGCAGCACGCCGGGGGCGGCGCAGTTCTCGAAGTCCACGGTCGCGACGTCGTTGCCCGAGACGGCAGCGCAGTCCGTCGCAAGATCGAACGAGACCCTGATCTCGCCTCCGGGAGGCAGGGTGTACGCCGATCCCCGGATGGCGTCCACATTCCAGGTCCCGTCCGTGGGGTCCACGGCGTAGGTCTCGCCGGCTTCGACGAGCGTCAGCGCAGAGGTCCCTGCGACGATGGAAAATCCCGCGTTGGGAACGGCGTTTATGATGACGATCCGGCAGGCGCTCTCGGTCGCGCTCGCGTTCGTCACGGTCACCGTGAACGTCGCCTGAGCGCACCGGCTCATCTGACTGGGGCCGACGATGCCTTGGGCGACGCCGGCGAGCGGAATCACGAGGAGCACGAGACAGATCCACAGTCCGAGTGTCGTCCGATCACGCACGTGCCGCTCCTTTCGCAACCGGACCTACGGGGTGCCGGCTCCAAGCTTAGCGTTCACTTCGAGGAACCCTTCCGCCGGAGCCGAAGCCGTCGGCCATGCTATTGCGTAGGCGTCCGTTTTCGCGCCCCGCACCAGAACGACGACGATCTCCGTCGACCTCACGTCGGCTTTGTCTTGGCCCTCCGCCGAAGCCGCGCTCGCCACAAGCCGATGCTCGCCGAATGGGACTCGCAGGAAGAAGAACCTACCTTCAGCGTCGGTCACCGCCCGCGTCGCGGCATCTTCGTCCAACGTGACGCGAAGCCCGGCGACGAGGGGCTCCCCAGGGTCGAACGACCCGTCGCCGTCCACGTCGACGTAGACGAAGCCTTTCAGCTTCGTGGTCGTCCGCAGCGCGGCGAATGCGACGACAACCTCGCCCCCGGCGTCAAGGAGGAGGGACGTCTTCGTCGACGCGAACGCGTAGCCCCGGCTCGAGAGGAGGTCCAGCGAGGACGGCGTCAGAGCCGCGGTCCACGTTCCTTCGTCGAGCTCGAACACGACTGCGCCGTCGCTCCCCGTGGTCAGCGTTTGGCCGCCGATCGAGACGCTGATCCCGGCAAGTCCCGGCTCTCCGCCCGAAGGGGCTCCGTCGCCGTTCGAGTCCTCGTAGACCAGCACTCGAACGGACTGGGCAGGACGAATCTCGACCGTCGCTGTCGCTTCCGAGACGTCGCCGGTCAAGACGTTGCGGTAGGAGTCGCGGACCTCGACCGTCACTCGCCCCGAGTACGGTTCGGACCACACATGGTCGACAGACGAGGCGGCAAGCCAATCTGTGTCGTAGGTCCAGTCGCCGTCAAAATCCCACCGATACTCGAGCGTGTCTCCGACGTCGAGGTCAACCGAGAGGCCCGCATCCAGCCGCACAGGGGCGCCGACTCGGCCCTCGTAGAAAACGCCGGCATCAGCAATGGGAGGCGTATTCGCGTACCTCACGCCGATCGTCACGACGACGGGATCGGACAGCTGGGCACCATCGAACGCGCGGTACCCGAACGAGTCGACTCCGAAGAAGCCGGACCGCGGGAAGTACGTGAACCCGCCGTCGGGTCGGAGAGTCACAGTGCCCGCGGCGGCCGACTGCGCGAGAATCGCTGTGAGGCGGTCTCCCTCCGGGTCGGCGTCGTTCTCCAACACTCCGGGAGCAACGACGGACAATCCCCCCGCCGCGGCCAACTCGTAGGCGTCGCCAACCGCCGTCGGCGGATCGTTCACCGCAGCCACCGTCACGGCCACGGTTGCCGTCCCGGAGACATCGCACCCGTCGGAGGTGCGATAGGTGAACGCATCGACTCCGTTATAGCCCGCCGCCGGCTCGTAGGTCACGGCCCCGCCCGGCGACAGGTCGAGCGTGCCGTGGTCCGGACCGTCGACGAGGAGCGCCTCGAGCGCATCCTCATTCGGATCGATGTCGTTCGCAAGAACGCCGGGCGCTGCGAGGTTCATCGTGCCATCCTCGGCGACGGAGAACGCGTCGGCGATCGCTGTCGGGGCCTCGTTCTCAATCGTCACCGTCACGACGGCCGAGCTCACGCGTCCTCCGGGCGCGGTCACCTCGTACTCGAAGCTGTCCGTTCCACACGCGCTCGGCCCCGGCACGTAGGCCACGCTCTTTCTGTCCGACGCCACCTCGGCCGTCCCGTCAAGGGGCGACGCGAGGACGCGGCTCACCTCGAGGTCGGTCGACCCGCCGCTCACGACGAACGCAGTCTCGAACGTCGTCCGCGTGTAGGGAGGTTCTCCCGTGTACGACGGGTGGTCGGAGGCACACGAGCAGTCGCCACTCTCGAGGGGGGATTCGGTCGGGCAAGGGATTTGGTCCGTCTCCGATGCGTCGGCCTCGACGTAGAAATCGTTTGCCAGCACGGGAATCGAGACCTCCTCGCCCCGGCGGGCGGAAGCCTCATCGAGGACTGCGATCAGCCCGCCCCCACCGAACTCGATCCCGTATGTGCCAATGTGCTCCTGGCAAAGGGTCGCGGCGTCGGCGTCGCGAGCGTGCTCGATCGTCAGCTGGTGCATGCCGGCTGAGAGGATCCCGAGGTCCCACGTCGTTCCGATCGATCCGAACGCCGTGGAGCCGAGCCGTCGGCCGTCGACGTACACGTTCGCTTGGTCGTCGGTCGAGTTCGTACCGTTGTCCCAAACGCGCACCGTGATCTGAGCGTGTGCGCTCAGTCCGACCGCAACGAGCAGGGAAGCCAAAACGCACAGGCGCAGCACCCAACGTCTCCTTCCGTTCCTCCGCGGAAGCATTGTACTGGGGGGGTGCAGTGCGATGTGTGATCCACATCACGCTCGCCAGCAAGGGCTCCCGACTACTCGATCAGTCCCCAGCCGGACTCGGTATCGCGGCCCGGATCGCCAACGTCGAGCGCAGCACGTCGGAGGATGTCGACCAGTTCGGCGACGGTCAGCCCGGGGTGTTGCGCAAGGTGGAGAGCGGCGATCCCGGCGATGCGCGGCGCGGCAAACGATGTTCCGGACAGTGAAGCGAGAAACCCTCCCGGCAGAAGCGACAGGACGTCGACTCCAAGGCTCACAAGATCGAGGCTCGCTCCGGTGTTCGAGAACGTGGCGACGTTGCCCGCTGCGTCCGTCGCGCCGACCGTCAGCACGTCGGCCCGGTTCGCGATCGGCCCGATGTCGCCGGAGCCGTTCCCCGCAATCGCTACGATCAGAACGTTGGCTGCGGCCGCGCGCGCGATCGCCTCACGGACGACTCCGGGCGGCTCCTGCGTCGCATACAAAGACAGGTTGATGACCCGCGCTCCATTGGCGACGGCGTAGTCGACGGCATCCGCAAGCCGTCCCCAGTCCGACGTGTAGAAAACCCCGCTTGAGTCGAGGAACCGAAGGTCCATGATCGAGACGGTGATCGGCCACCCCGTTGGGCTGTTCTGCTCGAGCGAGTCTGCGACGAGGGAAGCCACGGCCGTACCGTGCCAGTGAAGCGGCGTTCCCGACAGGCTGTTCGCGTCGTTGTCGCGGAAGTCCCAGCCGAAGATGTCGTCGACGTACCCGTTCTGGTCGTCGTCGATCTCGTTTCCGGGGATCTCGAACGGGTTCCGCCACATGCGGCACGTAAGCTCGGGGAGGGACCAATCGATGCCCGTGTCGATCACGGCGACGACCACGGGCGCCGGCGCGTTGGAGCCGATATCCGTCACGGGTCCCGCGGCGTACGTCCGCGCGCACGTGAGGAGCGTATCGACCCGGTGAACCTCGCCCAGGGGAGCGATCATCCGAGCCGTTGCGTCGTTCAGGTGCGCGCTCGAGCAGAACACCGAGACGTGCTGGTGGTGTTCACCGAGCGCCACGGCACTCCCCGCAGACGGCGCCAGACTGCAGTAGCGGATCGTGACGTCGGATGAAGGGCACTCCTTCGTGCCGTTGACGAGGACGCACAGGCTGGCGGCAAGAATCGTCAGCCCCTCGACCCAGATCCGGCGCGACGACAGGATGGACAAGCTTCCCGTAAGCACGCACCGGCGCGAACTCTGCTCGACGGCGTCCCAGCACGGGGTACCCACAACCACCGAAAGGTCGACTCGGCCCTCAATCCACAAGTCGGTCTTGTTGAGCACGACGACGTCTTCGTCGTAAATTCCGGGAGCGATGTCGACCGTGTCTCCCGATCCGGCAAGGTCCACGGCGCTCTGGATCGTCGGGCACTCCTCAGGGACCGAAATGACCCGGCCCGACACAGAGAACGCGACGCCGAGCATGCCGAGAACAAGGACCCACACCCGCATTCCGCGCCTCCACGTCCACTCCAGAAGAAGGATCCGACGACCCTAGAACCTCGTCGACAGCCCCAAGTAGAGGGTCCAGGAGCCATCGTTCTCGAACTCGGCCTCGATCGACCCGAACGTCGTTGCTCCAAGCGGAAAGAAGACGCCCCCGTCGAGGCGGCCCCAACTGAACAGGGTTGCCACCCCGCGCTCAAAGTAGAGGTCGAAGGTCCACTCGGTGGCGAGGCCGCAGCAGCCGGGAACAAGCCCGGATGCAGACAGGCGTTCGAAGTACGTGGTTTCTCCCGCCACGGCGAGGTTGTGCGCCGCTGCGTCGGGGCCGCTCGCGTCGAAACAGGTCGCAGAAGAAACCTCGACGGCGTCGCCGAGCGCACACGAGACCTCGATCCCGTAAATGGAGATCCCGTCAATGAACGGGAAGTCGCCGAGGAACTCGACGTACGGCTGCACTCCAGCGCAGGCCGAACCGATCAGCGCCCGCAACGTGGGCTCGAACTCCTTCCCGGCCGTGTCGAGCCTCGCGTGCAAGTCAAGGGTCGTCTCAAGGAACGGCGTCGAGAGGAGCGCAATGGGAATCCCCCGGGCGAAGAACTCGAGGGCGTCAAACCCGGTGTCGGACAGGGAGAGCCTTGCCTGCACCGGGATTCCGCAGTCGAAGAGGAGCGTGTCGAGGCGGATCTGGGCTGCGTCGAACGCGACGGGGACCTGCTCGGACGTCTCGGACGGACACGTCCCGATCAGGAACCGCGCGAACATGTTCCATGTCATCCCCGCCACCGCGCCGCGGATCGCGAACTGGTCGTAGGAGTTGCTGGTGCTTCCCGAGAGGAAGAGCGTGTTTCCGAACCGAAGGTCACCGATCCGCCAGCTTAGGAGCCAGAATAGGTAGCGGAACCGCTCCACGTCGCTGGCCGACGGGTCGAACACGGCCTGCGCCCGGGAGTCGAAGGGACCGAGCTTTCCGTCGGCTCCGAGAGCGAGGAAGGTGAAGTCGTTGTCTGAGAGGCTGGCACGTGTGAAGAACGCCCACCCTTCGGGGGCGCGGAGACGCAGGAGAAGCGTGAGGTCGCTCACCGACACGCGGAATGACGGGCTTGGATCGTACGAGAGAAGCACGCGCCCGCCAATCTCACCGTCGAAGGCGAACGAACTCGCCTGCGCGGCGAACACCCCGCTCGCCGCAGACAACAACACGAGAACGAGCCCTCGGCGCGCCCTCCTACGCCAGTCACCACGGTCCACTCGCTTGTCTCCCAAACCCCCGCCCGGAGACACTCACACACGGCCAGACTACCCGCCGCGGGCCCCTCAGACAAGACCCCCGGAGCCCGCCCCTCACTTCCCCTCACGGCAGCACCGTCAAGAGCACTGCGTAGACCATCCCCGCGGCGCTGCGCACCCACAGGGCGTAGTCTCCGGTCGGAAGGTTCGAGGTTTCCACGACCAGCGTCGACGCTCCGTCGACGACGCTCGTCTCCACAAGGAGTTCGCTCGCCGGAATCGCGAGTCTTCCGCGCACTCGATCGGTCAGACACACCATGGCCGGCCCCGTCATCCACGCGCTGGGGTCGCCGGGCAGCGCCACGGCGAGAACTGTCCCGATCAGAATGGCACGCGCTCCTTCCGCCGGAAGGAGCGACAGAATCTCGCCCATTGGGGGAGGATTCACCGTCCCAGGGGTGCCGAGAATGATGTTCCCAGCCTTGTCGTGCCCCGAGATGAACGGCCCCCAATTCGTGCTCCACTCTGCGCTCCCAGCTTCGACGAAATCCTGATCCCGCTGCATCGACGCAGGAGGGATCGCGTTTCCGCCGGGCCAGCCGGCGCCGCGTCCCGCAAGCGCCATCACCCGATCGACGACGCACCCGTACGGATCGACCAGTTCCATCAGGGCTCCAGCGTCCGGAAGGTCCAAGAGGCGACCGAGAGCAAGTTCGTCCGCATACACCTGCGTCGCGACGACATCGCGCACAGCGTCGTCCGTGGCGCGCTCGAGAAGCACGATGTCCTGGTCGGGGCCGGCGTTCACGTCAATGCGGAACCATCGCCCGTCGACGGTCGCAACGCCGACCGACGGGACCCCGGAGAACGCTCCGGCCGATCCGGACAGGCCGATGACCCGCCAGAAGCCGTCGAGCGCCGCCGCCGGGACGATCGGGCGCCAACGCACCGTCCAACCGGTGAGGTCGATCTCCTCGGACTCGACGTTGCGCAGCTCGATCCACTCGTGCCTGGGGTCAACGGCCGTTCCCGCCCAGGCAATCTCCGAGATGATCATCTGTTGCTGACACCCGGCGAGCGCGCCGCCGCCGCCCGCGACGAGCACGGCCAGGGTTTGGATGACCCCTTCCGCGCACAGACCCGACGAATCGCAGGCCCGAAAGACGATCTGGTCGAGGCCGGCGTACCCCTCTGCGGGGAGGTAGGTGAAGGCGCCCGTCGCTGGATCGAAGGAGCCGATCGTCCCGTGGCTCGGTCCGCCGACGATCGTGAACGAGATGGAAGCTCCTTCCGGATCCTGCGCGATCAGTTGCAGGTCCACGGAAACGCCCGCCGTAACGGTCGTCTCAAACGAGGTCACAATCGGCGCTTCGTTCACCGGGAGAACAATCACCGTGACGACCGCCGCGGAGCAGGCGCCCGACGGGTCGCAGGCCCGGAAGACGAACTGATCGTTGCCGTCGAACCCCGTGTCAGGAACGTAGACCACTCCGCCCGTCGTCGGATTGATCGACTCGATCCGCCCGTGCGCCGGCGGGCCCGGGATCGAGTACGTGATCGCGTCGCCATCCGGGTCGGCGGCCCGCAGCAGGATGTCGAGCGGCGTATCCTCGGGCGTCGACAGGATTTGCGTCTCGCTGACCGGCGCGTGGGCGACGGCCACGACGAGGAGTTCGATCGTTCCTTCGTCGCAGGCGCCGGAGGGATCGCAAACCTCGAACATGAACGAGTCCGCCCCCGAGTACCCGGGATCCGCCGTGTACGTGAGCTCGCCGGAGACCGGATCGAACCCACTGATCGTGCCGTGCGTCGGCCCCGATACGAGCCGGTACACGAGCGGGTCGTCATCGGGGTCCGTCCCCGTCAGGAGGATCGGGTTCGGTGCGTCGTCGGAAACCGTGACCTGATCGTCACCTGCGAGCGGCGCGCCGTTCACCGGGCGAACGACGAACGACACCGTCCCTGCGTCGCACGCCCCCGCCGGGTCGCAGACGGAAAACCGGAACATATCGGTCCCGTCGTAGTGCGGGTCCGGGACGTACGTCACGGCCCCCGAATCTGGATCGAATCCGACGAGCGTTCCGTGCTCCGGCGGGACGAGGATGGCGAACGTCACTGCGTCTTCGTCCACATCGGACCCAGCAAGCTCGATGGCGAGAGTCTGGTCCTCGTCAAGCACCAATGTCTGATCCACGGCCGCCGGCGGATCGTCCACCGCGACGACCTCAATCGCGACGACGGCCGTGTCGCAGGCCCCGGCAGGGTCGCAGGCGCTGAACGTGAGCGAGTCGAGTCCGTTGTAGTTCCCGTCAGGAACGTACATCAGGGCACCCGTGGCGGGGTTAAGCCCGAGGAGCGTCCCGTGCGTCGGCCCAATGACGATGCGATAAGAGATAGAGTCTCCGTCGACGTCGCTCGCCGAGAGGTGAATCCCTAGGCTGACGTCCTCACGCGTCCACACGTCCTGTGGAGATGCCTCCGGAGGGTCGTTGACGGGCGACACGGTCAGCGCGATCGTCGCCGTGTCGCAGGCTCCCGTCGGCCCGCAGACGGTGAACGTGAACGAATCCGGTCCGCTGTAGTTCGGATCCGGAACGTACGTCACCGCGCCTGTCGCGGGATCGAACCCGACGAGCGTCCCGTGCGCCGGTCCGGCCACGATCGAGAAGGCCAGGACGTCCCCGTCGACGTCCGTCCCCTCGAGTTGCAAGAGAAGCGAGGTGTCTTCGTTCAGCGTCCCCGCCATCCCAATCGCCACCGGCGGGTCGTTGACCGGCGTGACCGCGAGTGCAGCCGTCCCCGTGTCGCAGGCCCCCGAGGGGTCGCAGACGGTGAACGTGAAGGAGTCCGATCCGTTGTAGTTCGGGTCGGGGACGTACGTCAGGGTTCCGGTCGTGGGGGCGAATCCGACGAGCGTCCCGTGCGTCGGCCCCGTCAGGATCGTGTAGGTCAGGGCGTCCCCATCCGCGTCGGTTCCTGCCAGTACGAGGGTCAGCGATCCGTCTTCGCTCAACACGTCCGTCGGGTCGACGGCACGGGGAGGATCGTTCACAGGGTGAACGGTGAGCGATACGATCCCTTCGTCGCACACGCCTCGCTCGTCGCACGCCGTGAATGTGAACGAGTCGGGGCCGGCGTAGTCCGGGTCGGGTACGTACGTCACGCTCCCCGTCGTCGGGTCGTAGCCGACCAGCGTCCCGTGCTGCGGCCCGGCAAGCACCGTGGCCGGCAGCATGTCACCGTCCACGTCCGTGCCGACGAGCTGGACGACGACCGAGGTGTCTTCGTCGAGCTCCGCGGACTGATCGACGGCCGTCACCATGTCGTCGAAGTAGACCACCGTGAGCGCTACGGTGGCGGTGTCGCAGGCCCTCGACGGGTCGCAGACCGTGAATGTGAACGAGTCCGGGCCGCTGTAGTCTTGATCGGGCACGTAGGTCACAGCCCCGGTTGTCGGGTCGAACCCGACGAGCGTCCCGTTCGTCGGTCCCGCGAGAATCGCGTACGTCAGCGTGTCCCCCTCAGAATCCGCCGCAGAAAGCTGGATGGACAGCAACTGGTTCTGGCTAAGGACTTCGGTTTCGTCGAAGGCGACGGGGGCGTCGTTCACCGGTCGAACCGTCAGCGTCACCGTTCCCTCGTCGCACGACCCGGAGGGGTCGCAGATCGTGAACGTGAACGAGTCGGGGCCGTTGTAGGCTTGATCGGGAGTGTATGTCACCGCCCCAGTCGTCGGGTTGAGCTCGGTGAGCGTTCCGTTCTGCGGCCCGGATCCGATCGCGAACGTCAGCGCGTCGTGGTCCGCGTCCGTCCCCGTCAGCTCGAGCGCGGCCGACGTGCCCTCATTCAACATCGCCGCCTGGTCGACGGCCACCGGCGCATCGTTCACCGGCGTGACCGTGACGCGAACCCAAGCCACATCCCGATGGCCGACGCAATCCTCGATGGTGTAGCGGAACTCCGCCACTCCATGGGCATCGGCGGAAGGCGTGTACTCGATAGCGTCTCCACCGATGGTCGCGTCGCCGAACGTGGGCGTCGTCACCGACACGATGGTTAGGCCTCCCTGGCACCGGTCGGAGTCGTTCCCGAGAACGTTGACGAGAACGAAGTTGTCTTCGGAGGTCGACGTGAGATCGTCCACCGCATCCGGGGCGACGGAGTCAACAATCTTGAGTGTCGCCCTCGCCTCGGTCGCATTGCCGCAAGCGTCCGTGGCGGTGAAGGTGACCGTCGCCGTGCCGGTTCCGGAGCAGCGCGCGCTGACCCTGTCGAAGTCGTTCGTCACCGTCACCGGTCCGCACGCGTCGGAAGCCCTCGCGGAGGCAAGCCAGGTGGCGATATCGCCCGCGTTCCCCGACCCATCACACTCGAACGTCGCGTCCGAGACCCGCAGGGTGGGTGGCGTCGTGTCGATGAGGTTGATGATCTGAACCCCCGTCACGCGGTTCCCGCAGGCATCGACCGCACTCCACGTCCGCTGGACGCGGTTCGCACTCCCGCAGCTCCCCGAGGTGATCAAGTCGGTGTAGCTCACGTTCGGCGGCGGATCCTCGTTGTCGAACGCGACGGCCTCCCCGGTGACGGACGGATCGAACGCTTCGTCGCACTCGACGGTCGCATCGGGTGGGAGGCTAAGCGTCGGCGGCGTCGCGTCGAGCGAGACGACGGTCGAGGCTTGGGAAACACAAGAGGATGCATCCGTGACGGTCACCGTGTACGTCCCCGCGTTGGCCGCGCTGGCGCGCGGGATCGTTGGGTTCTGCAGACTGCTCGAAAAGCTCGACGGCCCCGTCCACCGATACGACACGCCGCCGTCGGCGTAAAGCGCAATCGTTTGCCCCGGGCAGTACGGCCCGCCGTTGTCAGCCTCCGCGGCCGGCGGCTCAATGACGATCAGATCGTGGCGGGCGGTGTTGGTCGTTCCGTTGGCGTCGGTCACGGTCAGCGAGACGGCGTAGTCCCCGGGAGCCGTGTACTTGTGCGACGGGCTCGCGACTGTGCTCGTCGAGCCGTCGCCGAAGTCCCACAGGTAGCGGTACGGGGTCTTGCCGCCCGACGTCTGATCGGTGAACGACGGCGTCGCCCCAAGGCAGACGCTGGCCGGCGCGGTGAAGCCCACCGAAAGGAAGGCGTTCACGATAGGCACGGACTTGTTCGACCCGGCGCCCGCCCAGCAGTGCGTGGCGCGGGCGGCGCACTTCGGTGTGTCGGCGCACGACTCCGTGGTCACCGCGTAGGAGAGAACGGTGTTGCGAAGCTCCATGTGCGTCGAGCACGTCACGTTGGAGAAGCCAGCGACGAACGACGACTCTCCGGGAGGCACGTCGCCGAGGCACTCGTCGAAATGCTCGACGAGGGAGCCGTCTACGTAGAGGTCGGCGAGGAGCCGAAGCGCGTAGACCGTCTTCCCCATATGGTTGGAGAAGATGACGTACACCGTGATCGTCGTTGGGTCGCCCGTGACGCAGCTCCCGCCCGAAACCTCGGCCCAAACCTTCACGATCTCGGCATCTTTGGCGTTGCAGCCCCAGCTGCAACTCGGGTAGTTGTCTGCCCCCTCAGATGCGGTCGCCGCAATGCAGAGGATGAATACACCGACCGTGAGTCCCTTTCTCATGAATCGTCCCACCGCGCCCATGGGATCCCTCCTCGGGTCAAACACAGCCCTTTCCTCAGAACAAGGTAAACCGCAGCCGTTCCATGCTACCTGGGGCAGCCCCCGATGCCTAGACCGGAAATGCTCTAGAAGACGAGCTTTTACTGGAGGAATTGGCAGGAAACCGGATCAGTGTGCAATCAGGCGGACGACGTTCTTCACCCAATAGCTGCCGGCGGATACCGCATCGTACTCTTCGTTTGAGACGCGCCCGTCCTCGGGGAGAACGGCGATGCGGAATCCGTCCTCCCAGGTCGGAACGGAGACACCGTCCTTCGCGTAGGCGATGACGACAGGGTAGCCAGCGTCCTCAACTCGTTTGCGCTCTATTGAGACACGGTACCCGTCAGCGGCCACGACATCTACGGTTGCGTAGTCCACGCCTTGGAGGATGTCGGTCAGCCGAACGCCCGAGTATGCGCCCGCGTCGCGCCAGTTGCCGAACTGATTCTGATACTCACCCTGGCGGGTGAGGGTAGGCAGTCGGCGCAGGGCGGCAAGCGTCAAGGTTCGAGTCGCGCCGGACGGAAAAGAAACCTCGACCGCTGGCCCTCTCGGCGAGAGAGCCCATCGGACGGCAAGCGGCGTCGCGACGGCGACCGTGAGAATCACAAGCCCAACGAGCATCCCCTTTCGAACGTTCTGCATCAGACCCACCCCCCACGCCCCGCGACAACCGCCATCGCGACAGCCGCGCCCGCGATTCCGAGCGCGACGAGGCTCCACACGCTCCGGGGGTCTTCGCGACTCGTCGTTCGCTTGGAGTAGAGCCCGAAGCACCGGCCTTTCATCGAGATCGCGATCGAGTCGACGCGGTGAAGCCCCGAAACGAGGACGGGCACGAACGTGTAGCGGGCCGCGTGGGCGATCCGTCGCGGACTGCGCACGGAGACCTCGATCCCTCGGACCCGCTGGGCCTCACGTACGGATCGCAGCTCGTCTTGAAAGAAGGGGACGAAGCGCAGCGCCAGAATGAACAAGTACCCGTACCGATACGGAATCCCTGCTCGGATCAACCCTTGCGCGAGGCGGTCCGGATCGGTCGTTCGGACGAAGAGCGCGCTCGCGGCGAGGATGACAAGGAAGCGGAGCGCCATCCTTCCTCCGGCGAGGAGTCCGCCTGCGGTAATCCGGACGGGAGACCTGACGAAGACGTGTCCTGTGTGAATCGACAGCGCCTGGGCGATGAAGAGAACGAGGGCGAAAAGGACAACGAAGCGAAGACGTCGGAGAAACTGTGTGGGGGGGTCTCCGGAGGCGATCGCCAGGCACCCTACCCCAAGGAGGATGACCCCTTCGACAATCAAACTTGGAATCGCAAGCACGACCCCGACCAGGGCAAGCAAGAGGACGAAGCCCGCCATCGGCGAAGAGCGATGGAGCCCTCTTTCTCCGGTCATAACCAGGCCTCGGGGGTGAACGCTGTTTCTCCCAGTTCTCGCAGCCGGCCGAAGACTTCGTCCGAAGAACCGAGAAGGCGCACGTCTCGACCGAGGTAGAGAACACGATCTGCCAGCGCCGCGGCAAGCGGGATGTCGTGCGTCACGAGGACGGCCGTTCCGCCGGCCGCGACCATCTCCTGCATCCGCGAGATCATCCAGAGAACATTCTTTCGATCCTGGCCGATGAACGGCTCGTCGAGCAAAAGCAGGTTCGGTCGGCGCACGAGCGTCGTCGCCATCGTCAGGCGCCGTTGCTCACCGAGACTTAACGACAGCGGCGCCGCGTCCTCCAGGCCCGCGAGGCGTGCGTCGTGGAGTTCGGCATCGACGCTTGGGGTGCCCCGCGGGCCTTCGAGTTCCATTTCCTTCCGCACCGTCCGCTCGAAGATCTGGTGGTGGGGGTGCTGGAAGACGAAGCCGATCCGCGTTCCCGGAGCCCGTTCGATCGTCCCTGCCTGCGGACCCGCAAGCCCCGCGAGCAACCGTAGAAGCGACGTCTTGCCGCCGCCATTCGGACCGATCACAACAAGGACTTCGCCGGCACGCAGGGTGAAGGAGACGTCGCGCCAGAGTGGCTCGGCGTAGCCGAACGAGATCCGATTGACGGTAACCCGCGGAGGACCGCCCGTCGCCTCTCGGGGAGGAAGCGCCCACGCACCGCGTAGTCCGACTTCGGTGTAGTCGATGCGCTCCCGCGCCGGGTAACGTTCGACAGCCCTCCCACGGTCGAGGAGAACCAAGCGTGGGGCGAGCGCGCGAAGGGCGTCGATCCGGTGCTCGATGATCACGAGCGTTCGCTTCCCGGCACAGCCGAAATCGGAAAGGGTCGCGAACAGTGCCTGCACGCCACGCGGATCGAGGTTCGCTGTGGGCTCATCAAACAGGAGGACTCTCGGCTCCATCGCGAGGATCGACGCGATGGCGAGACGTTGCTTCTCCCCGCCGGAGAGCGTCGTGGTGACGCGATCTCGTAGGTGTGCAATCCCGAGCTCGGCGAGGCAGCGCTCGACGCGGGCCCGGACTTCGGAGACCGGGAGGCGCAGGTTCTCGGGCCCGAACGCGACTTCCTGCCACGCCGAGAGCGTACAGATCTGCGCGTCGGGATCCTGCTGGACCAGCCCGATGCGGGTCGCCAGCGCTTCGGGCGCGACATCGCGGATGGAGTCGCCGCCCAGGCGAACCTCGCCGGAAATGGCTGCCGGTATCATCGACGGCACGAACCCCCCGAGTGTCCTGCAGAGGGTTGTTTTCCCGCATCCCGAGGGACCGGCGACGGCGACGACCTCTCCCTCGGCGATGGTCTCGGAGAACTCGACGAGCGCGTCGCAGTCTCGATCCGGATAGCGCACGGAGAGCTTCGAGATCGCGATGTCGAACCGCTCACTCGACGGCAACCCGCACCACCCTCTCTACCCAGTACGCACCGTCGTACCCTGGGGCGACGAGGCGAAGGTCGTCGCCATCGAGGATCAAGAGGACATCCGGGTTGTCCGTGAGTTCCGAGAGAGGAAACCGAGCCTCGTACCCGTCCGACGCAACGATCCGTACCGTTACCGCATCCACGGATGGACCCGCACGCTCGAGGATGAGGTTCACAGGGACGCCTGTGTAGTCGGCCGGAGGCACATAGGTCACGCTGCCGCGCAGCTCGGTCCGCACGGTCCGCTCTTCCGCCTTCCACGTCCCGTAGACGAACTCGTAGGGTGCCTCCACCGCGCCCGCGATGGTCGCGGCGCCGGGCGTCGGGAACGGGTCGTATACCTTGAGGTAGAAGTAGACGCCTCCTGCCAGGAAGCCCAGAACGACGGCGAACGTGACCGCGTGGCGCCAGCCGATCACGCGCCGCCGATCGGGCTTAACCGAATCCGTAGGGCGGATCAGCCGCGACGCCACGAGCACCCGTTCGATGTCCCATGCAAGGTATCCGCCGAACACGGCCCCGGAGACGAGCGCTGCGGAGACCATAAGAGCGAGAAAACTTGTGGCGACACCGGAGAAGTAGATCGCCTGGAATACCAGGACGTTCGAGGCGCTCGCGAGGGCTCCCGCGATCATCGTGATGAGGAGTCCGCGCCGGCGCGTGACCCCGAGTCCGAGGTCGACGAACAAGCCCTCGACCGCGGACACAAGGAGGATGACGACTCCGTGCGTCCCGCCGGTGAACAGCTCGACGGCCCCCTTCGTGAGGCCGGTCAGCGTTCCGGCACCGAATCGGCCGACCAACGCGCGGGCGAGGAGCGGCCAAACGATGTGGAGCCCGGAGATCAGCTGGCCGGCTCCGAAGGGGACCCCGAACAGCCGGTTAACGAGATTGCCGAGATACCCGATGTAGGTGGAGAGAACCCCGCCGACGGCGGAGAGAAGCGCCATCAGGACGATGTCGCGGACATCGAACCGGTAGTAGCGCGTCTCCGAAGCGGCGGGGTTCACGGCCGACCCTACGGCTTCACCAGAGTGATCGACGCAAGGAACTTCACCGACTTCAGGCTGATCCCGGCGGGAAGCACCACGGAATCGTCATACACGAACCGCATGGCGCCGTCCTTCGACGTGTCAAGAAACGCTCCGTCCTTCTTGAATGCGACGATGAATTTGTCGTTGTGAGCGATCACGCTGAGCGGCACCGTTTGGCTGTACCCGTCACTCGCCGTGAGGACGACGTTGTACCCGAGCGTCAGGAGGGCGTCGTTGAAGTCCGTGTCATCGTAGTGGATCCCCTCTTCAATCGCCGGGAAGATGTCATCGTCGATGTAGGCAATCAGACGCCACAGCGGGAGGCCCGTGTAGGTGGCGGTCACGCCCTTCGTCGTTGCCGTGATCGTTGAGGTGTGGCACGGACAACCGATCCCCGCCTCGAGTTCAGCGCGCTGGAAGACACGGGTCACAACCCCGGTCGCCGTCAGCGTGTACGGCTGGTACTCGCCTTGAACCTCGATCTTCTGAACCATCCGCGCTGAGAGCGAACTCTGGAAGTGGGGCGTGTCCGAGCCGACCTGCACGATGCGGAAGTACCCCGGGTCGAGCGGCATGTAGGCGCCGTTCTCCTTGTAGGCGAGGATCCAGGTTCCAGCCGACGTGTCAAGGAACATGTCGGCCTTGTAGTTCATCGAGTACCCATCCGACGCCGTGACGAGGATCGTTGCATCCGCCGGGACATTGCCGATGAGGGCCGTCATCGGGACCCCGACGTACGCCGCGGTGTAGTCGACGCCGGCCGAGTTCGTAAAAGTACCGGAACCCGACACCGTCTCGAACGCCTCGACTTCCGCCAGGGTATAGGTGAACGTCGATTCGCCGCGGACCACGGTCAACGTAACGTCGGAGGCCGGAGCCGACGGTGCGGCCGTCGGAGCCAATTGCGCGGCTGCTGTTGCCGCTTCGCCCAGATCAGGCAACGTCCCGCCGCCGTAGTTGACGATGACGTACGCCACGTTTTTGACCATCAGGCCCGTCGTCGAGGGCTTGTCGCCGAAGTAGTGGCTGTACTTCTCGCCGAGCGTGGCCAGCATATCGTCGTTCGAGAACTTCCCGTCCGGCGCGAGGAAGACGAGCATCGGCGCCCCTTCCCACGTCGGGTCCCCGCGGTCGAGGGCCAGAATCACGTCGCCGGCCGCCGTTCCTCCGGCAAGGACCGAAGCGGGGATCACTTTTGCGTAGCCATCAGCCGCAATGACTGAGACAAGGGCGTCTGAGGCCACGACGCCGACCGAAGCGAGGACGTCGGCGAGCCGCACGCCCGAGTACGTCGCTTCTCCCTTCCAGTTCGGATCTGCGGGATCCGACACCGGCCCCTGGTAAGCGACGGTGCCCTGCACCTTCGTGAACCTGTCAAGCGCCACCCAAGCGCTCGCGTCGCCCACCTTGACGTAGATCGGCGAGAGCGCCGCGCTCGCCGCCACGCTAACGAACACCATCATCACTACGAGAGCCCAACAGCACTTCTTCATACTACTCACTCTCTCCTTCGGCCGTACTCGGCCAAGCCTCGGCCGGGCACGTCCGAACCGCCACGGCCGGAATCAGCGCAAACACGTGTTCCCCGACGTAGTGCAGAGTCTCCTCTTCGGAGGGAGACTCGAGTGCATTAAGCTCAAACCCTCGCCCCTCGAGGACAAGGTTGGTGACCTGGCCGAGCCGACGGACCTTCTGTACGCGCAGTCGGAAGATATTTTCCTTCCGTTCAAGGATCGGCGCGGGATCCGCTCTGAACGCCACGACCACCTCGGGCGGAATCTCGATCAAGAGGTCTTCGTTCGCGGAGAACGAGAAGACGGTGAGCGTCTCCTCTCCCAGTTGCACGTCACAGCGTGCGCCAACGCGACGCGTCACGGAGACGGAGAACGTGTTCTTCCGGAGTAGAGCCGAGTCTCCCGGACGGTACGCTGCGATGTCGGGCAGGGCGTCGCCGACGTTGAGCCTCTCAGACCAGAGTAGCTCGTCGACCACCTCACGCGCCGTGCCTGCCGCGACGAGAAGATCGGACAGATCAAGATCGAGGGAACGCGAGAGCTTCCGGAGACTGGCGAGGTCCGGCGCGGGCCGAGTGCCCGTCTCCATGCGCGAAAGACGGCTGTAATCGATACCTGTACGGTCCGCGAGGTCGCGCAGGCTGAGCCCCTTCTGGAGCCGGCCGGTTCGGACCACGTCGCCAAACACTCTACGAGTCACGTTGCGTAGCGTATCCAAGCTGTTGACGGGCGGCAACAGCCGTCGCGCAGAACTCCCACGTGCGTAGTGGTGCCGTTGTCCTTGCAAACGAGATCAGCCCGTCCTACCCTCTCCCGCCATCACGAACGGCGGAGGGCACACATGGCGACGATTTCCATCTCCGAGGCAAGGAGCCACGTCGGAGAGGAGGTCACCCTACAGGGGTGGCTGTACAACAAGCGATCGAGCGGGAAGATTCTCTTCCTGCAAGTTCGCGACGGAAGCGGGGTCCTGCAGGCGGTGCTCGCTGAGCCGGACAACCCGAGTCTGTTCTCCCTGGTCAATCGCCTTCCGCGCGAGACGTCGTTCCGAGTGACGGGAACGCTCCGCGAGGATCGCCGCGCTCCGAGCGGCTGCGAGATGCAGCTTGGCGGCCTCGAGGTCATCCAAGAGCCGACGGAGGACTTCCCGATCGAGCTGAAGGAGCAAACGCCCGGCTTTCTTATGGACCATCGGCACCTGTGGATCCGCACGGGAAGCCAAGTCCCAATGCTGCGGATCAGCGACGCGACGTTCCGGGCGTTCCGAACGTTCTTTTACGAGCGAGGCTTCGTGGCCACGGAAGCCCCGATCCTGACCGGGGCGTCCGTCGAGGGGACAACGACGCTGTTCGAACTGGACTACTTTGGGGACAAGGCCTACCTAAGCCAGAGCGGACAGCTCTACCTCGAGGCGACGGCGATGGCTCTCGGGAAGGTGTACTGGATCGGACCCGCCTTCCGCGCCGAGAAGTCGAAGACGCGCAAGCACGTCACGGAGTTCTGGATTGCCGAAGCGGAAATGGCGTTCTACGACCACCGAGCGAACCTCGCCCTGCAAGAAGACCTCGTTCGGTACATCGTCGAATCCGTCGTCAAGGAGCGGAAGGACGAGCTCGGGCAGCTCAAGCGGGACGTGGACCAGCTTCTCGAAGAGGTTCGCGGCCCGTTTCCTCGCATCGACTACGGCGACGCCGTGAAGCTTCTCCGGGAGAAAGGCCATGAGGTCGACTTCGGCGACGACTTCGGCGCTCCCGAGGAGGAGACGCTCGGGAACCACTTCAAGAAGCCGGTATTCATCGAGCGGTTTCCCGTGCCGATGAAACCGTTCTACATGAAGCGCGATCCGGAAGACCCGAGCCGCGTTCTCGCTGCCGACCTGATCGCTCCGGAGGGGTACGGCGAGATCATCGGCGGAAGCCAGCGCGTCGACACGGTCGATGAGCTCCTGCGCCAGCTCGACGAGAACCACCTTCCTCGCGAGCCGTACGAGTGGTACATCGACCTGCGAAAGTATGGATCGGTGCCCCATTCAGGGTTCGGCATGGGTCTCGCTCGAGTTGTCACCTGGATCTGCGGAGCCGCCCACATCCGGGAGGTCATTCCTTTCCCGCGGCAAATCAACCGGCTCTACCCGTAGTCGGTCGGCTAGAACTTCATCAGGATGTCGACAACGGCCGCACCGTGAACATCGGCAATCACGGGGTTGAGGTCGATCTCGCGAAGCTCTGGAAGGTCGACGCCGAGCCTGCCGACTGCCTGAAGCGTTCGAACGAGGGCCGGGAGATCGACGGCCTCCCGGCCACGGAATGCCTCGAGAAGTCGGAATGCCCGGATCGAGCGAACCGTCCGTTCCGCCTGGCCCAAGGTAATCGGGGCGACCGCAAAGGCGACGTCGCGGAGCGCTTCGACCAACGTGCCTCCAATGCCGAACATCGCAACCGATCCGAACGCCGGATCCCGCTCTAGACCGTAGATCAGCTCTCGTCCGGCAAGTGTCTTCTGCAGCATGATGCGGGCTCCGATCGGGCCCAGGGATTCCGCCACCTTGCGGAGTTGCCGGATCGCGGCGGCGAGCTCGGTTTCGTTCTTGATGCCGGTAAGCACGGCCCCCCGCTCGAAGCGGTGGAAGAGGAGAGGCGAGTCGAGCTTCGCGACCATCGGGAAGCCGAGCGATTCAACGACAGCGCGGCCGGGCCGATCGCCCTTCTCTACGTACGCATACGGGCAGACGCAAACCCCGTACGCGGACAAGATCTCGGCCCCCTGGTCGAAGTAGAGCCCCTGCTGGCCGGCGGCCCTTGCAGTCCGGATCACAGCCTGCGCTGCGGAAAAGTCGGAGGTCGAGAGTCCCTCGGCGAGGCGGCCTTCCTCGCGCACGGCGCGCGCGCGGTTGAGCACGGAGAGCGCATCAACCGCTGTTTCGGGCATGGCATACACGGGGAGCTTGGCACCCCGGAGCCGCCGCACGGTTTCGGTGGCCTCGTCGCTCAGGGTGCAAACGAGAACGGGCTTCTCCGTCTGCGCCTGAGCGACCGCGACGATACCGTCCGCAACAGTTTCCGGCGAGTCCTTCAGGACGAGCGGCGGACGGAAGATGACGATCGCCGCGTCGGTCTCTTCGAGTCCAATTTCGAGGCTTCTCCGGTAGTCCGCCGCGCCGGCCGTCGCGATCATGTCGATCGGATTGCCAAGTCCGGCCTCAGGTGGGAGGAACTCTGCGAGCCGGCGCCGCACGTTCTCGGAGAGTGCGGGCACCTCAATCCCGAACTTCTCACACGCATCCGCTGCGATGATTCCCGCTCCTCCGGCGTTGGTCAGAATCACGACCCTGCCGTCGCGAGGAAGGACTCCGCGCTCGAGCGCCCGCAACGCCGTCAGCGTCTCCTGAATCGTCGAAACGCGAAGCGCTCCGCACTGTTGAAGAAACGCATCGACTACGGAGTCGGAGCTCGCAAGCGAGCCGGTGTGCGATGCTACCGCCGCTGCTCCGGCTTCGGTTCGTCCGACCTTGAGGACCACAACCGGCTTCCGACGCGAAATCCTTTCGACCAGAGGTCTGAACTCCCGTGGGTTTGCGAAGCTCTCGAGGTACAGGAAAATCGCTCTGCACGCGGGGTCGTTCTCCAGGTGCTCGAGGAAATCGTTCTCCGACAGGCCCGCCCGGTTCCCGAGGTTTACGAAGAGCGAGACGCCCAGTCCGGCATCCTCGAAGCACTCAAGCAGTGTCTCCCCGACGGACCCGCTTTGAGAGACAAAGCCGATCTCCCCTCCCTGTGGGAACCACCGTGAGAACGAAGCGTTCAGTCGGATGCCGGGGATGCTGCGGATGATCCCCATGCAATTCGGTCCGACAACGTTCAGGTTGTAGCGCTCGATCAGCGTCCGAAGCGCCGCCTCACGGGCCACGCCCTCCGGGCCGCTCTCCTTGAAGCCCGCGGTGATGATGACCAGATTCCGAATGCCACGGCGTCCGCAGTCCTCAACGGCATCGAGCGCCAGGTCTCGATTCACGGCGAGGATTCCGAGATCGACGTCTTTCGGCAGCGCGCTGATGCTCGGGAAGCATCGGATCCCGTTGACGTCCTCGTACTTCGGATTAACAGGGTAGATCTCGCCGGAGAACCCGCACCGCTTCAGGTTGCGCAGGATCTCCCCCGCGACCGACGCCGGCTTCGGGCTTGCTCCGACGACGACAACCGAGCCCGGGGAGAGAAGTCCCGAAAGGTCCCTACCCATTCCCTCTCATTCCCTTCACCATGAGCCAGACGAGGCCCACCATGATTAGGAGATCCCCCATGCTAAACGCCGTCGCCCCCGGAATCCACGACGGCAAGAAGAGCCAATCCCCGAGGACGTTGAGGTGCGAGCCTTCCCCCATCAGGACGACGTTACCGTAAGTTCCGTCGGTGAGCAGGGCCGCAGCGACAGAGCCGAGGCCTGCTCGCTCAAGTGCCGCCACCGACGAGGGCATGTACCCTCCGTTCGCTAGGACGACCACCACATTGAGCAGTGCACCAGCTCCGATCGCCCACACCGGCCGGACAGAGAGGTTCAGGAGAAGCCAGAGGAAGAGAATGGCGTAGGACAGGACGTGCAGCTCCGGCGTAGCAAAGGTGACGAGCGGACGTTCGGAGAAGAGCGGGAAAATGAGGATCTGGATCAGGAGAGCAAGCGGGATCAGCCAGAGGGCTCGGAAGGGAAGGGACGGAAGGTTGCGAAGACGACCACGCAGGACGTATCCGAGCAGGATCCCTACGCCAAGCGCATAGAGGAAGATCATCCGCTGGCGCCTAAGCCGCTACGGGCGCCGCGACCTCAATGCCCGTCTTGCGGAGGACTTCGAGCAGGGCATCGGCCACCGCAGGATCGAGGTCCTTGCCCCGCATCTCTTCGATCATGTGCAGGGTTTCCTCGCGCGAGAACGCCGGGCGGTATGGCCGGTCGGTCACGAGAGCGTTGTAGATGTCCGCCGCGGCGATGACCCGCGAGATCATCGGGATTTGCTCGCCGACCAGTCCATCCGGGTACCCGCTACCGTCCCAGCGCTCGTGTTCGTGGCGCACGGCGTCGGCGACACCGGAGTAGATCTCTAGCCCCGAAATGAGCTCAGCGCTCGTGACTGGATGGTTCTTCATCACCGCCCACTCCTCGTCGTCGAGAGTCCCCGGTTTAAGCAGGATCGAGTCGGGCACGGCGACCTTGCCAATGTCGTGTACCTTGGCCGCGATCTGGATGCGCTCGAGGTCTCCGTGGCCGAATCCCAGCTGTTGCCCGATTCGGACAGCCAAGTCGGCGACTTCCGTTGAGTGAACTGCTGTGTAGTGGTCACGCGCATCGAGAAGCTGGGAGATCTTTTCGAACGTCTGCCTTGCCTCAGTCTGTAGTTTGAGATAGCTTCGGAACGAGACGTGGACGAGAAAGAGCGGGAAGACCGCGAGGAACACGTGCCAGACCGAGAGGGTGTAGAGGACCGCGAGGAGGAGGGCTGAGACACAAAGAACGACGTACTGAACAAAGAACTGCCGGAGGCTGCCAAGCAAGGAACTCCAGAACGGTTTTCTCTCAGAGAGCGAGATAATGCCCATCACGAGAGAGATGTTGACAACGAAGTAAACCAGGAACGTGCCAACGGCGAGCGCGTAGTCCCTTGCGTCGGCCAGTACGAGATTCGGACGCCCGAATGCGCGGAGAAGAAGCCCGGCAACAGCGACGGTAACGACCAATTGGCAGACGTTGAAGGTAATGGGTGCGACGGCGTCAACCCAGCCTCTTCTGCGGTTTCCCGTACGAAGAAGGACCTCAGAGACCAGAGACGATATCAGGACAAGCGGGATGGCAAGGTTCGGTCCGAGGATGAACAGCGCTGAAAGGTAGATGGCAATGGAGCTAGAGATCTCCCACTTGTAGGCAGGAATCCACGTCGCGTAGACCTCTGCGAGGACCGCCAGAATAGCAAAGATCCCGAAGATCGTGAGCTGCTGCGGGGAAGGGGGCTCGAGGACGCTAAGGCTGTATCCAAGCGCTACAGCGGCCGCTAGTGAGACAATGCAGACGAGAAGCACCGCACGAACCGGAAGTCTCATCCAGCCTCCCATGCGCGGCCTGCGTCCTCAAGCGTAACGCGCAAACCATGGTACTCCAGGACATGCGACCAAGCCAGTTGGTGCGGGAACTAGTGGCGACGCTCCGACAGACCGCCTGAATTCCTAGCCAGGATGCCACTTGAAGCTCTCGCACAGCAGCAGCCCCAACATCGCCAACGACACCAGGTAGTACGCCGCCTTGCCGCCCAACAGCTTCTTCACTTTCTCCTCCCCGTTCCGGTTGAACCCACACCACTTCATGCTCGTCTCCTTGTCTCCGTCTCCCGATCGACTAGCCAGGATGCCACTTGAAGCTCTCGCACAGCAGCAGCCCCAACATCGCCAACGACACCAGGTAGTACGCCGCCTTGCCGCCCAACAGCTTTCGCACTTTCTCTTCCGCCTTGCGATTGAATCCGCCCCACTTCATGCCTACCTCCTCATCATCGGATCTCGCTGCGCCCCGTTGATAGAGGGTCGCAGCCTGGTGATATAGAATAACCATCCATGCTTCTTTCATCAACTTTGCATATTAGATATAAGGCAACCCTCAGGATTCCGCCCAGGACGCCGGTCACCTTCACTCTGGATTCTCTACCGCTCGTTGCTCTCACGGAATTCGAGCATCGGCCGAAGGACGAGACCGCGACGCTACTGGACGAACGGCCGCGCGCCGAATCGCGCACCCTCCTGTGGTTTGACTTCCCTCCAGCCCAGCGATACAGTTTCGCGAAGACCAATTGAGAGGTGTCAGAGTGCGAGAGTACGAGATTGTTTACGTGATTCGGCCGGACTTGACCGATGAGCAGCGATCAGCAAAGGTAGAGCGGATCCAGTCGCTGATCACCGAGAACGGCGGGGATCTCGTGAAGACCGAGGAGTGGGGACGGCGCGTCTTGGCCTACGAGATCCGCCACTATACGGACGGAATCTACGGCTTCACGGAGTTCCGTCTTCCCCCCGCCGCCGTGAAGGCGATCGAGGGGCGGCTGAACATCGACGAAGAGCTTCTTCGCTACCAGATCGTGGTGAAGAACTAGAGGGCCATGTCTGCAAGCCTGAACCGCGTCATCCTGATCGGAAATCTCACGGGAGACCCCGAGCTGCGGTATACCCCCGGTGGGACCGCTCGGGCGCGGTTCTCCATCGCCATCAATCGGCAGTACAAGGACGCATCTGGACAGCTCCAAGAAGAGGTGACGTTCGTCCCAATCGTGACGTGGGGCTCCCAGGCGGAGAACTGCGCCAATTACCTACGAAAGGGACGCTCGGTCGCCGTCGAGGGTCGGCTCCGGATCGATTCTTTCGAGAATGCCGAAGGTGAGCGGGTCAAGATCACCGAGGTCGTTGCGTCAACCGTCCAATTCCTCGGCGGGCCGACGCGATCGAGCGACGAGCCGGGCACGGTAAGCGCCCCGGCACCGAGTGACGAGAGTCAGCCGCCTGAGGAGGAGGTTCCTTTCTAAGTCATGTTCCACAAGCGAAGACGAAAGTGCCGTGCGTGCGAAAACCAGGTAACTCTGGACTACAAGAAGCCCGAAGAGCTGAAGCAGTACATGAATCGGCTCGGCAAGATCCTCCCCAAGCGAGCGACGCGCCTCTGCGCGAAGCATCAGCGTCGCCTGGGCGTAGAGATCAACCGCGCTCGCAAGCTTGCTCTGCTTCCTTATGTCGGGGAGAGAGAAGCGATGAAAGTTCGTCGCTGAGGCTCGCAAAGCCCCTTTCCGCGCGTCGCTTCCATGAGGAATGACCGACTCGCGGGGTGGCTTGCCGGTCGAGCGACTCCCCCGGAACCTACTCAAGGAGCCAAAGACCTCCTCGACGTCCCAGACAGGGCACCCGAGGAGGTCATTCTTTCCGGGGTTCAGGAGCCGGAGTTTCCCGGGACTCTCACGTTTGCGTCCGAGGTACCGTTCGACCTTCGCTTCCCGTCGGTGGGGAACCTGCGGACAAGCGTAGAGCGCATGCTTCACCTGCTCTACGGCATCGGACCCTGCCGCAGTGAACAGCTCCGCCGGCAGGGGTACGAGACGCTTGCCGACCTCACATCCCATCCGCAGTGGGGCGAAGGCGCGCGGGCGCTGCTTGACAAGTGGGGACGCCGGTGGGACGCCAAGGCCGTCTTCCACACCTTGAGAACGTGGCTGCCGGCGTCAGATCCCCTGTTACTGGCTGCCCTCGGGCTCGTCCCGCGGGAGCACATCCTCTTCTTTGACCTCGAGACGTTGGGGCTGTCGAACGCCCCGATTTTTCTCATTGCAACGGCTCGTCTTGCGGACCGTACGCTCCTCGTCCACCAGCACCTGGCCACCTCCTTGGGAGGGGAGCGCCCTCTTCTCGACCGCTTCAGCCGTGAGCTGGAGAAGACGACGGCCCTCGTCTCCTACAACGGTAAGGCGTTCGACTGGAACCTCCTGCGGGAGCGTTCGGCCTACTACAGCCAGCGTCTCCCTTCCGTAGAGATTCACGCGGACCTTCTGCATCATGTCCGCCGGCAATTCGTGGGGCTTCTTCCGGACGCGCATCTCGCAACAATCGAAGAGAACGTGCTCGGGGTTCGACGAGCGAACGACCTCCCGAGCTCGCTCGTTCCGTCGTTCTACTCGATGTACCTCGAGACTGGAAGCCCCGCGCCGCTTCGGCCGATCCTCGACCACAACCGGCAGGACATCAAGAGCCTCGCACTCCTTCTGCGCACGCTCCTCGGAGAGGCGCCCGATGCGACTCGATGAGTTCTTGTCTGCGCTTGACTGCGACCCGAGCTACCAAGGCCAGGTGGTCTACGCGGCATCCGTGCCCGCCCACGCCGCGGAGCACGCGGAGATTGAGCTGCGTCCGGAGGTTGCGGCGACCCTTAGCGAGCGCGGCATTCGTCTCTACCGCCATCAGGTTGAGACGATCGAGGCCCTGCGCGCCGGCCGCGACGTCATCCTTACCACGCCCACCGCGTCCGGGAAGACCCTAGCGTTCCACATCCCTACCGTCGAGTGGTTGAGCGCCGACCCGAAGGCCACGGCCCTCTACCTCTACCCGCTCAAGGCGCTCGCCAACGACCAACTCGAGAAGCTGCGCGCCCTCGACGAGGAGTGCGGCGCGGATCTCTGTCCGAGCACGTACGACGGCGATACGCCACCGCAGAAGCGAGCTTGGATCCGGCGCTCTGCTCGCGTCGTACTGACGAACCCCCACGCGCTCCACCAGTACCTGCCGTGGCACCACCAGTGGGCTCGCCTCTTTGCGAACCTGAAGCTCGTCGTCCTCGACGAGGCGCATCACTACCGCGGTGTGGTCGGCGGGAACGTCGCAGAGCTCCTCGCTAGACTGTCTCGCGTCCTCAAGCACTACGGCGCTCGGCCTCAGTTTGTCGTCTCGTCGGCCTCCATCGCGAACCCCGAGGATTTCGCACGGGCTCTCACGGGGCGAGACGCCGTGTCGGTCGACGAGGACGGGTCGGCGCGCGGGCCGCGGAGCGTCGTGTTCTGGGATCCGATGGCCGATCCGTCGTCGTCGATCACCCGGCAGGCGGCAACGTTGCTCTCCTTCCTGACGGATCGGGGAATGCAGACGATCTGCTTCGCGCGCTCCCGCGTCATGGCCGAGCGGATTGCGAGCGCGGCAAGGCGCAACTCCTCAACGACGGCCATCCAGTCGTATCGCGCCGGTTACCTCGCACAAGAGCGAAGGGATCTCGAGGCCGACCTCCGCAACGGGCGCCTGCGCGGCGTCGTGTCGACGTCGGCCCTCGAGTCGGGCATCGACATTGGAGGGCTCGACGCAGCCATCCTTGTCGGGTTCCCCGGGAGCCTACTCTCGGCGTGGCAGCAGGCGGGGCGCGCGGGTCGAGGATCGCGGCCATCGCTCGTCATCTACATCCCGTATGAAGACCCTCTCGATCGGTACTTCCTCCGCGACCCGGAACGGTTTCTCGCCTACACAGGCGAGCGTTTGGTGCTTCCGCACCGGACCCTCCGCCAACGTGCGGGACACCTCGCCTGCGCGGCCGCCGAACTCCCTCTGCGGTCGGAGGAGATCGCCGCGGAAGACGAAGAAGCGATGGCTGCGCTTCGCGAGAGTGGCCTCCTCGCCAGCACCCCGTCCGGAGCCATCTACCGCGGGTTGCGTCGGGCGCACGAGGCGTTTCCCCTCGAGGAGATGGCGGGGGAGACCGTGCGCTTGGTCTGCGCGGGTCGGACGCTCGAGACCATGGATCCGGTCCGCGCCCGCCGCGACGCGTATCCGGGCGCCGTGCTTCTTCACCGTGGGGAAACGTACGTCGTTCAAGCTCTCGACCTCGCCAAAGGCATGGCAACCGCGGTGCGCGAGGACGTCGACTATTCGACGCAGGGGCTTCGGACCAGCGCCGTCGAGATTCTCTCCGCGGGGACCTCGGTCCCGTCCGGTGGGACCCACGTCGCCCATGGGCGCGTCCGCGTGACGGAGTCGTTCGTGGGGTACAAGGCGATCCACGACGACCGATCCGCCTCTCTTCATCCGCTCGCACTTCCCCCTCATGCCTACGAGACCGACGGCGTCTGGGCAACGTTCCGGAACCTCCCGCTGGAGATCGAGGGGACCGATCTCCTCGGCGCCTTGCACGGGGCGGAGCATGCGCTGATTTCGATGGCTCCGCTCCTCGTCCTCTGCGATGCTGCCGACGTCGCCGGCGTATCCATGTTGCTCCATCCGCAGACCGGCGCACCCACCATCCTCCTCTATGACGGAATCGAAGATGGGGCGGGGATCGCCGAGGTCTTGTTCGGGGAGTGGCCGAGGCTGGCGGCGGCGGCGCACGCCATGGTCTCTCAGTGCCCATGCGACGCCGGCTGTCCGGCATGCCTCCTCTCTCCGCGCTGCGGCAGCCAGAACCAACCCTTGTCAAAGCCCGGAGCAATGCGCATCCTTGCCCCGTCGGCCCCCGCGAGCCGGAAGGAGGACGCATGAGGCGCGTGACGGCTCTCGTGTTCCACGCTCCGGTCGGCGGAAGCGTCGGAGAGCGCGTCGTGGAAGAGGCCCGTCGGGCGTCAACCCGTGGCCTGTGCGCGAGCCTCCGAAGGTGTGGCGCGGAACCGCTCGTCGTGGCCCCCCTCGAGGTCGCCCGCGCCGGGATCTTCGACGTGGAGACACGGACACCGCCGGGCGTGGACAAGGCAGCGTTCCACTTCGGCCGCGCGCTCCAACGCTTGATCGTCGACCTGGACCTCGATCGCCTGCTCTACTTCGGCAGCGGAAGCGGAGGACTCCTCTCCGACGAGGAGGTCCGCAGCTTGATTGAGTTTGCAGACGCTGGGTCAGAATCCGCGGTCTTCAACAACTTCTACTCGTGCGACTTCGCGGCGTTCGCGAGCGCCAAGCAACTCCTCGCGATCTCCCTCCCGGCCGCGGACAACCCCCTCGGGTTCGCGCTTGCTGATGCCGGGATCCGATGCCTGTCGATGCCGCGCTCGGCGTCGACGCAGTTCGACATCGACACGCCCTGCGACGTGTACCTCCTCGCGCGAACCGGTCGCGGCAACCCCGAGCTGCGCCACTTTCTCGAGGCCCGCGCGTGGGACCATCCGTCGATGGACCGCGCCCTCGCCGTGCTGACGGAACGTTCAGCGTCGACGATCCTCATTGGTCGAGTGAATCCAACGACGTGGAGTCAGTTCGAACGGGAGGTGGCCTGCCGCACGAGCGCCCTTGTCGAGGGGCGCGGCCTGCGTGCCTCGGCGACCCTCCACGTCCCGTGGGTACGGCAGACAATCCACGAGGACGGAACCGAGCCGTTCTTCCGACGCCTTGAAGACGCCGCGGACGCCGCCTGGATCGACACGCGCCCGCTCCTCTCCTCCGGGGAGGATCTCCCCTCGGCGAGCGCCCGGTTCGCGAGCGACCTGTTTCTCCTCGACGAGGTTGACGATCCGACTTGGCGGAGCTTCACCGAGGCGGCGCTCCGGTGCCGCATCCCGGTGGTTCTCGGCGGGCACAGCCTCGTGAGCGGGGGCCTCTACCTCGCTGCAGAGGCCTGCTGGAAAGCTCGAAACGTAGTCCGTAGACTTCATCCGGATCCGTTCGGTGGGAAAAAGGAGCGACCATGACCCTGTCTCAATCCAATCAACGCATTCTCGACGTGGACGCTCAGACGGCGGCCCTCATTGCCGCCGAGGAGCGTCGCCAACGGGAGAAGCTCATTCTCATCCCGTCGGAGTCGTGGACGCCCGCTCCCGTCCGTGAGGCCCTCGGTTCGGCGTTCACGAGCGTGTACGCCGAGGGGTACCCGCGCAAGGCCATGATGAGGCAGACCGTTGAGCAGCTCGCCGACCTCGACGTGCAGCTCGCGAACTTCCGTCGGTACGCGGATCGACGCTTCTACAAGGGAGTCGAGATCGCGGACCTCGTCGAGTCTCTCGCCGCCCGGCGCGCCGCCGAGTGTTTCGCGACGCCCGACGTTCCCGCCGATCGCATTTACGCCAACGTTCAGGCCCTCTCCGGCGCCGCCGCCAACCTGGCGGTGTACGAGGCGTTCGTCGCGCCCGGCGAGACAGTGATGGGCATGGCGCTTACCGAGGGCGGCCACCTCACGCACGGGTCCGAGTTCAACATCACAGGGCGCCGCTACCGGATCGTCTCGTACGCCGTCGATCCAACCACGGGAAGGTTGGACTACGACCAAATCCGGCACCTTGCCGAGGAGCATCGACCGCGGATGATCATCGGCGGATTCACGTCGTACCCGTGGCAAGCGGACTGGGCGAAGTTCCGCGAGATTGCGGATTCGGTCGGGGCGATTCTCCTCGCCGACGTTGCCCACACGGCCGGACTCATCGTCGGCGGCGTCTACCCGAACCCGATCGGCCATGCCCACGTGGTCTCGTTCACGACCCACAAGACGTTGTGCGGCGGGCGCGGTGCCGTTCTCCTGTCGACGGACCCGGTGATCGCCGCGAAGCTGGACTCGTCGATCTTCCCAGGACAGCAGGGCGGCCCCCACGTGAACAAGTTCGCCGCGTTGGCCGTGACGCTCAAACTCGCTCAGCAACCGGAGTTCGCAGCGCTACAGCGCCGCATCGTCGAGAACGCGAAAGCCCTGGCGAGGGCACTCGCCGACAACGGGCTGACTCTTGCCTACGGGGGCACCAACACCCACCTGCTTCTCGTCGACCTGAAGCCCCTTCCGAGCGACACACGGTTCGTCATGATGGGCGAGATCGCGTCGCGCATCCTCGATCTGGCGGGAATCGTCTGCAACAAGAACACGCTCCCCGGAGACCGCAGCGCCGCCGACGCTCACGGAATCCGCCTCGGAACGCCGTGGGTGACACAGCGCGGAATGGGGGAGGCGGAGATGCGCGATCTGGCTCGGATCATCGCCGATGTGCTCAAGGCGATCCGCCCCTTCTCCTACTGCGGACTGCGCGGGGAGTCGTCGCGCGGGAAAATCTCGCTCCCCGTGTTGGAGACGGCGAAGCGCGAAGTCCACGAGCTCATCGGCCGCGTCGATCCCCGCGTGGGTGCTCCATCGCGGGATGCACGGCCCACGCCGAATGGCGCGTGGTCGGCGACCCGCGTGCGCGGCGGACGCGCCGGGGCGCTCCTTCAGGAGAGCGTGACCATCGACCTCTTCGCGCTGCCGTCCGGGGGGGCCGCGCCGGCCTACCTGTTCGACGAAGACGGCCACGCCATCTCTAATGTGATCGTCGGCGCACTCGGTCGCGACGATTACCTCCTGTACGCACCGGCAAGGAACGCACGCGCTGTTCGGGAGTGGTTGGCCGGGCTGTCCGACGGGTATTCGGTGTTTGACACGCGGGACGTCCTGCGCAAGGTCCAAGGTCCCGCCGTCATCGAAGAGGTCGCGCTCGGCGCTCTGCCGCCGTCGGCCCAAGCGTGGAAGCCAGCTGCCGCGGCGGAAGACGCGGCCGGCGTCGACATCCGAGAGGCGTTCGCCAAACACCCGGAACGGTTCGCCCTTCAGAAATCGTATTTCATCGGTCAACATCGCCTGCCGCAAGGAGCGCCGTCTACGTCTCCCGCGGAGTTCCGGTGGGACGCGCCCAAAGAGCCGCCGCGGAGGACGCCTCTCTACGATGCCCACGTGGCCCTCGGTGCCAAGCTCGTTCCGTTCGCCGGGTGGGAAATGCCGGTTTGGTACTCGTCTGCCCTCGAAGAGCACGCGGCCGTGCGAAAGTCCGCCGGTCTGTTCGACCTCGGGCACATGGGCGTGTTCCAGGTTGAAGGCGATCACGCCGTCGACTTCCTCGATGCGGTCACGTCCAACTACGCTGGGTGGTTGGAGAACGGGCAGTCGCAGTACGGCTACTTGTTCGATCCCGACGGGCGCGTCATCGACGACATCATGGTGTACCGCCGAGCGCGGAATCGGTTCTTTGTCGTTGTCAATGCCGCCAACGAGCAGAAGGACTGGGACTGGCTGTGCGGCGTCAACGAGGGGGAGTACCTCACCGACCGAGAAAACCCGGCTTGCCGCCCTTGTCCCCCGGTGACGATCCGTGACCTGAAGAAGGAGCGCGGCATCGTCGACGTCGCGATTCAGGGGCCCAAGAGCCAGGCCATCCTAAACCTCGTCCTCGGTCCTCAGGAGCGCCTCACGGTTGCGTCGCTCGATCGCACCCAATTCGCCGAGGTAGTTCCGGAAGGACACCAACTGCTGGTCGCGCGCACGGGGTACACCGGTGAGCCCATGGGCTACGAGATCTACTCCGCCGCCCCCGACGCCGCCTGGCTGTGGAACCGTCTGCTCGAGGTCGGGTGCCCGTTTGGTCTTCTCCCCTGTGGACTCGCGTCGCGCGACTCGACCCGGACCGAGGCCGGACTTCCTCTGTACGGCCACGAGCTTGCCGGTCCTCACGAAGTCAATCCCTACGAGGCCGGCTTCGGATCCTACGTCAAGCTCCACAAGACCTTCTTCATCGGTCGCTCCGCGTGTCGCGAGGTCTACCTGAGCCGAGCGGCGCGATCCGTCGTCCGTTTCCAGATCGATGAAGGAGCGCGGCCGGTTCGCGACGGCGCGCTCATGCTGGACCGAAATGGGACACTCGTTGGTCGCGTAACAAGTTCGGTGAGCCTCGGAGGAATCCAGGTGGGCCTCGCGCTCATCGAAGGAAACGCGGAGGCACTTCCCGCGGGGACCCCCATCGCCTTGGTCAACCTTCCGAGGGGCGTCGGGTCTCAAGGATCGTGGGCGGGCGCCAAGCCCGGGGATCGGCTGCCGCTTGGAGTGCCCGGACGGATCGTTCCTCGCTTCCTGTCCCGAGACAATGCACCACCCGATCCCGAGGGCGAGTAGCTTGTTTCGGATTGCGAGATGAGGAAGGGCTAGTTCATCCGCCGGTCGCCGGGGGTGGCCGGCGCGACGGAGTTCAGCCACTTGAGTTCGGTAGGGAGCACCGACTGGAGCGCGGTCGCGTATTCGCGCCACTGGTCACGCTCGCGAGTCACTTCCTGCAGGAGCTCGTGCGCCAGGGCGAACTCAACCTCGGGACGCAAGACGATGCAGATTCCGCTTGTCCCTTCGTCGTCGCAGAGTTCGCCCCGTAGACGATCGGCGGCCTGCTGGATCGGCAGGCCTTCCTCCCGGCGAAGCTCCTCGAGGCGGCGAAGGATGGCCACGGCTTCGCCGCGGAAGATGAGCCGATTCCGATCTCCCCGCGTGAGGTATCGCTGAAGGGTTTCGCCGAGAGCATCCACCCTCAACCGCACAGCGCGCTTTGAGAGCCCGAGGAAGCGCGCGACTTCGTCCAACGTGGCCATGGGCTCATTATACGAAAAAGGTCACGGGTTTCGTGTAATGCGGACAACCTTCGGGTCTCGTTGTCTCTCCTGTCCCTGTCTCAAGGGAGCGTCGGCCTGGGGTCACACTCCATCTCTCGCCGGCTCGGTCGCCGGGGTCGCCACGAGGCGGATGGCGCTCCCCTCGACCCGTAACGGATGCACGCCTTCTTTGCCAAGGGATGGTCTTTCCACGCGCACGCGGACCCCACGGGCTTGCGCCCGCGACGCGAGGACGTCAGCCAGCACGTCGGCACGCAACGATTCGAGAGGCATCTCGCCTTCGAGCCCCGAACGTGCGTCGTCGAAGAACCGATGGATTCGCGAGACGACGGAGGCGCGCTCTGGCCGGTCGCAGAGCAGTTCGGCAGCGCGCTGGACGTAGCCCAGGCGAAGGTCGTCAAAGTCTCCGAACGAGGCGCGAAGCGTGGGCCGAGTCTCCGCCGTGATGACCCAGAGCACCCGTGCGCCGGTCGTGTAGGCGGCACCCATCTCATCAATCCACTCCGACACTTGATCCTCCCCGACGATTGGGAAGGCCGCTCCATCTTCGCGTCTGTCCATGCTCTCCTCCTTTCTCGCTCGTACAAAAAAGAAAGACCGAAGGCCCATCGGCCTACGGTCTCCACGCCCGCGACCGGCCGCGCTCAGGCGGCCTCGCGGGCTACTTCGTCGTCGTGGTCAGCTGCACAGGATGAACGGAGAGGCGGGCGCCACGAAGCGCCGACGCACGAGACGGCCTCTCACAACGTCTTTCCTGTGCCATGATCGAAGCAGGGTAGCACGGTGCAGGCGGGTCGTCAATCCCCCGTGTCCCCCGCGTGCCCTGTTTCCCTGAACGTTCGGTTCCGACTACCCTGGTAGGAGCGACATACGGAGGTGATTCAGGTGCGAAAGGAATTCCGGGAATTCATCACGAAAGGCAACTTGGTTCAAGTGGCCATCGCCTTCGTCATGGGCGCGGCGTTCGCCACCATGGCGAAGTCGTTCGTCGACGATCTGATCATGCCGCTCATCGGCAAACTGGTTGGGAACGTGGACTTCGCGAACCTGTACGTCAACCTGTCCGGCCAGACCTACGAGTCTGCGGCCGCCGCGCGCGCGGCGGGCGCCGCGGCGATCTACTACGGCGCGTTCATCAACACGGTGATCACGTTCCTCATCGTCGCGTTCGTCATGTTCCTCCTCGTCCGCGCGTACAACCGGATGCAGAAGAAGGCCGAAGCGGCGGCCCCGACGACGAAGGAGTGCCCGCGCTGCCGAACGCAGATCCCTCTCGGCGCATCGCGGTGCCCGCACTGCACGTCGGACATGTAGAGTCTCCCCCTCACGCGGATCTCGGGAAGGGAGGGTCCCTGGACCTCTTTGCAGCGCTTCGCGCGGTGGAGCCTGTGCTCCTCGCACAGCGAAGGTTGATTCGGCTGGATCCGAAGCGTGAGACCGTCTTCGTGGGCGACACCCACGGCGACCTCGACGCGACCGAGGAGGTCCTCGCCCGGTACTCCTCGCCCGATGCGGCCATCGTCTTCCTCGGAGATGTTGTGGACCGAGGCCCACAGTCGAGGGAGAACCTGGCGCGGATTCTCGCCGCCGTGGCTGCGGACTCCGAGCGAACGATCCTGCTGATGGGGAACCACGAGGCGTGGGACATTGCAAGGTTCTCCCCCGCCGACTTCTGGGACAGTCTCCCGTCCGATGAGGAGCCGACCGTCGCGCGGGTCCTCCGCTCGCTCCCGCTGGCGGCGTGGCATCCCGCGGGCGTCCTTGCCCTCCACGGCGCCCTCCCCGACCTGCGTTCGCTCGAGAGCATCAACGCCGTTGACCTCGGTTCGCCGGCGTGGCGGGACATCACCTGGGGCGATTGGCGAGATGTCGTGCGCGTTGATGGTCGAGCAGGCTTCACGGGCCGTCCGACGTATGGCGCCGACGTATTTCGCGAGCGATCGCGGCACCTGGGAGTTCGCGTCCTCGTTCGGTCGCACCAACCGGATGCCCCGACGTACCTCTTCGGAGATCGATGCCTCACGCTGTTCACGTCGAGCGCGTACGGAGACGGACGCCGCCACGTCGCCGTGCTTTCTTGGAACGTTCAGGTCGGAACGGCCCGAGACCTGGCTCTTGCGGAGGTTCGCTCTTGTTCGAGGGGACGCGGCCCGATACCGTGAGGGTGATCGGATCGGGAGGGACGGCCCCGACATCGACACAAGGAGGGATTCTTGATGTTCGATCCTCGCGTCTCCAAGCTTGCCGAGGTCTTGGTCCAGTACTCGGTCGGTGTTCATCCAGACGATAAGGTGTTCATCCAGGGCGGACCCGCGGCGATTCCTCTCATCAAGGCAGTCGTTGTGGAGGTCCTCCGGGCCGGGGGACATCCGTTCACGCGCATGACCGTACCGGACCTAGACGAACTCGTCTATCGCCACGCGTCGGACGCGCAGCTGCGCCACGTCCCCGAGCCGACACGCCTCATCTACGAGACGTACGACGTGATGATCACGTTCTGGAGCTCCGACAACACGAAGTCGCTGACGAACGTGCCGCCGGAGAAGCTGGTCCTGTCCAACCAGGCCACGAAAGACCTCTCGCGAACGTTCATGCAGCGGATGGCCACACAGGACCTCCGCTGGGTCGGCACGCTCTACCCAACGGCCGCTTACGCGCAGGACGCCGAGATGGGAGTACACGAGTACGAGGACTTCGTCTACAACGCCTGCCTGCCGGACCCCCAGGACCCCGTCTCCGTCTGGAAGAAGCTCTCGGCGTGGCAGCAGAAGCTTGTCGACTGGCTCGACGGAAAGAAAGAACTGCGTGTCGAGGGACCCAACGTCGACCTGCGAATGAAGATCGCCGGACGTACGTTCAAGAATTGCGACGGGAAGAACAACATGCCGGACGGAGAGATCTTCACGGGCCCCGTGGAGGACAGCGTCGAGGGGCACGTTCGATTCTCGTACCCAACGGTCTTCCAGGGACGCAAGCTCACCGGTGTCGAGCTCTGGTTCAAGAAGGGAAAGGTCACCCAGGCCAAGGCGGACACGGGAGACGAGTTCCTCCAGAAGACGCTCGATGTCGACGCAGGCGCCCGCTCCGTTGGGGAGTTCGCCGTGGGCACGAACCGGGGGATCACCCGAGCGACGGGGAACACCCTTTTCGACGAGAAGATCAACGGGAGCTTCCACATGGCCCTCGGAGCCGGAATGCCCGAAACCGGGAGCCGAAACGAGTCGGCGATCCACTGGGATATGGTTTGCGATCTGATGCAGGGCGGGCGGATCTACGTGGACGACAAGCTGATCTACGAAAGCGGGCAGTTCCTGATTGCCACGTGAGAGGACTGTGGACCGCGCCCTTGTCCAAGCCATCGAACAGGCCGCGCTCGCCGATCAGTTGATCGCAGACCGCCGCGACTTTCATCGGTACGCCGAGTCGGGATGGACGGAATTCCGAACCTCGTCGCTGATCGCACGGCGCTTAGATAGGCTCGGTTTTGAGGTCCTCACCGGGCGAAGCGTCTGCGCGGCCGACGCCCGAATGGGTGTTCCGCCGGACTCGGTTCTCGAGATGCACCGTCTCCGAGCCATCGATCAGGGAGGCGACCCCGAGTACATCGAGGCCGCTCGCGGCGGGTTCACGGGGGTTGTCGCGTCGTTCCACGCCGGAACCGGACCCATGGTGGCCTTGCGATTCGACATCGACGCCCTCGACCTCGTTGAGAGCGATGCGCCGATCCACCGCCCGACTCGGGAGGGGTTCGCGTCCGTGAACGTCGGGACGTGCCACGCGTGCGGACACGACGGCCACGCTGCCGTAGGGCTGGGAGTTGCCGAGGTCCTCGCGAGGCTTCGCGGGGCATTCCAGGGATCCGTAAGGCTTATCTTCCAGCCAGCGGAAGAGGGAGTGCGCGGCGCACGGTCGATCGTCGAGGCCGGACACCTCAACGACGTCGACGTCCTGATCGGACATCACCTGTTCACCGGATGGGATTTGGGAGAGATGGCCCCGTCCATGAACGGCTATGCGGCGACCCGCAAGTTCGACGTCACGTTCGAGGGAGCGGCGGCGCATGCCGGTGGGTCGCCCGAAGAGGGGCGCAACGCGCTGCTCGCCGCGGCCACGGCAACGATCGGGCTGCATGCGCTGCCCCGACATCGGTCCGGGTTCACGCGAGTCAACGTCGGACGCCTCGAGGGAGGAACCGGGCGGAACATCGTCCCGAGTCGCGCCGTCCTCGTGGCGGAGGTCCGCGGAGAGACGTCGCCCTTGTGCGATTCGATGTACGAACGTGCGATGCGCGTGGTCGAGTCCGCGGCGTCCATGTACAACTGCGGCACGACGGTACGTCCAATGGGCGAAGCGGGAACCGCAAGCTGCGACGCCGCACTGGCCGAACGGGTGAAGACGATCGGTGCACGGCTGGGCGGCTTCACCTTCCAGAGCGTGGATCGGATGGGCGGAAGCGAGGATTTCACGGAGATGATGCGGCGCGTTCAGTCGCACGGCGGTCTCGCAACGAACATCGGCGTCGGCGCCGATCTTCACGGCGTGCGCCGAGACGCTCTCGACCGCTCGGCCGTTCTCGGCGGGCACACCCCAACTTTCGATTTCGATGAGCGGGCACTGGGGTTGGCAGTCCACCTCCTTGCCGCTCTAGCCATCGACACGATGAATTTGCCCGGCCGCGGCGCAGAATCGTAGAACGGTATAGCGTTCGTAAGAACGTCGGAGATTCGCTGGACCGCACGTCCGCTCCATCATGCGATCAGGCGTCCAAGATGCTTGATGGGACATAAGGCCCACGCGACTCTCTTGACTCCCCCCAAGTGGAGCAGATATCCTGCGAGCCTCTATCACAGATTGGCTCTTCACTTCACGAGCCCCCAGCGACCCACCGGCCCGTGCCGTGAGGAGAAGAGATGGCGGAGGACGGCTGCTCGGAATGAACGCCAGGATCTGCAAGATGGAGCGGCCTGCTCACTCCGAGGTTGCCTGATCGGCGCGGCATGGCGTTCGGTCGGAGGTGATCGCCGCTCTTCGGGTCGGGTTGGCGAGAGTTGTCGGCGTCGGAGAAGACCGGTTCCCGGTGGGCAAAGTTCTTCACCGTCGGGACTGGCGGACCATGGAGGAAACATGAGCAAGGTCGTTTGTCCTGTGTGCGACGCGGCGTTCGAGGTGGACAAGGACGAGCTCTGCCTTTTCAATCGCTTGCGGTGCGAGGAGTGCGAGGCATTGCTCGAGGTCATCGACGAGGATCCGATTCGCCTCGAGTGGATCGAGGAAGATGACGACCTCGACGAAGAAGAAGACCTCGACGAGGAAGAAGAGGAGGACGACTACATCTAGCAGCGTTCCGTCGTCCTCAGCACGTGCGACAGGCAACGCTCAGGAGGAGAAGGGTGGGAAGCCTCGAAGGAGGCTGTCCACCCTTCTCCTTTTCACGATCTACAACCAACGACGACGACGAAAGTAATAGAGCATGCCGAGAGCCATCAGGACCATGATTCCCAGAACCCCGAAGTAGCCGTACCGCGTAGCCAGCCCCGGCATCCAGGTGAAGTTCATTCCGTAGAGCCCCGCTACGAACGAGAGCGGCATGAAGATGGTGGTGATGATCGTCAGCATCTTCATCACCTGGTTCATTCGGTTGCTCAGGCTCGACAGGTACACGTCCATGACGCTGCTCAGCATCTCGCGGAACGTCTCGACGGTGTCGATGATCTGCACCGTGTGATCGTAGGCGTCGCGAAGGTACGGAAGCGTCTCCGGAGCGAGAAGGCGGGAGTCGCCGTGTTGAAGTCGGCTTAGGACCTCGCGGAGGGGCCAGATCGACTTGCGCATGTACAAAAGCTCCCGCTGGAGAAGACGGATCTCGTCGACGTCCGATTGTGAAGGCGAGCAAGTCACCCGCTCATACACCTCCTCGACCCAATCCCCGATGTGCTCGAGCACAACGAAGTAGTTGTCGACGATGGAATCGACCAAGGAGTAGAAGAGGAAGTCGGCCCCGGCGCGACGGATCCTCCCTCGCCCGTCGCGGATGCGCTCTCGAACCGGATCGAACACGTCCCCGGGATTCTCCTGGAACGAGACAACCCACGAGGGGCCGAGCACGAGGCTCACCTGCTCGTCCTCGATCTCCCGCCGCTCCTCGTGGTACTGCAGCATCCGGAGGGATGCGAACAGCAGTGAGTCGTAGTCCTCAAGTTTCGGGCGCTGCAGCGTGTGCATGATGTCCTCGAGGAGGAGCGGATGGATGTCGCCCATCCGCCCGACCTGCTCGATGATCGCGGCGTCATGCACCCCGTCGACGTTCAGCCACAGCACCCCGGACTCCGTGTCTCGAGGAAGGGCACATGCAAGGTCCGGGTGAGTTTCCTCGACCGACGCCGCGTTATATCGGAAGAGCGTCAGGCGCGTCGCCTCCTGACGGGCGTCCCCAACGTGTACGAGCGCCCCCGGATCCTGACCCGCCGTTCGCCGAGTCTGCCTCACAAATCTCGCCATGTCGTCACCGCAGGGAACGATACGTCCTGTGAAAAGGCTCGACAACTGGATGGCTTGTGGAGCTGTTCGTCAGGACGCTATCCTCTCACGTTCCGCACAACGACGAACGGGAGGATCGATGAACAAAGCCGCTCTACGGCCGGTGATCTTCGAGATCCTGCGCAGGACTCCCCAGACGCACCTTCACGCCATTGAGACCGAGATTCGGCAGCGCGTGGACGGCTACGCGCGCGCCGCCGCCGTGCGGGTTCATGAGGTCGTGTGGGATCTCCTCGTTCAGGGGGTGCTCGCGCCCGGAAAAAACTCGCTCAATCTTCATCTGCCGTTCGTCCACGTTACGGAGTACGGCGCGCAGAGTCTTGAAGAGGGGGCGGCCCTTGCGCACGACCCGGACGCGTACGTCGCCAAAATCACCGAGGAATCGGGACGCCGTGCGTCGCCCGTCGTCGTCGAAAGCGGGCGGGATGCCCAACTTGCGTACAGCCATGGGCTCTATCGTGTCGTGGTCCTCCTCCTGGCGCGCGCCGCCGACGATGTGCGAGCCGCCCTCGCCATTGCGCTTTCCAAGGGATCCAAGCACGACGCGGAACAAGCCACGGCCCCCTCCATCGAGGCGCTGCGAAGAGCTCTCGCTCGGCTCGAGCTCCCGGCCGACGTCGCCCGCGACATCGACCCGCAGCTCGGCGGTTTGGAGACGGTGATCCTCCTCTCGCGCAATCGCGACGGGACGCCGCACGTTCCCGCCGTCGACCGCGATCGCGCCCTCGCTTTCCTGCTCTTGTTTCCCGGCCAGTGCGGGTTCGTCTACCATCTGATTGACCGGATCGAGCGCGAACGAGAAGCGGAGTCGTAACCGCGTTGACGCTACGTCGCGAGCCCAAAGGAGGCCTCTTGGTCGCCAGCTTTCCTGCCGTTGTTGCCGCGTTGGCCGGAGGAGCCGCCATCTGTCTGCAATCGCTCTTCTCGGGAACCTTGGGAGAGCGCGTCGGGGTGATGGGAAGTGTGTTCGTCGTTCACGCCGGGGGGCTGTTGCTGGCCGCGTTCTTCATTCTCGGAGCACGGGGAGGGGGTCTCGCGGCGTGGCGCTCCGTCCCGTGGTACGCGCTGTGCGCCGGCTTCCTTGGGGTCGGAATCGTCGCCGCCGTGAGCTACACCGTGCCCCGCCTCGGCTTGGCCGCAACCCTAACGCTGACCATCGCGGCTCAGCTCGTGCTCGGCGCCGTGCTCGACCACTTCGGCTGGCTGGGCGCAGGACCGCGACCGTTGGATGCGTCTCGAGCGGCGGGGATGGGCGTGCTCCTCGTCGGCACATGGCTCATGCTGCGGTAGTGGGAAGAGGCCGTCTCGTGAATGAGAACGCACGGAGTCGCGGCAAGGAAGACCGTCCTGCCGGCCCGCGCATCGGCACACTCAACGAAAAACCGCTCCACGCGGCCCTTAAGGAGTGGCTCGCTGAGGATGGAGACCAGTTCGAGGTCCCCGTCGATGGGTTTGTCGCCGACATCCTGCGCGGAAACATTGTGATCGAAATCCAGACAGGGTCGGCGTCCGGGCTCGAGCGCAAGTTGCGGACACTGCTGAAGCGGCGCCAAGTCCGCCTCGTTCTTCCGATTCCCGCGGAGCGAACCATCGTGCACCTCGACGAATCGAACGCCGTACGACGAACTCGCAAGTCCCCACAACACGGCGGTGCCGTCGATGCATTCCGGGAGTTCGTGTTCCTGCGCAACCTGCTCGGCGACACGAACTTGTCCATCGATGCCTTGCTGATCCGCGAAACAGAGTTGCGTCGGGGGAACACAACACGTCGCAGACGGCGGGGCTCGGTACGCGAGGAACGCCACTTGGTCGAGGTGGTCGACTGCTTGTCGTTCCACCATCCGGCCGACTACCTGGCGGTGATCCCCACCGATCTGCGGGAGCCTTTCACTACGGCCGACCTCGCCCGATCCATCAGACAGCCTCGATGGATGGCGCAGAAGATTGCCTACGTTCTTCGAGAGATGGGCGTCCTGACACCGTCCGGGAAGCGGGGCAACGCCATCCTGTACGAGCGAAGCCTGGGCTCTTGAGCGCCCGCGCGTCGGGGAAGACGCTGCCGGGCGGTGCGGGTACGATCCTGGCAATGAACGACAAGATCTCGCCGCGTCATGAACTCCCGGAGTATACAACCGGGGAGCAGATCGCCAACAGCGTGACCCACGGCGTGGGCGCATTGCTCAGCCTCTTTGGAACGGCACTTCTGATCTACTTGACTGTCCCCAGTGGATCGGTTCGCCACCTCGTCGCTCTGTCGGTGTACGGGGCAAGCCTCTTCCTGCTGCACCTGTCGTCGACCCTCTACCACGCGCTCCGTCCTCCGCGGGCGCGAAGAGTGTTCCGGGTCTTCGACCATTGCTCCATCTACCTCCTGATCGCGGGAACGTACACGCCCTTCCTCCTTCTCTCGCTGTGGGGTCGATGGGGGCTGACCCTCCTCATTGCGATTTGGACGCTCGCAACGGCGGGGATCGTCTTCAAGAGCGTCTTCATGGGGCGCTTGCGACGGTCGTCGGTCGTCCTGTACGTCGCGATGGGGTGGATGATCGTGGTGGCCGCTCGTGAGGCGTGGCTTCGGGTTCCCCACGAGGCGATCGCCTACGTCGCCGCGGGAGGGCTTTTGTACACCGCCGGAGTCGGCTTCTACGCCTGGAAGCGTCTACCGTACAGCCACGCGATCTGGCACCTGTTCGTGCTCGGGGGGAGTGCCTGCCACTACGTCGCCATTCTCCTGTACCTCGTCCCGCGCTCGGTGTAGACGGGACCTGGAGTTCACGGGAAGCTGTCGCTAGAATCGGTTTGTCGGATCCTTGCGTTTCTCAACCTCAAACGAGAAGGAGTCTTGGAGTCATGCCTCTGCGTTGTGGTCTCGTCGGCGTTCCCGGGTGCGGGAAGACGACGATTTTCAACGCCGTGACGTCGGCCGGAACGTCAATCTTCGACGCCGCGGAATCCCATCGCGCGACCGTCGCGGTGCCGGACCCACGCGTTGACCGGCTCGTCAACCTTTATCGAACAGGGAAGGTCGTCCGCGCCAGCGTTGAAATCGTCGACATCCCGGGGCTCTCCGAAGGATCGACCGCGGACGGAGGA
>JBDKUT010000091.1:0-17414 GCA_039679545.1 Thermotogota bacterium
TAGCGAGTTTGGCTCGGCCAAACTCGTTCTCCTGCATTGCTCGGGAGTTCGCTACGCGAACTCCTGTTTTCTGCGGGCGGAGAGGGCGGGATTCGAACCCGCGGAGGAGCGTGAACCCCTCGACGGTTTAGCAAACCGTTGTCTTGGACCGCTTGACTACCTCTCCAACGCGGCGATTCTACTGCCTCGCGGAAACGCGGGCAAACCTGCCGCTTGGTCGCAGCCAGGAGTCCCGCTCCCAAGCCGGGGAAGTGGTCGTCCGCCGCCGACGTCTGTGAGCTCTGTGACTCGAGCGGGGACTCCCGAGCGACTCGTCGCCGTCGGTCTCGCCCAGGAGTTCCACGAAAGACGACGGAACTCCTGAGCGACTCGCCGCTGGCGGTCCCGGCCAGGAGTTCTACGAAAAGGCGACGGAACTCCCGAGCGACTCGCCGTAGGACTGCGAGTCGCCCCTGGCGGAGGGGGCGGGATTCGAACCCGCGAGACCCGAAGGCCTGCCGGTTTTCAAGACCGGTGGCTTCGACCGCTCACCCACCCCTCCGGAGCTGATTATAGAGGGACCCGCTCCTGGTCGGCACGTCGTGAACGAATGGTTCCGCCGCCGAGGAGGCGGTCGCCTTCGTAGAGGACGGCGAGCTGTCCCGGGGTCACGGCCCGCTGAGGAGGAGCAAAATCGAGGGCAAAGGCGTCGGACCCTCGCGGGGAGAACGTGGCGTCGAACGTGGGTGACCGGTACCGGATCTTCGCCTCGATCTTGGCGTCAGGAGACGGCGGATCACCGAGGTAGTTCGCCTGGTCGGCGTCGAGAGACGAGGCGTACAGGTCCTCCTCCGGTCCCACGATGAGCGCGTTGCGTCGGACGTCGAGGTCGAGCACGAAGAGCGGCCGGTTGGAGGGGATCCCGAGTCCTCGTCTCTGCCCGACCGTGTAGTGAATCAAGCCGTCGTGCCGTCCGAGGACACGGCCCTCGCCATCGATGACGTCACCAGGGCGGAAGTCCTCGAGGTCGAAGAGGTATGACGTAGAGCCGTCGACGGCGAAGCACAGGTCTTGGCTCTCCGGCCGCTCGGCGGCCGACAGGCGTTCGCGGCGCGCGATCGTGAAGACGTCCGACTTGTCGAACTCCCCGACGGGGAAGAGAAGGTGGGAGAGCTTCTCCTGGGTCAATCCATAGAGGAAGTACGTCTGGTCTTTGCGAGGGTCGTGGCCTCGGTAGAGCGCGAAGCGGCCGTCGGGCTCGCGCCGGAGGCGAACGTGGTGTCCGGTGGCGACGTAGTCGAATCCCTTCTCTCGGGCGTAGCCGAGAGCCGCCTCGAAACGGAAGCTGCGATTGCAGCGGCCGCACGGATTCGGCGTCTCGCCTCGGCGGTGGCCCTCGACGTACTCCGCAAGAACGACCCGTTCGAACGCGTCGCTCCAGTCGACGACCTCGTGGGGAATGCCGAGGTCGCGGGCCGCCTGGGCGGCGGCGTCGAGCGAGCAACAGGGGGACATCCTCTCCCCTTGCGGGGCACGGGAGAACGACCAGAGCCAGAACGTCAGTCCAGCGACCTCGTAGCCTTGTTGCTTCAGAAGATGCGCGGTGACGGCGCTGTCGACTCCGCCGCTGAGGCACACCACGACGGACTTCATCGCGTCCTACTCGTTGTCCCCCTGCGTGGGCACGACGCAGATGAACTCCAGCGGCGTGTCGCCCGCGTTGACGAACTGGTGGTCGTCCATCGGGGGGACGTAGACGAAGTCGCCCGGCCCCACGGGGCGGCTTCCCCCAGAGAAACGCACGGTGCCGCGACCCGCGAGGATGTACACCTCGTGCTCCCACGCATGCGAGTGATTCGGGCTGTACCCGCCTTTGGCGACCGTGAAGTGCCGCATGACGAAGTTGGGGGCGCCGGCCGCGGATCCGATGAGGACGCGTTTCTCCGCGCCGCGCACCGTGGCGCCGTCATCGAAGAGGCGCGGCTTGACGTGGTTCTTGTTGTCGATCAAGACCATTTCGGGCTCCTTTCACTGGAGGGGTGAAACGAAGAGTGGCACGTACAACTCGTCTTCCGTCAACCCGCCGTGCATGCCGCGCAAGAAGGGGGAGTCCGGGTACGGGTGGTAGAGGCCGGCCTTTCCCGTGGAGACGACCAGCACGTCTCCAATTCTCGGCAGGATCTCCGCGTGAGGCACGCCGGGCCCCAGAAGTCCCGCATCGACGGCGGCGCGGGCGTCGAGGGCGACCAGGCCGTCGTCCAGCGCGGCGGGAAGCGCCCAGGGGGCTCCGCTTCCCTGGCGGAAGAACAAGTAGCTGGCCCTCGGCTCGCCGACCGGCCGAAGAAGGAGGCGTTCTTGAAGCCCCGGTAGGCTGGACAGGGGCCGGTAGTCCTCGGGTTCCATGGTCACGAATCCGTGGTCGGAAGATAGGATCAAGAGCGTACGGTCCACTCGTCCGAGCAGTTCGCACCGCAGGGCGTCGTCGAACGACTGGAGTTCCGCTTCGTAGGCATCGGAGTCGGGTCCGCGCGTGTGAGCGACGGAGTCGAGTTCCGGCCAGTACAGGGTGACCAGCGTGCGCCGCGCCGCGCGTTCCAAGATGTGGCGGGCGAACGTCAGCATGTCGGCGCGGCTCACGACGGAGTGGATGTGGGTCGCGCCGCGGTACAGGATGCGGGACAACCCGCTCCCCGCGATGTAGCGCGGGAGGAGCGTGTGGGTTGTGACGCCCTCGCCTCCCAGGCACTCGTACACCGTGGGGCACGGGAGGAGCGCGTCCACATTCAGCCCCGCCGCTGCGGCCGGAGCGTCGTCTCCGCCGACGACGGACAGCTGGATCATGTTGGTGACGGCCGATGTTTCCCGCAGGTAGAGGCGGTATCCGATGAGTCCGTGCTGCACGGGCGCGAGTCCCGTGCTGTACGTAGACAGTGCCGCGACGGTGGTCGTGGGGAAGACGGTCGTAATTGGTCGCAGAGAGCCGGTCTTCGCGATTCGGGCGAGGGCGGAATCACGGGCGCCGTCGAGAAAACGGGCCGTGCGGTGGAATCCCAACCCGTCGACGATCACGAGGAGAACCCGGTCGAACGCCTCCGGCGCAACGGTCTCGACAAGGGCACCGGGCGCGGTCGACAGACCGAGCGCCGAGCGCGCAAGATCGGGGACCGCGGTGATCGACAGGCCGGTGTAGTCGGGGAATCGTACCGCGTTGGGGATGCCGGTGAGAGTGGGGCGAGACCGAAGCCGGTCCAAATCGATTCCTTTGACGCTCATGACAGACGGATTATACGAGGTCCCGCTGGATGGGCACGCTGCGTCCGCGTGTGGGGACATAGCGCGCCCGTGCCCGGAGGCGTGAAACTCGTGGGCGGGAGGCCGCTCGGGTATGCTCCTGGCGTGACGAAGAAGACCGGGTATGACGTCGTCGTAGTCGGGGGTGGGCCGTCGGGGATGACGGCCGCGTACTTCGCGGCGAAGGCCGGCGCGGACGTTCTCCTTGTTGACTCCCGGCCGTCTCCGGGGGAGAAGATCCTTCTCTCGGGCGGCGGGCGGTGCAACGTGCTCCCTCTCTCCGTCGAGCCGGAGGCGTACGTCACGGACTCATCCCCCCATTCGCTTCGGAAGATCCTCCTGTCCTGGCCGTTGGAGGAGGTGCGGGGGTTCCTTGAGGGACCGATCGGACTGCGCTTGATCGAGCAGAAGAGGACGGGGAAGGTTTTCCCGGCGGGAAGCGGAGGCGGCGCGGACGTGCGGGACGCTTTCATCAAGGCGATCCGACGGACGGGGGTCAAGGTTCGCGGCAAGTGTCGCGTCGTCGATGTGCTGCCCGACGAACGGCGGCGCGTCGTCGTGGAGTCAGGACCAGGGATCGTTGCGTCTCACGTCGTCGTAGCCACCGGCGGGATGTCGTACCCGCAGACGGGGAGCACCGGGTTTGGGTTCGAAATCGCACAGCGTCTCGGCCACGGCCTCATTCCACCGTACCCGGCGCTTGTGCCGCTCTACGGCGGAACGCCGGCTCACCACGGCCTGGCGGGGCTGTCCCTGCCCGTGCGGCTTTTGACAGGAGACGGCAAGCAACGGACGTCGTCGGCCGGGGACTTCCTGTTCACCCACCGCGGCTACAGCGGTCCGGTGGTGCTGAACGCGGCCCATGCCATCGCACGTTGGGGACGCGCCAACGCGGCGCCAGGGGCAGCAGCCAGGCCGGCAAGGCCGGCGTTGCGCGTCTCGTGGCTGGATCGCAGCGCTTCGGACTGGGAGAGTATCCTCGTCCCGGGTCCAGGAACGGTTCGTACGGCGTTGAGTGAAGCCCTTCCCGGGCGCCTGGGGGACGTCCTCCTCGATGAACTCGACCTGCGCGACGCCGAGAAATCGACGCTCCGCCGAGACGACCGAGCACGGATTCTCAAGGCGCTTTCGAACTACGAACTTCCTATCCGGCGGGCGGGTGGCTTCGGCGAGGCCGAGGTCACGGGGGGCGGAGTTCCGCTTGGCGAGGTGTTCCCGAGCACGCTTGGGAGTCGTCTCGTTCCCACGGTTTTCTTCTCGGGTGAGGTGCTCGACGCGTTCGGACCAATTGGCGGACACAACTTCCTGTGGGCATTCGTGACGGGTCGACTTGCGGGATCGGGCGCGGCATCGGGATAGACGTCGCTCGTATAAGTGGAACGGATGTCCCTTCCGGATCAGCCATGTGGGCTCGGTCGGCGTGCCCTGACCTGCGAAGGTAGTCGTTAGGTGATGTGGATTACGCTTATCGGAGTCGGCTCCGGGTGGTGCCCGACGCGGGAATCCGCATCGCCCACGCAGCACCTCCTTGCAGGCGCGGCGGAAGCTCGACGCGTGATGAGTGGGGTTCCGTGAACGCGACTCGTCACCACGAGGACCGGGTTGACAGGGGGTCGACTTCCGCCGCGCGTCCGTTTTCTGGAGTGGTCTTGCTTGCGATTCCGGCGCGAGTTCTGGAGAATGGGACGTTGGCCTCCGGCGTGCCGTGCGCCCGGGGCATCTCAGAGACGGGAGCTGCGAATCGATCGGGATCCTGTGCCCGACCTGGTGATGGCGGATCGGATGATGGGCGGGGCTGAGGAAAGCGTCGAACGGTTGCGAGCAGCGTACCCTGAGAAGTTCGTCGCGCCGGAGCGGGCGTTTGCGCACATCCACCGTGGCGATCGGATCTTCATCGGAACGGGGTGTGGCCAACCCCAGTACCTGCTGGACGCGCTCGTCGAGTACACGGAGACGAATCCGAAGGCGTTCTTCGACGCCGAAGTCATCCACATTTGGACCCTGGGACTTGTCCCCTACCTGCGCGAGGAGGTCAAGCGCAACTTCCGCCTCGACTCCTTCTTCATCAGCGCCCCGACACGGGATGCCGTGAATCAGGGCGCCGCGGACTACACGGCGATCTCCCTCTCACGCGTGCCGGAGCTCTTTTACCGGGGAGTCGTCCCGATCGACGTAGCGCTGGTCCAGACGTCACTCCCCGACGAGCACGGTTACGTGAGTCTTGGGATAAGCGTCGACATCGTCCGCGCGGCCGTGGACTGCGCCCGCGTCGTGATCTGTCAGATAAATCGGCACATGCCGCGCACCCACGGAGACAGCTTCCTTCACGTCGAGGACATCGACTGCATCCTCGTTCACGACGAGCCGCTGCTCGAATACGGAATGGGCGGCTCGGACGAGACGGCCGATCGGATCGGAAAGTACGTGGCGAGGCTTGTGGAAGATGGGGCGACGATCCAGGTCGGATACGGGAAAATCCCCGACGCGATCGTGTCCCACCTGTCGGGGAAGAAACACCTCGGGGTCCACACCGAGCTCTTGAGCGACGGGATTGCCGGCCTGATGCGGGCGGGCATTGTCGACAACACGCACAAACCGATCGACCGCAACAAGACCGTGGCCGCCTTTTCGATGGGTTCTGCGGCGACCTACGAGTTCCTTGCCGACAACCCGGCGGTGTCGTTTCGTCCCGTTGACTACACGAACAACCCGGCGGTGATCTCGCAGATCCGCAAGATGACGGCGATCAACTCCGCGTTGCAGATCGACCTGACCGGACAGGCGACGGCCGAGTCGCTTGGAACGGAGTTCTACAGCGGGATCGGAGGACAAGCCGACTTCATGCGGGGCGCGGTGCTTGCCCCGGACGGAAAGTCGATCCTCGTCCTCGAATCGACCGCGAAAAAAGGCGAAGTGTCGCGCATCGTTTCGGTGCTCAGCGAGGGCGCAGGCGTCACGCTGACGCGCGGCGACGTGCACTACGTGGTCACGGAGTACGGGATTGCGTATCTGCATGGGCGCAACATGCGCGAGCGAGCGATGGAGCTGATCCGCGTCGCCCATCCGAAGTTCCGCCCGTGGCTCCTGCGCGAGGCCAAGGCGCGGAAGCTGATCTACAGCGACCAGGCCTACGTCCCGGGCAAGCGCGGCGAGTACCCGGAGCACCTCGAGACCTATCGTACGACGAAGACCGGTCAGGAGATCCTCCTGCGACCGGTGCGAATCAGCGATGAGCCGCTGCTCAAGGACTTCTTCTACTCCTTGTCAGACCAGTCGGTGTACCAACGGTTCATCTCCTCGCGCAAAGACATGCCCCACGAGCGCCTGCAGGAGTTTGTGGTGATCGACTACACGGCGGAGATGGTGATCCTGGCCGTGATCGAAGAGGGGGAGCGGGAGGTCGTCGTCGGTGTGGGGCAGTACGGGATGGACCCGGACACCCACACGGCCGAGGTCGCGCTCGTCGTCGGGGATGAGGTCCAGAATCGCGGCATCGGATCAGAGGTTCTCCGCTACCTGACGCTCTTGGCGAAGAGGGAAGGATTGCTGGGATTCAGCGCGGAGGTCCTGGTCGACAACCGGGCGATGATGCACTTGTTCGAACAAGCGGGGTTCTCGATTGAAAAGAAACGGGGGGCTGGCGTGTATGAGCTCAGGATGCTGTTCGGGTGAGTCGGAGCGCGGTGCCAGCATGGACCGCCTGTTCCGCCCGCGCGGCGTCGCGGTCGTCGGCGCATCGACGAACCCGGCGAAGATCGGGTATCGCGTCGTCGAGAACATGGTGAAGTCCGGATATGCGGGGGCCATCTACCCGATCAATCCGAAGGGGGGTGAGATTCTCGGCCGGACGGTGTACTCGTCTCTTGGGGCGATTCCGGGTCCGGTTGATGTCGCCGTGCTGTGCGTTCCCGCCGATTGCGTGTACTCCACGCTTCCGGAGTGCGCCGACCAAGGTGTCGGACACTTGGTCATCATCACATCGGGGTTCTCCGAGGTGGGAAACCTCGACCTAGAGAGGAAGATCGTCGAGTACGCGCGGGGGCACGGAATGCGCGTTCTCGGGCCGAACATCTTCGGGATCTACTCGGCGTCGAGTCGGTTGGACGCGACGTTCGGGCCGGGGGGGATCCTCCCTGGACACGTGGCCATCGTCACGCAAAGCGGCGCGTTGGGGATCGCCATGATCGGGAAGACCGCGGCGGAGTCGCTTGGCCTGTCTGCCCTGATCTCCGTGGGAAACAAGTCCGACATCGACGAGTCCGACCTGCTCGAGTACCTGGCGGAGGACGACGCGACGAGGGTCGTCCTCATGTACATCGAAGGGGTCAAGGGTGGCGAGAGGCTCGTCCGAACCTTGAAGCGGATCACGACGCGCAAGCACATCGTCGCCATCAAGTCAGGGCGATCCAAGCGGGGCGCGATGGCGGCGGCGTCGCACACGGGGTCCCTTGCCGGAGCGGACGCCGTGTTTGACGACATCATGCGGCAGTGCGGCGTTCTACGCGCGGAGAGCGTACAGGAGGCCTTCAACTGGGTTCGATTCCTGTCCGACGCCCCGCTTCCCACAGGCGAAGAGGCGGTCATCGTCACAAACGGTGGGGGAATTGGCGTGCTCGCGACCGATGCTTGCGAGAAGTACGGCGTGCAGCTGTTTGACGATCAGGCAATCCTTAAGAGAACCTTCGCCGACGTCATGCCGGACTTCGGATCGTCGAAGAACCCGATCGATTTGACCGGCCAGGCGACGGCCGAGGACTACGCCCGCTCGCTTGAGGCGGTCCTGGAGCGAGACGACATGCAGGCCGCGATCGCCCTGTACTGTGAGACGGCGCTCTTCGACACCGAGCAGTTTGCGTCGCTTCTTCGCACCGTGTACCAGCGGTACCGGGGGCGCAAGCCGATCGTGTTCTCGCTGTTCGGCGGCGAGCGGATCGAGAAGATCCTGCGCGAGCTGCGCCTCGAGGGGATCCCGGTGTTCGGAGACGTCTACGAGGCGGTGTCCGTCCTCGGCGCGCTCTACCGCTCGTGGAGGCGCCAGAGCGAGGTTGCGGAGAACGAGTCGCCGCCTTCCGAAATCGACGTGGCCGGGATCCGCACCGTCCTTCGCAAGGCGGGCGAAGACGGACGAGGCTTCCTCCTCGCCCACGAGGCGGCGGCGGTAGCCAAGATTCTCGGACTCCGAATGCCGCGGTCGATCCTCGCGCGGAACTTGGACGAGGCCGTCCGCGCGGCCAGGGAGATCGGATACCCGGTCGTTATGAAGGTCGTGTCGAAGGACATCGTCCACAAGAGCGACGCCGGCGGCGTTGCCCTCGACCTCGAGACGCCGAAAGAAGTCATTGACGCTTACCAGGCGATCCTCCAGAGCTGCCTCGCGCACAAGCCCGACGCCGTGATCGAGGGGATCGAGGTCGTCGAAATGGTGACCGCGGGGGTGGAGACGATCATCGGCGCGAGACAAGATTCCTCGTTCGGCCCGGTGGTGATGTTCGGCCTCGGAGGGATCTACGTCGAAGTCATGAAGGACGTCGCGTTCCGCGCGGCGCCGGTCGAGCCAACGACGGCGCGGATCATGATCGGCAGCATCCGCTCGTATCCTCTCTTGCTCGGCGTACGCGGGGAGAGCCGCAAGGACGTCGCAGCCGCTGCGGATGTGGTCGTGCGACTGGGACAACTGGCGGCGCAGTGCAGAGAGATCACCGATATCGAAGTGAACCCGCTTGTCGTCTACGATTACGGTAAGGGAGTTGTCGCGGTGGACGTACGGATCCTGTTTGAGAATCAGGGGGGTGACGTAGCGTGAAGTCGCTGATCGTAGCGTCGACGCGTGAGGGTGCTGGGAAGACGAGCGTGCTGGTCGGCCTGGCGAACGCCATCGATCGGCGTTTCGGCTACATCAAGCCGCTGGGCGATCGGTTTCTCTACCGCAAGAAGCGTCTCTGGGACTACGATGCCGCGCTGTTCTCGCGGCTGCTCCAGCTGGGAGAGGAACCGGAGACCATGAGCATTGGCTTCGATCACTCCAAGCTTCGCTTCATGTACGACCGCTCTTCGATGGCGAAAGAGCTGCGACGGGTGATGGAGTCGCTCAGCGTGGACCGTGACACGGTGCTCATCGAGTGTGGGAAGAACCTGTCTCACGGGGCTTCGGTGTACCTGGATCCGCTGACGATCTCCCAGGAGACGGGGTTCCCCGTCCTGATCGTGGCGGGAGGAAGCGAGGACGACATCGCCGACGATCTTGCCTTCATCGAACGCTTCGTCGGGTCCGACGAAGCGACGGTCGCGGGCGTCATCGTGAACAAGGTTCTCCACGCCGACGATTTTCGAGAGGTTCAGCTTCCCGAGATCGAGCGGCTCGGGGTGAATGTGTTTGGCGTCATTCCCTACGACAAGGAGCTAACAACGATGACCGTGGCGACGGTTGCGGAGCGGCTCTTCGCGCGCGTGGTCGCCGGGGAGGATGGGCTCCAGCGCGTGGTCCGCAAGGTCACGGTGGGCGCGATGTCGGTCGCTGCGGCGATGAGCGGGGCGACGATCAAGGCGCCTGACAAGATGGTGATCACGAGCGGGGATCGCAGCGACATGATCCTCGCGGCGATTGAAGCCGGGGGCACGTCAGCCATCGTCCTGACGAACAACATCCTGCCGCCGTCGAACGTGACCTCGAGAGCGTCGGAGAAAAAGATCCCGCTCCTTCTCGTTCCGGGGGATACCTACGCCGTGGCGATGCAGGTGGAAAAGATCGAGCCGCTCATCACGCCGGACGAAACGAAGAAGGTAGAGCGGCTGCGCGATCTCGTGACAAAGCACGTCGATCTCGCCGCAATCCGGAGGCTGCTGTAGATCGGCCGGTGCAAACGAAAGGACGGAAGGGGGTGACCTCTTCCGTCCCGTTCTCCGAGCCGACATTATTGGGGGCGAGCGCGTTAGCTCTTGTTCTCCTCGCGCTCGAGGTACTGAAGGATGGCGTCGACGACGAGGTAGTTGATGGAGCGATCCTGCTTTTCGCCCAGTTTCATCAGCCGCTCAACGGGCCGGTCGCTCATCTTCTTCTGAGGAATGTAGATCGAGAGCTTGTCAAGAATCTCCTTCTTCGGCACGGAGTTCACCCCCTCTCCTCAACAGCCAACCCCTTTGGGGCCGCTTGCTTTGCTTCTCCCAGAAGTTGGGGACGGGGCTAGCGTATCTCAAACCGCGGAGGTATCCATGGAGGTGAGTGGAAAGTAAGATGGAAGAATCATGCAAGACGGCGCCGAAGGCGCGCGCCTCGGGAGCACGTGGAAATGACTGAGAAAAGCGAAGCCGACAGGTTTCCAAGGAACGCCGGCAGGGGCCACTCCATCGCGCTGTGGGGTGCCAAGGTTTGGGGGCATCCTGACAGCGATGCCGTCGTCCTGCGAGACGGGCGGATCGCGTGGATCGGCAAGAGCGACGCGTTGGGGGACTCGGCCGACCCGGCGATCGACGTGCGGGGGGGAGCCGTGATCCCCGGTTTCGTGGACGCGCACGTGCATCTTGCGCAGACGGGACTCGCCGACATCGGCTGGCACGTCGACCTGGCGGGGCGATCGAGAGACGAAACGATTGCGGCCGTGCGGGACGCGGCGCGGGGGCGCGGCCCCGGGGAGTGGGTCGTCGCCACCGGATGGGACGAGAGCCGCTGGCCCGAGCCCCAGGCGCTGACGCGTCGGGAGCTCGACCGAGCGGCACCGCGAAACCCTGTTCTCGCGGTCCGCGTGGACGGGCATGTTCTCGTTGCGAACTCGCACGGCCTGCAGGACCAGCCGGTCGCCGCAATCCTGGCGGCTCGACCGGGCGACGTAGACGAGGACCGGGGACACGTCCGTGAGGACGCCGCGATGGCCGCCGTGGCGGCCGTGCGGCCCGATCGCGCCACGATCGACGAAGCGCTCCGGGCGGCCGCCCGCCTCTGTCACCGGGTGGGGATCGTCTCGGCCCACACGATGTGCGACGGCTTCGAGCCGGAGATCTTCTTGAAGGCGGCGGAAGCGCTGGCACTGCGTCTGGTCGTCAATCCGCCGGTTGAGGCGTTGTCGGCCCTCGTCACGGCAGGTTGTAGGACGGGCGAGGGAGACGACTGGGCGAAGTGGGGCGGCGTCAAACTGTTCCTTGACGGATCGATCGGTGCGCGGAATGCCGCCGTGTTCGAGCCGTTCCGAAGCGGAGGACGCGGGGCGCTTCTACGCGACGACGCGGCGGTCGCGGCTTTGATTCGGACGGCGGACGCGGCGGGATGGCAGACGATCGCCCACGCGATCGGCGATCGCGCCATCGAGCAGCTCTTGAACACGCACGAGGCTCTGGAAACGTGCGCTGCACTGCGACACCGCGTCGAACACTTCGAACTTGCGTCGAAGGAGCAGATCGCACGGGCCGTCGAGAACGGACTTTGTGCGTGCATGCAGCCGAATTTCGTCGGGAATTGGTCAGGGGTTGGAAGCCTCTATGATCGGGAGCTCGGTCCTTTGCGAGATCGCCGATCTGATCCGCACCGCTGGGTCGTCGATGCGGGGATGGCGTTGGGGTTTGGATCGGACGGGATGCCGGTCTCGCCGCTCTACGGCCTCGGTTGCGCGGTGCGCCCGCCCCACGAGGCTCAGCGCCTCTCCCTTGAAGAGGCCATGGACGCCTACACCGTGGGCGGCGCCTACCTCGTTCACGACGAGGCGAACGCCGGGGCAATCGACATCGGAAAGAGAGCGGATATTGTTGTGCTCGGCGCGGCGCAGGACGACGCCACAGACGAGATCGGGCGGCGGACGGTGGAGTGGACGTTCGTTGGCGGAACGTGCGTGTACCATCGGGTGGTGACATGATGCGAATCGGGCTGTTCACGGATGCGTACCTGCCGGAGATCACCGGCGTGACGACGGCGGTGAGCCAACTGCGTGCGGAGCTCGAGCGGTTGGGGCACGAGACGTACGTCTATGCGCCCCGCTACAACCGACCGTACGAGGAGGAGCCGAGAACCTTCCGGTTCCGCTCCAGTGGGGTGTTCGCCTACAAGACCGCGCGGATCGCCGTGCCGTACAGTCACGAGGCCTCGAAGAGCTTCGTCGCCCTCGACGTCGTTCATAGCCACACCCCGTTCTCCCTCGCGTACGCCGCGTTCACCGCCGCCTATCGGTACAGGCTCCCTCACGTGCAGACTTACCACACGTATCTGAGTCAGTACCGGCACTACATCCCTCGCCCGATCCGCCCTTCGGTGCGTGCCGCGGAAAGGTACTCGGCAGCGCTCTGCAATCGGTGCTCGGTGATCACCGTCCCGACCCGTTCGATCCACGACGAGTTGGTGCGGTTCGGCGTTCGCCGCCCGATCCGGATCCTTCCGTTCGGTCCCGACATGAACGTGTACGCTCAACCCGGCGTCTGGAAGCCGCGCAAGGAAATGGGAATCCCCGATGGCGCTCCGTTGCTCCTTTACGCGGGACGCATGGCTGCGGAGAAGAATCTGAGCTTCGTCCTCGAGGCGTTCGCCAAGGTGCACGAGACCGCGGAGAACGCAATCATGGCGTGGGCGGGCGACGGTCCCCTGCGCGCGTGGCTGGAGGAAGAGGGCGACCGCCTCGGGCTGCGCAACGCTCTGCGGTTTCCGGGTTTCCTCGATCGCCAACGGTTGACGGACCTGTACAAGGAGACCGACCTCTTCCTGTTCGCATCGAAGACCGAGACGCAGGGGTTGGTGCTCGCCGAGGCGATGGCGGGGGGAGCTCCTGTGGTTGCCGTTCGAGCGATGGGCGTTCGGGACGTCGTGGCAGACGGTGTAAGCGGTATCCTCGTATCGGAGTCGGTCGACGAGTTTGCCGGGAGTGTCGTCGGGACTCTGGCCGACCCCGCGCTTCGCGCCTGCCTAAGCGAGGGCGCCCGTCGAGCGGCCGAGGAGATGTCCCTTCAGAACTGCGCGAGGCGGTTCGCCGAGATCTACGAAGAAAGCCGTGCCGAGGTTCCACATCCTCGAACCTGGCGGCGCCTCGTCGGACACCGCGACCACGTTCGACATCGGAGACCCCGATCGACGGCTACTCGACGGTGACCGTCTTGGCGAGGTTTCTCGGCTGATCGACGTCCGTGCCTCGGCACACCGCGATGTGGTAGGCGAGAAGCTGGAGCGGGATCGAGAAGACGATCGGCAAGGAGATCCCCGAGCACATCGGAACCGGGAGGACGTGATCGGCAAGTCGGCGGATTGCCGGGTCGTCCGGGACGTCCGTCACGGCGACGACGCAGCCGCGCCGTGCCTTGACCTCTTCCATATTCGACAGGATCTTCTCGCGTGCCACTTCGCTCGAGACGAGCATGACCACGGGTGTCCCTTCGTCGATCAGCGCAATCGGGCCGTGCTTCATCTCTCCTGCCGGGTATCCCTCGGCGTGGATGTACGAGATCTCCTTGAGCTTGAGGGCTCCCTCGAGCGCCACCGGGAAGAGAACTCCGCGTGCGAGGAAGAGGACGTCCTTCGCGTGGTGGAGTTGCTCGGCCAGTTCAAGGATGGTCGGCTCGAGGCGAAGGGCCTCGGTGATCTTCCCGGGGAGGAGCGTGAGTTGGCGTAGCTCCTCGCGAACCACCTCGCGGGAGACGGTTCCGCGCTCTTGGCCGAGCGCCAGCCCGAGGAGTCCAAGGGCGGCGATCTGCGCCGTGAACGTCTTCGTTGCGGCGACCCCGATCTCGATGCCCGCCCGCGTGTAGACGGCGGCGTCGGATTCCCGGTCGATTGCCGAGCGCTCCGCGTTGACGAGCGCCAGGATCCGGGCGCCGCCCTCCCGCGCCCGGCGCAGCGCCATCAGCGTGTCGATCGTCTCGCCCGACTGGGAGATCACCACGACGAGCGTCTTCGGCGTGACGTGCATTCGACGGGACCGGAACTCCGACGCGATCACGGCGCGGAGCGGGATGGGGAGGTGCTCCTCCCACAGATACTCGGCGACGAGAGCGGCGTGGTACGCGGTGCCGCACGCGACGAGGTACGCGGCGTCGCATGACGAGACCTTCGCGCCACAGGTGGGAACGACGACGCTCGCGCCGTCCGCTGTCTGCTTCTCGCGGATCGTTTCACTTGTCGATCGCGGCTGTTCGTGGATTTCCTTCAGCATGAAGTGCTTGTAGCCGCCCTTCTGGATCGACACAGGATCGATCGAAACCTTGTAGGAGGGGCGCTGGATCTCCTCACCGTCGAGCCCGACGATTCGGAAGCGATCCGCGCGAATCTCCGCAAGCTCGTCGTCGAGGAGGAACTGCACGTCGGTCGCCTTGCCGAGGAGGGCCGGGATGTCGGAGCTGACGAATCCGCCGGTCTCTCCGAGTCCGACGACGAGGGGGCTCCCTCGCTTCGCCACGACGATTCGGTCGGGAGCATCTTCGCAAAGAACCGCCACGGCGAACGCGCCGGAACACTCAAGCACCGCCTGACGAACAGCGAGGAGAAGATCGCCGTCAAACCAGTCCTCAATCAAGTGGGCGAGCACTTCCGTATCCGTGTCGGAAGCAAAGGTGTGCCCATCCGCGGCGAGCCGAGTGCGGAGCTCCATGAAGTTCTCGATGATTCCGTTGTGGATGACCGCGAGCTTCGCCGAGCAATCGAGGTGGGGGTGAGCGTTCTCGTTCGTCGGCGCGCCGTGTGTCGCCCAGCGGGTGTGCCCGATGCCGATCGTGGCGTGCGTCTTCTCGGCGCGCACGGCCTCCTCGAGGTCGCGGACCTTGCCCGCGCGGCGGAAGCGAACGAGTCTTCCCTCACGAATGAGAGCGATGCCTGCCGAGTCGTATCCTCGATACTCGAGCCGTTTCAGGCTCTGGAGCAAGAGAGGAGCGGCCTCCTCGGTGCCGATGTAGCCGATGATTCCGCACACCCGGATCACCCCCGTGAGAGGAAGTGTAGCCGCGTGGTTCGCCATGTCCAACGACGATTGGCCTTTTGTGCACCGAAGAGGGGCGGCTATAATCCAGCGATGGACTCGATGTCGTCGAAGGGAGGGCCGGCGGGCATGCGCGAGGTCGTGATCAAGGCGCTCTTGGTCGACCCGTCCAACAACTCACCCGTCGTCTTGCTCAAGGATCGGAAGTCCCAGAAGGCCCTGCCGATTTGGATTGGAGACGCGGAGGCCATCTCGATTGCGTTCGGTCTCCAGAGCGAAGACTTCCCGCGGCCGCTTACGCACGCGTTGATGAAGGAGATGCTGGAGGACCTTCGCGCCAGCGTCGAGCGCGTCGTCATCAAAGAGGTCAAAGATGGGACGTACTTCGCCTCGATTTTCGTGAAGGACGCCCAGGGTGGCCTCCTCGAGTTTGACGCACGACCTTCGGACTCCCTCGCCCTGTCGCTTCGGGCCGGATGTCCGATCTTCATTGCCGATGCTGTCTTCGACGCGGCCGCGATCGAGTCTCCATTTGCCGAGGAAGACGAGTTCCAGGAGTTCGTGGAAGAGGACCTCGACCTGCGGGAGTTCCGGCGTCGGCGGGGGGAAGGTTCCGCGAAGAACAACTGACCGCGCCCGGTTTCGCCTGTCCAGCGGTCAACTAGCCGCGCACGATCTCTGCGTTCTCCGGCAGGGTGAGGACCTGCTCAGCAGTGAGCCCCTGGTTGACCGTCACCTCTTCCACGCGAATCGTTCGGTCCCGTTCTCCGTTCGCGTAGAAGACGACCTTCTGGACAAGGAAGGAGCGACGGTCGATCCAAATCATGCGTTCGAGCTGACGCGTGTCCGAGGCGCGAACCTCGAGGACGTAGGCCGTCTGGAACGCTTCTCCCATCATGGCGGCGACGGTGCTGAAGCTTGGGCCGGCGGAGGAAGTCTCCGTCATGCCGGGAGAGAACGAATTCGGCTCCGCCGCCTCTGCAGCCACGAACGTCCCCCCCACGTTGACGGTGGCCGGAAAGCCGTCGAGCGGGAAGCCGCCACCCTCTTTCACAATGCCGATCTGAACGCGGCCTTCGGTCCATTCGGTCTTGATCTGTGACACGTCGAGGCCGGAGAGTCCGATGGCCGCGATCGGGAGCCCGACCCAGCGTTTGACGACGAGCAAGTTCTCGCTCGGCAGGTAGTGGCTGAGCAGATCGTTCTGCACTGTGTAGGTCTCGTCTTGCAGCGTTGCCGGGGACAGGTACTTCGCAGAAACCGCCGGAGGAGGGCCGCTGACCAGTTGCACGAGCATTCGGATCGGCTCGCCCTCGGTCTCGGCCTCGCTGAACTCGACGACCGCTTCCAGGTCCCGAACCTGGGACAGAGCGCGCTCCACCCGCCAGATCAACCCTTCGACCTTCGTTGTCGGATGGGCGTCCAAAAGGTATTGCTGGACGCCGGCAATCGTCACGACAAGGGCCATGAAGAGACCCACGGCAAGGAGGACGTACCCTTGAGTGCTCATGCAGCCTGATTATAATCCGCTTCTGTAGGGCATTCAAACCGATTGTGACGGACACAGGAGGATCGCATGGGCCAGGAGCCGAGGACCGTACGGCGGATGCAGGAGGCCGACGTTCGCGGAAAGACCGTGGTCGTCCGTGCGGACTACAACGTGCCGATGGACGGGGAGGCAATTCAGGACGACGCACGGATCCGCGCGTCTCTGCCGACGCTCTCCGACCTGCTCGGCCGGGGGGCGCGCGTCGTGGTGATGACGCACCTTGGCCGGCCGGATGGTGTGGTGGTGGAGTCTCTCCGCCTGGACCCGATTGCGCGTCGGCTTCAGGAGCTCCTCGGCCGGCCCGTGCGGAAGCTCGACGATTGCGTTGGACCAGCGATCGTCAAAGCGATCCGTGCGGGAAAGCCCGGCGACGTGTTCGTGGTCGAGAACCTGCGATTCCACGTGGAGGAAGAGGAGAACGACCCGGTCTTCTCCGCCGCCTTGGCGGAGCTGGGCGACGTCTACGTGGACGATGCCTTCGGAACGCTTCATCGGGCTCACGCATCCACGGTCGGGATCGCGGAACGGTGCCCCGCGTACGCGGGCCTCTTGGTGCAGAAGGAAATTGATGTCCTTTCGCGGGTCCTCTACGACCCGGCGCGTCCGTACGCCGCCATCGTGGGAGGGAAGAAGGCGTCCGACAAACTGGGCGCGCTGCGCGACCTCGTCAGCCGTGTCGACTGCATCCTCATTGGCGGAGGTGTCGCCTTCACGTTCCT
>JBDKUT010000092.1:0-21707 GCA_039679545.1 Thermotogota bacterium
ACGGCATCTCCCTGCGCGGCCGCGGCGAGAACGAGCGGGGCGAGCGCCGCGATGTCGTTCACCGAAGCCGGCCTGCCGTAGGCCCATTCGAGGAGGGATGGCGCCTCCTGCAGCTTGAGCGAACCGAGGACGACCCGCTCAAGTTCGCGCCCGCGCCGCGCACGGCCGTCATGGCGCCGCACGACGGCGCGCAACGCCTCCAGGCCGATCCAGTACCCGCTCCCCTCGTCTCCCAGCAGATACCCCCACCCGTCGGCACGCAGAACCCGGTCTAGGCCGTCCATGCCGACGACGATGGCGCCAGTCCCCCCACAGACGGCGACCCCGCGTTCGCCCGCCACGGCACCGACGAGGGCAACCTCTGCGTCGTTGCGGACGGTGAGGGGCACCCCGGCCAATTCATCCATGTTCGCAAAAGCATGTTCAAGACGGAAGCGATCCGAAGCGAAGTCGGCCCCGGCGAGGCCGAACACGGCACGCGAGACTCGTTCCGGTCGCACGACGCTCGCAAGCGCCGCTAGAATGGCGGACCGGACACTTTCCACTGCGGCATCGAGCCCAAGCACCTGGTAGTTCGAGGGGCCGCTTCGCCCCGTCCCGCGGACTCTTCCGGCGGAGTCCACGACGACCGCCACCGTCTTCGTTCCTCCGCCGTCTACGCCGAGAATCACCGTCCTGCTCCTTCCTTATCGAGCACGACATCTTCGTCGCGTGCCGCCCAAGAATCCTCGCGGGGATCCTACGAGCTCACCCGCTGCTTTCCAAGAAGTGCCCCGACGGACTTGCCGCCGTCGGGGCACCTGTGCTCTTCTTGCCCGGACAACAGCTCGCGCGGAACCTGACCCTCTCTCGCTCCTACTCGAACGCGGCCGTGTCCACCCACTCGGCTCGAATCAGGGTCCACCAGTCTGTCGCAAGGCCACGCAGGACGTACTCGTACGGAAGCCACAGGTAACCGCCCATCGGGCCCCAACCCGTTCCCCACGAATTGCGGATCAGGAGAGCTCCCTTGTAGGTCGGAGATCCCGGCGCGCTGTTCTGGGTTTGGATGTCGTCGTCGTACCCCACCGCAACGACCGCGTGTCCCCCAAGGCAGCTCTCCCCGGAGACGGGGACCGGGATCTTCCCCGTCGCGGAAGCCTCTCCGATCGAGTCGTAAACCGTGAATCCGAACATCGACGGCAGGCCCGCAGCAAGGTGCTTCTTGATCTGCTTCAGCAGCTCCTTCTCCGTCCTGCCGGGAGGATCAAGGCGGTAGTACTTGACGGCCTCATAGTCCTCCCCGAACGCATAGCAGAACGCGGACGGTTCAACGTCGAAGTCGGCGATCACATACGGCCAGTACTCCTCCGGCGGCACGCCAAACAACCGAAGCGCCTTCATCGTCGTGCGGAGGAACGCCCCCGTGTCGCCCGTCCAGTGAAGTAGGTTGCGCGTGGCTTTGTAGAGAAAGAGGCGCGAGGCGTCGATATGCTTCCCATACGCCCGCCGCTCGAAGTACTCCACGATTCCCACACCGGCATTTGCCGTGCACGATCCAAGACTCCCTTGATCCTCGATCGGCGAGCACCAAGCCCGCAGATCCACACGAGCTGGAAGCGTGTCTTTCTTGGCCAAGCCGACCCTGGTCTTCCCCAAGAGGGGTTGGATGAGCTCGTGCTCGTCCGTGTAATCGCGGAAGTCGGGATGGTCGTGCAGCCACCCCATGCCCCGCGGCGCCTGCTCCGCACAGTGCAACTCCTGTTTTCTTTCCATCGTGTCCTCCTTGCTCACCCTGCTCTCGGCCCCCAGTCGGGGAATCCGACCTCTCTTTTGACCGCTTCCTACCGATCTTGTCCTATCTGCTGTCTGATGCTCTGCTCTTCATTCTCAGGATAGGACGCCCTCCTTCCCGTCGTCAAATCGGAAGCCACACACCACCGAGTCCCCCGCACGCGCGGGCTTCCTTGCGCGACCTTCCCTTCCCGCCCCGCCGCCGTTGAGCTATCGTGAAGGACGTTCGGACAACGAAAAGGGAGCCGCGAAATGAACAGAGCACTTGTGGCCGCAATGGTCGCCGTCCTCACAACGGTGTCCGCCGTGTCTTGGGCCGTTGTCGCGGAGGATCACGGGAACTCACCTCTCACGGCGACGCCGATCGAGCCGACGGGAACGCGTTTGCCCGGGTGCATCGAGCCGACGGGGGACATGGACTACTTCCTCTTCCAAGCCGTAAAGGGCCGCGTGTACCGGCTCCTGACAAGCCACCTTTCAGCGGGAATGGACAGCGTCCTGTACCTGTTCGCGTCGGACGGCCAATCCATCTTGTTGGTGGATGACAACTCCGGTGGCAGTGGGGCATCCCGCATCGAGTGGACGTGCTCGGTGTCGGGTACGTACTTCGCCATGATCCGGCACGCGGCGCCGTCTACAGGAACCGGCTGCTACGACTTCAGCGTGTCCCTTCTCGAAACCGACGACCACGGCAACGACGCGCTGACTGCGACCTCCATCGCTCCAGGCGACGCGGCAACATCGGGGTTCATCGAGACGCCGAGTGACATCGACGCATTCCTCTTCCCCGTCCGCCAAGGGTACCGCTACTCCATCGTTCTCACTCCCTTGACGGCCGGCCGACAACCTGCAATCCGTCTTTCCGGCGCGGTGGGCGAGACGGACTGGGGCACCACCGAGCCCGCGATGTGCACTGCCGTTCAAGACGGCGCCGCGTTTGCCTTCGTCTCGTTCCCCAACGGAGGAACCGGCGGGTACGAACTCCGCGTGGTTGAAGACGGGTACTCCGACGATCACGGAGACGCGCCGGCGACCGCAACCCCTTTGGAGGCGGACGGAGCCACTCTGCGAGGAGCGATCGAGGTGCACGAGGACCAAGACTGGTTCTTGTTGGCGGCACGACAAGGTGCGGAGTACCACGTGACCGTAACTGCCGAGGAGCCGGTCCGACTGTCCATGATCGCCGCCGACGGCGCCACTGTCCTCAGAGAGGAGGTCGGCAGCACAGGAACCCCGATCCAGATTGAGTGGACGGCACCCGCCGACGGCTCGGTGTTCCTCTCGCTCGAGATGCCGGATGAGGCTGGAACCTACGAGCTCACGGTTTCGTCTACGCTGCAGCTGCAGCTTCTTGGGTTCCTCAACCCGCAGGGGTACACCCTGGACGTCGCGGCGCGGAACTCAACCGCCTACGTCGTGGTCGGCACCAAAGGCCTCCTGATCGTGGACACGACAGACCCCGCGCACCCTCGCGAGATCGGCTCTCACAGCACGCGTGGCTACGCGCAGGGCGTGACCGTCGACGGGGATTTCGCGTACGTCGCCAACCGCGGCGACGGCCTGACCATCCTCGACGTCTCGGATCCGTCCCGCCCGTTCGAAGTGGGATTCCTCGACACGCCGGGATCCGTTCAGGACGTCGCCGTACAGGCGGGAATCGCCTACGTCGCCGACCAACGCGGGGGACTCCAGATCGTCGACGTGTCCCACCCTGAATCGCCGCGGTTTCTCGCCACGTTCGACACCGAGGGCTACGCGGAAGCGGTTGCCTGCGCGGATGGCGTCGCGTACGTCGCCGCCGGCGACGCAGGCCTGGAGCTCGTCGACGTCTCCAACCCATCAGCACCCGCGGCTCTGGGGTCGATCGACCTGCGCGGGGACGCGAGCGACGTCGTCGTATCCGGCGGATGGGCGTACGTCGCGGCCGGGTTCCGCGGGATTCGCGTCGTCGATGTCCGAACGCCCGCGGCGCCGGTGGAAGCCGGCGCCGTGAGCACCACGGGAGAAGTCCGAGGCCTGGCCCTCGCGCGGAACTTCCTCTACGCGGCCCAGCGGACCGAGGGACTCGCCGTCTACTCGCTCGCCGATCCGACGCAGCCCGAGCTCGTCGCCGCCCTGGACACCGCGGGCGAGGCGCTCCACGTCGCTGTGACGAGTGCCGTAGCGTATGTCGCGGATCGGGAGAAGGGCCTCGAGATCGTGCAGCTGTTCCGGTAGAAGACGCGGGGGAGTCGTGCAGCTCCCCCGCGTTTGAGTTCTCTTCCGAGCTACCGCGGACCGGTTAGATCCTCGGACACGGTGTCCGAGCGGTCGGTTCCGTTCTTCTCGAGGGTGTTGCCGTAGCCGGCAACGAGCGACGCCGGGTCCGCGAACACTCCGAACCCGAGGTTTCCCGAGATCGTGTTCTCGCGAACCGACGCGATCGACGTCTCCAGATGAAGACCATCCAGCCCTTGATCGGCGATCGTCGACAACGCCAGAGACAGCACGGACTGGTCGAACAGCCCGATTCCGTGCCCCTCGTTCCCCGAGACCGTCGCGTTGCGCAGGGACGCGGCCGACGCGCGGACCGACAGCCCCGACTTCAGGTTGTCGGCGACCGTCGAGCCAATCATGAGGAGAGCGGACCTCTCGGCAAGACTCACGCCGACTCCGGCGTTCTCCGAAATCGACGTGTCATCCAACAGAGCGGCCACCGACCGAGTCAACGAGAGCCCGCCCAGGCCGTTCGACGCCACGAGCGTGTCGAGAGCCATGAACGCCGTTTGGGCCACGGCCTCGATGCCCCAGCCTTTGTTGTCGCGAATCGTGCTCCCGCTGAACGACGCGGGGGAATTGTCGAGCACAACGCCGGACGCCGGATGCTCTGACACCGTCGAGTCGAGCATCGTCACCGTCGCGTTCGACGTGTGGATCGCCACGTCTCCGTTGGCTCGAATGATCGATCCTGCAGCGATCACCGCCGAGCTGTCGACCAAGTCGAGCGCATACGACGCGTTCTGACTCACCGTGCTCGCGGAGACCGTGATCTGGGAGTTCGCCGCGGCAATTCCGATTCCCTGGTTGCTGGAAAGCGAGCTTCCAACCAACTCCAGGGACGCTCGATCCAGGCGAATGCCGTCCGTCGGGTGTCCCACGATCGTCGTGTCGTCAAATGCGATGGTTGACAGCACGGCGACGGCCCCCGGTCCTTTGTTGCCTTCGATCCGCGAGCTCCGGACGTCGGCGCGGGAGTCGGCGAGGTCGAGCGCCGTCGCCCCGTGCTGCCGGATCGTCGTCCCGGAGACGGCCACTGTACCGCCCACCGCCGCGATGGCGCGAGCGCTGTTCTCGTACACCTCGCAGTCCTGCAGATCCACCGAGCTCTGGTCAAGGACGATCGCGTCCTTCGGATGCTTCGTCACCGAGCTCCCAACCAGCGTGACGCGGGATTGCGCCGCGGCGTCGACCGCCGATTCGCCGTTTCCCGAGAAGAGACACGTCGCTGCGGTTACCGATGTCGCCGTCACGTGGAGCGCGTCGCCTCGGTTGCCCGTCATCGTGCACCCCTGCAGCGAGCTCTTCGACGATGCCGCTTGCAGCGCGTCCCCGCCGTTGTCGCGAATCGTCGCGTCGCGCAGCTTGGCCGAGCTGTTGGAGAGAACGACGCCGTCATCGGTGTGCCCAAAGATGACGCTCCCCTCGGAGAGGTTCACAATCCCTTGCTCGGCGACGATGCCGTTGGCGCCGTTCCGCTCGAGGTTGCTTCCGGTGGCGTCCACCGCCGAGTCCAGCATCCGAATCCCGCCGGCGTTGTTCGAGACGACCGTGGACGAGATCAGCTCGCACGTCGTCCCGCCGCTCCCCTCGACTCCCCAGCCTCGGTTCCCGCTGATCTCGCTGTCCGTCGCTTCGGCGTCCGTTTGCGCAAGGGTGAGTCCGTTCCCGGGGTGTCCGGAGACGACGGTCGCGTCGAGGAGGATCTTCCCGTTCGCGGCTTCGATCCCGACGGTTCCGTTGTCGCGGATCTTCGAGTCGCCGGACTCCGCCGAGCTGGAGTCCAGCTTGACCCCCGCGGCCCCGTTGCCGGCGATCGAGCACGCGGCCAGTTTCAGCTCGCTGTTGTCGGTCGCCGCAATCCCGCACAGCCGGTTGTCTTCGACCTTCGTCAGCTCGAGGTCGGCCTTGCTTCCCTGAAGCCGAAGGCCGTCCTTCGGGTGATCGACGATCTCCGAGTTCGCGATTTGGAGGCTTGTCGCCTGGGCATCAATGCCGTAGCCCGTATTCGCCGCGACGGTGCTCCCTCTGATCTCCACGGAGGCTCCACGGAGCACGACGCCGCTCGACCCGTTCCCATCGATAGTGCTGCCGTCCACAATGCGCAGGGCGCAGTTCGTTCCGCGGACTCCCTCGGTTTGGTTCGCGCCGACTCGGCTCGCGCGGACGTCGGCCGACGAGTCGAGCAGAGAGAGACCACCTTGAGGATGACCGGTGACGGACGTGCTCACGAGCGTGACGCGCGACCGCGCTTTGGCGTCGACGCCGACCGTCCCGTTGTCGCCGACCGCTCCGCCCTCGATTCGCACCTGAGTGAAGTCGAGCCGCAGTCCGCCCTCGACGTTCGCTTGGATCGTGCTGTTGAGGAACTCCGCTCCGGACGACGTTCCGTGCAGGCCAAGTCCGCCGTTCTTCGAGACGTCAAGACCCACGGCGTTGAGAGACGCCTTGGCGAGCAGGATCCCGTGCGAGCCGTTCGCGCGGACGGCGCCCCCGTTCACGGCGGCCACCGAGTGCTCCGCCCGCAGGCCCACGCCTCCGCTTCGCTCGATCGTCGTCTTCTCAAGCCCGGCGGCCGCGTTCTCCAGCACGAGTCCGTCCTTCGGATGATCGGCGACCAGGCAGTCGACCAGCGAGGCCGTCGAGTCCACCGCGTAGAGCCCTTCCTCGCCGTTCTCGATGACCTGTGACGCGGTGAGATCGGCCGTCGAGTTGGCAAGGTCCAGGCCTCGTTTCGCGTTCCCGGCGACCTTCGTCGTCGCGAGCACGACCGTGGAGATCGTGCCGGCGATTCCGTGCCCGCCGCTCGTGAGGACCTCGCAGTCGAGGAAGTCCCCCGAGCTGTTGGCAAGCCGCACGCCGTCGTCGGGGTGCTCGGCAATCGTCGTTTCCGTCGCCGTTACACTCGAGTTGCTGTGGCCGTAGATCCCATGGATGCCGTTCCTACGGATCTCCGAGCGCAGGATGTCCGCCAGCGCATGCTCGAGGAGTACGCCGTTCTGGGTGTTATCGTGAACCTCGCTGTCAGAAAGCGCAAGCCGCGAGCCGAGCTCGGATACCCCCTCGAGGCGATTCGAGAACACCTCCGTCGTGGCCACTTGCGCCGAGCTGCGCTCCATCCGGATTCCGTTCAGCGGGTGTTCGGAGACCGCCGACCCCGAGATCCGCGCCTCGGCGTCAAGGAGCGAGACTCCGTTTTCCCCATTGGCTCGCACCGTGCTGTCCGACATCTCCACGAAGCTCTGCTCCGCAAGGAGCCCGTTCGCGGTGTTCTCCAGGATCTCCGAGGCGTTCCGAACCGTGAGGGTCGAGTCGGCGATCGCGTAGAGCCCCTGTCCCCCGTTCTTCTCCACGAGGCTCGCATCGACAGTTCCCGTCGACGCCTCGAGGAACATCCCCTGGCCGACGTTGTTCGCAATCGTCGAGTGATCGGCCACGGTCACAACCGACGCCGCCTGCGCGTGCACTCCGTGGGCACCGTTGTTCGTCACCTGGCTCGCGAGGATTTCGACGCGCGACACGTCCGCCAGCACGCCTTCGGCCGCGTTCCCCGCCACGGTACTGGCCGTAAGGCTTCCCTCGGCACCCGTCGCGCTCACGCCGTGACGCTCGTTCGCGCGCACTTCTGAACCTTCGAGAGCGCCCACCGCCGACTCAATCCGCATTCCGTCAATCCCGTTGTCCGAGACGGCGCAGCCGTTCCGAACTTCGCCGCGCCCACCGCCGTACACGTAGACGCCGTAGCGAACGTTGGCTCGGACGGTCCCGCCGGCGATCGCGGCCGTCGAGGCGTCAACCGTGACTCCGTCGACGGCGTTCTCGAAGACCGCGGAATCCGCCACCTCACTTGCCCCACCCGCCTCGACAAGAACGCCCGAGAGCCCGTTCTTCGAGATCGTCGAGGACGCGACGCGTGCCCTTCCGCCGTTCACGTGGAGTCCCTGGGCAGCGTTCTCGGACAGCGTGGAATCGGAGATGGAGGCCGAGGACAACGTCGTCACCGACACCCCGTCGCTCCCTTGGTTCGTGACCAACGTGCTCGTGACAGCAACGTCGCTGTGGTCGGAGATAAGAATGCCGAAGCCGGCGTTTCGGACGATCGTGCTGGCCGACACGCCCCCCGTTGAGCGAACGTACATGACGGCCGCGTCAGGATGCCCGCTGATCGTCGCGCCCTCTACGTTCAACGTGGCGTCATCCCCGCGCACGCCAACCCCTCGATTGTCGACGACCTGCGCGCTTCCCCGCAGCGTGAACGTGGCTCCCGTGACGAACACTCCTCCCGTGCCGTTGTCGGAGATGCGCGTCGGCGTCTTCCCCTCGGCGAACCGAACGGTCGCCGCACCGTCGACCACAATGCCGTAGCCTGTGTTCGCCGTGAACTGGGACGCCTCGATGTCGGCCGAGCCGGAGTGGATAGCGATCCCGCCCGCATTTCGACTCAGGGTGCACGCGGACATCACGAGCTTCGCGACGCTCGCCGTCTCACCGCCCAATTCCACGCCCCACCCTGCGTTGTCGGCAATCTCGCAGTTCGTCAGCGTGAAACCGCCGCCGCGCAGTCCGGCATTCGAATTCCCTTGGACGACGCAGCCGTTCAGAGTCACGCTCGACGCCGAGTCCAGTTCAATCGCCACGGTCCCGCCCTGCACCGTCAGATTCTCGATCACGATCCCCGTGCAGTTCTCGAACCGGAGCACCGGCGCCCCTGCGTCACGTCCGGAAATCGCGATCGTCCGTTGCGTATCCGGAGCCGCGTATACCATGACGTTCTTCTTGTCCTTCACGACGACCGTCTCGCGGATCGATCGCGAGATCTCGATCTTGCCCCCGACCGAGACCTGTCGAAACGCTTGGGCCAACGAGAGTACAGTGTCAGGGACCACGATCCCTCGCCTCACGTCGCGGTCCGCTTGCCCAAGTCCCATGACGCACAAGGCCAAGACCCATCCGAGAGCTACGCAGAGAACGGTTCCTCGGGATGCCGAACGCATGACGACCTCCTCGCTACTCTGTTCCACGGCGGCCGGAGGCGGTCGAACGACAGCTCGCGCCGCGCCCGCCGAGAACTGCGCCGCTCTCTAACCTACCCGCCACGCCCCCGGTAGTTCCGCTCAAGGCGCCATATCTCTGCCACAAGCCTGCTTCCCCCGACCCACAAGCGCGGGGTATCCTCTCCCATGCAATCGATGAACACGCTGAAACAATGCAGGAGGTGCCACAGGTGTTGGCATTGGGGATAAGCCGAAGGGTGACGCCAGTTCTAGTGCTCCTCGTCATAGCGCTCACGGCACCCGGCATGGCGTCGGCCGGGCCATCGCGGACGATCAGTCCGTCCGAGGCGATCGAGCTTGCAGTCGAAAACGACTCGCAGCTCCGCGAGGCTGAGCTCAACCTCAGCCTGGCGACGCTCGAACTTGAGGCCGCGCGGGTCTCGACGGTGTTGCCGGCCGTTGGACTCGCCGTCGACCTCCCGAAGCTCACGGCGGCCGGACTCGGCCAGGAGATCGCCGCCTCCTTGACGGCCTCTCTCTCTCTTCCGTGGGGAGATGGGACCCTCACCGGAGGCTTGGGCTTCAGCTACAACGCTGCGACCTCCGAGCTCGTCGCGCCGACATGGCAGATCTCTCTGGCGGACGTCCTCGACCTCGCCCGGCCGAACGCGGCGGCGGAGAGAATCCAGTCACTCACGTGGGCCGTCGAGAGCGCCCGGCGCTCGTACGCGTCGGCCAAGGCGGATCTGGTCATCTCGGCGCTCAAGACCTACGGCGCGCTTCTCAGCGAGGCGCAGCAAGCCGACTGGGACAGTTCCGCCGTGAGCCGCCTCATGGCCGAGCTTGACCAGGTGAAGGATCTGGCTACGCAGGGGTACAAGGGCGACCAAGACGTCAATGAGGCGAAGCTCCTCCTGCTCGACGCGCAAGTGAAGGCCGAGAAGAGTGCCGAAGCGTATGCAGCCGACCTCGAGGCGTTCTGCCGGACGACGTTGCGCGTCGAGGAGGCGTGTCAGCTCTCCTCGATCGACGTGTCGATGAGTGACCTTCTCGCGGCCGCGCGGAGCCTCCGCGAGAGCGAGAGCCCGGAAGGCGCCATCTCCGGCGCGTCGGCCGTGATCGCCGCACAGCAGAGCGTGGCCACCGCCGAGGACGACCTTCGCGAGGCCCGCGCCAACATGCTGCCCTCCGTATCCGTTGAGGCGACGCTCAACTCCGAAGAGTGGTCCCTCGGCGTCGGCCTGTCGCTTGACCTCTTCGACCCAAGCGGGAAGACCAATGTTGAGATCGCCGAGACGGACCTCGAGCTGGCGAAGGAAAAGCTGGACTCGGCCCGCGAGACCGTGCGGGACGAGATCCTGAGTCTGAAGGCATCCCTCTTATCGTCCGTCCGTAGCGCAGAGAGCCTCACGCTAGAGACCGAGAAGTGGCGGCTCGAGGAGCAGGTCATGACGGCCAAGCGCGCGGCCGGCAGCATCTCCGACTCCGATTGGGCGCAGTTCCTCGAGGAGAAGGGCGCCTTCGAGATCGATGCGGCGGGGCGCGCCACATCGCTGCTTGTCGCGCACCTCATGTATCGCAACGCCCTGGGAATGGAGCTCAACTGGGAGGAATGGCTGTGAAGATCAAACGAAAGACTTGGAAGATCATCGCTGTGGGGACCGCGGTGGCCGTCGTAGTAGTGGTCGCTCTCGTCCTCTTGCTCAATCGTTTCGGCAAAGAGGAAGAGACGGCTACGGCCCAGACGTTCACAGTGAAGCGCGGCGACGTCAAGAACAGCCTCGTCGTGTACGGAACGGTCCAACCGAAGCAGGAGTACACGTTCACGTTCGACGGGGATCTGGTCGACGAAATGCTGGTGAGCGTCGGGACCCGCGTGACCGAGGGACAAGCCCTCGTCAGGCTCGATCCGTCCCAGCAGGAGTTGGCTCTCCTCCAGGCTGAGCGAGCGCTCGCCGAAGCCAAGGCGGGCGGAGTCCGGGCCGACGTCAAAGAGAAAGAAGTCGCGCTGAGAATCGCCCAAGCCAACTACGACAACGCCACGCTCAAGGCCCCGTTCGCCGGCGTCGTGACCGAAATCAACCAGGCGACGGAGTCGTCAGGAAGCTGGAGTCTCCTGCTGATTGACACGAGCGAGCTGTACCTCGAGGTCGAGATCGACCAACTGGATGCCCCCTCCGTCGCGGTGGGGCAGTCCGCGACCGCCGTGATCGAGCCCCTTCCCGACAACACGTGGGACGTCAAGATCACCGAGGTCGCCGGCATGGCTGAGGAAGTGGGAAACAGCACCGTCGTCGTCGCGAAAACGAGCTTCCCGTACTTCGATTCGCGCGTCCTCGTGGGGTACACAGTCGAGATGGAGATCACGACGGCCTCGGCGACCAACGTTCTTCTCGCGCCGATCTCTTGCCTGACCGAGACGCCGCGCGGATGGATCGTGATGAAGGTCGCGAATGGACAGGCGACGCCTCAGGTCGTCACGGTCGGCGTGAAGTCGGACACCTACGCCGAGATCACGAGCGGCCTCAAGGAGGGCGATGTGCTTCAGAGCGTCGCGAGATCCGCAGCCGGCAGCACCACGACACAGCAGAGTAACGGGTTCCCGGGTGGCGGCATACCGATGGGCGGATTTGGCGGCGGGCCCGGGATGCCTTAACCATCATGATCGAACTCAAGAACGTCACCAAGGACTACCCGATGGGTGAACTCGTCTACCACGCGTTGCGCGGGGTCACGTTCAACATTGAGGAGCATGAGTTCGCCGCGATCACCGGGGCGTCGGGCTCGGGCAAGTCGACCCTGCTCCACATCCTGGGGGCTCTGCATCGCCCTACCTCGGGAGAAGCACTGTTTGACGGAGAGAACTTCGGCGTGATGTCGCGCGAGGACCTGTCGAGAATCCGCAATGAGAAGATCGGGTTCATTTTCCAGCAGTTCTTTCTCCTCCCTCGCGCGACCGCTCAGGCGAACGTCGAGCTGCCCCTCGCCTACGCCGGAATTCCCCGGAAGAAGCGGACGGAGATCGCTCACGTGTGTCTGGAGCGCGTTGGACTCGCCGACTTCGCGGAGCACCGTCCAACCCAGTTGTCGGGCGGCCAGTCGCAACGCGTGGCGATCGCCCGGGCCCTCGCGAACTCGCCACGCCTCATCCTCGGGGACGAGCCGACGGGAAACCTCGACAGCCATACCACAAAGGAGATCATGGCCCTGTTCCACTCGCTCCACGACGAGGGCAGGACCATCGTTCTGGTCACCCACGAACAGGAGATCGCGCAGGTCACGAAGCGTGAGATCATCCTCAAGGACGGGCTCATCGCGGAGGATAAGACCCATGGGACTGCATGAGATGCTGCGGACCGCCGTCACGGCGCTCCGCGCCCACAAGATGCGGACGACGTTGTCCGTCCTCGGGATCGTCATCGGCGTCGCCGCCATTGTCGCGATCATCGCGATCGTCAACGGAGCGACAGCCTCGATGAAGGAGCAGATCTCCGGACTCGGCATGCGAACGATCAACGTCATGATCTTCCCGAATGCGCTCTCTGCCGCCTCTTCGGCGCGAGCGCTGACCGATGAACTGACGAGCCGGTTCGAGACCCTGCCGGACGTCTCCAAGGCGGTTCCGACGTCATCCTCGAACGCGAGGGCCGTCATCAACGGCGAGGAGTACTCGACCTCGGTTGCGGGGGTCGTTCCCGAGTACGCGGAGCTGTTCGACAACTTCTATCCGACAAGCGGCCGATTCATCTACTCGATGGATGAGAACCGCCGGGTTGTCGTCCTCGGCTCGGAGTTCGCCGCGGAGTACTTCCCCGGGGAAGACCCGGTCGGAAAGAGACTGACGCTCGAGATCTCGAGCCAGACCCTTGCGTTCACGATCATCGGCGTGATGTGCGAGGCGGGGACCGTGGGCATGCAGGACCTCGACGACACGGTCTACGTGCCGCTCTCAACCATCCAGACGCTCTCAGGATCGCGCCAGTTCACGTCGTACATCGCCCAGGCCAAGGATGAGACGTCCGTCGACGCTGCCGCGGAGGAGATCGAGGGAGTCCTAAAGGAGGTCATCTCGACCTCAACGACCACCCAGACGAGCAACTCGCGCAGTCGGACTCCTTATCGCGTGACGCTCCAGCAGCAGTTTATCGAGACGTACGAGTCGACCGTGGGGACAATGACGTTCATCCTGGGTGGCGTGGCGGCGATTGCGCTTCTCGTGGGCGGCATCGGGATCATGAACATCATGCTCGTCTCGGTGACCGAGCGAACCCGCGAGATCGGGATCCGGCTCGCAATCGGAGCGCGGCCCAAAGACATCCGGACGCAGTTCCTCGTCGAGGCCGTCATGACGAGCTCAATCGGCGGGCTGATCGGCCTGGGCGCCGGGTGGTTGTGCGCGTGGCTCGGAGCGCTGTTCGGCGATTGGCCGTTTGTCATGTCCGTCTACCCTGCGCTCCTCGCGGTCGGGTTCTCGTTCCTGATCGGCGTGACGTTCGGCCTCTACCCGGCCGTGCGGGCCGCCAAGCTCGACCCCGTCGAAGCGCTGCGATACGAATAACACGGGGCGGAGAGGGCCACACCCCTCTCCGCCCACATTCCTCTTGCCCTGTCTGCGGGTGGACTAGCCCGCGGGCTTCCAGGCCGGGTCGAAGATCCTCAGGTTGTCGAATCGAACGGTCGTCGTGCCGTCGAAGTTCACAACACAAAGGGCCAACGTTCCATTCAGGGGAATCGAGACACCGAGCGTTCCAGGCGTTGCGCCGTTGAACGAGATCTGCGCGTTCCGCTTCACGACGTCGATGAGAATTCGATTCGCGACGTCCTTCCCTTCCTTGAGGTTCGACGACGGCGTCCACTGTCCCGCCAGCACCCAGCTCGAGTTCCCTCCGGGGGCCTGCTTGAAGACGCCGTAGTTGCCCTCGTTGTCAATCAGAACCATGAAGCTCCACTGGCTCGTATCGTCCTCGGACGGGAAGAACGCAAGCCCTGCCGCGCACCCCTTGGTGCACGTCGAGAAGAGGACCTCGACTTCGAACGAGGGGCCCGACGCCTCGGCCGGGCACTCTACGAAGTCCACCGTTCCCTTCTCCTTCACGGCAACTTCGGCATACCCCGCCTCGTTCCAGTAGTCTGCAACCCACTCGCGGGATTGCGTGAACGGCTCCTTGTACTCGCCGTCCTGCACATACACGTCCGACCACTCGACGTACACCACCGCAGGCGTCGCGGCCGCCACGATCTCCCGCGACGTGAGCACCGTGTCTGCCGTCGAGACGGTCCACCCCACGACGTGCTTCGTCACCAACTGCGCCGCCAGGTTAATCGGAACCAAGAAGCTGACCCCCTCGACCTCTTCGCCGACGATCTTCGACGTGACGATGCCGACGGCCCGGCCCATGGCATCGAGAGCCGGTCCCCCACTGTTCCCGGGGTTCACGGCAGCGTCGATTTGGAGCATCTCCGGCGAGTCCTTGATCTTCCGGAACGCCGTGATGTTGCCGCCGGTCACATTCAAGCTCACGCCAAGCTCAAACGAGAGGGGATACCCGAGGACGACAACCTGATCGAACAGCTGGACCTGATCTGAATCCGCAATCGGGATCGTCGGAAGCCCCGACGCCTCGATTTTCAGGAGCGCGGCGTCATACCCACCCTCATCGGTGGTCGGGGAGTAGTCGACGACGCGCGCCTCGTGCTTCGTCCCGTCCGACAGCGTGATCGTGATCGGGCCGGTCGCACCCTCAACAACATGGTAGCTCGTGAGGATGTACCCGGACGAAGCCACGATGAAGCCTGTGCCGCTCGTCGGGTACGTCTGAGCTACAGTACTTACGGCGACGATGCTCAGGGCAACGAGCAAGCTTGCGGCCGCGGCGACGACGCTTCGGTCTCTGGTCATTGCTGATCCCCTCCACACGGAAGCCTTCTCCTATTCTAGCCTAGGAATGACACCGCATCTACGCGCGACGGGCTCGCTATCGAATCCGGAATGCGCGAACTCCAAGCACCGGCCCGGCGCCCCCGAAGTCGAAAGCGATCGTCGCTTGGTAGATGCCCGCAGGCAGTGGAACGCTTGAAACGTCTACCAGCGTGATGACGCGGACGCTGCCCGGAAGGATGCGGAAGTAGTCTCGCCCCGATTCCTCGAACCGCAGAGTTCGAACGACCGTACCGTTTCGATCCACAATCTGGGCCTCACAGACCACGATCAACTGGACGTTCCCCGTGTTCTCAAACGCCGCCTGAAGTGAGAGCGGATCAGCGACGGTCTGTTGGATGTCAATGACTTTGCCCTCGGCCTTCTCGGTACCCGGGGCGGTGACGAACAGCTTCAGCCCGACGGTCGGGCGCGCGACGATCTGTGTGCCGGCGACCTCTCCGAGTGCCACGGGGCGGCTCTCGGCTTGGATGATGCTCCAGTATGTCCCCGAGAACTGCGTCGGTGTCCTCACGGTCGCGCGGATCTCCGTGCTCTGACCCGGTTGAAGCGTCACTTCGTCCCGCGAGAGACTGATCCACGAAGAGCAGGAGCGGTTGACGGTGTCGAAGGTTCCGCCTCCACACTCCCCACATGAGAGCTCGACGCGCTCGCTGTACGTTTCCACGATCGTTAGTCCGTCGAAGTCCGAAGTCGGACGGATCGACAGCGCAACCGTGGCCTCGCCCTCTGGGGTTACGGATTCGACGGTTCGAGTGACAAGAGCAGGAGCCGCACCGAGCGCGCCCGTCGTCGCAGGAGCGCCGCCGGGGACCTCGGACGCGCCCGCAATCGTGCCCGCAAGGTGTGGAGACCAGCTCTGATACGTGCCTTCCACCGACACAGGAGCCCCCCGCGGAAGGCGTACTGCGTAGCGCACGGTCACAACCTCGCCTGCCCCAAAAGTCCGATCGAACGTCCATCGCACGCTGTTCGGTGCAATCCCGAGGTCGTTTTGGCCTTCGAGCGTACGCACCCAATCCCAGACGTAGATCCGAAGCTCCGCCGGCTGTTCGCCGTCGTTGTACAGCGTAAGCACGTACGTCGTCTCGGTGCCCAGCGCCTGGGTGACGTCAAGCTCCGCCGGAGACCAACGAACCCCGTAGGCGCAAAGAGAGAAGGCTGTCAAAGCTACACCCAACGCGACAACGAGCGCCGCGCCCCTCGCCGCGTCACGGCTTCCTCTCTTCACCATCGTCGTCCCCCTAGTCGGTCGAAACGGTGTAGGCAATCGTAATGACGTAGGTTCCCTGCGGCAGTCCCGCGAAGTCCGCCAGATCCACGACGAGGGCGTAGGTGACAGCGATGTCGGTGATCCCGGCCGACGCGGTGTGGGTTCCGAGCGACACCCGGAAGATCCCTTCCACCACCGTCTGGGAGGCCTCCGGTGGAATCGAGAACTGAGGCAAGTAGGTGAGTGACCATCCCGCGGTCGAGCTGGTGACGCGAAGGACGGTGTCGCTGGTCGCGGGATACGTCCCGGCACCGACGATCTCAGGGAACGAGATCGACTCCCCCGAGACGATATCGAGGGAGATGGACGCGACTACGCACGCCGGTCCGCCGACCGACCCGGTGAGGATTGCCGGCGGACTTGACCATCCCGCCGCCACCCACACGTCCTCGGTGGTCCAGTTTCCCACCAGGTAGATGTAGTACTTCTGATTCCGCGAGCTGCAGGCGAACCTCATGCCTCGGGATGGATTTGTCACCCAGGTGTAGTTCGAGGACATGTACCAGATCACGGCGTTGTCATCAACGCAGTCCTCGACTCCGAGAATCCAGTACGAGGGTGCCGAACTGCCGGGCGGCGTCGTCACCTGGTAGGTGAACCGAGTGTAGTCTCCCCCCGAGTAGTATTGGACCGAATTCAGCGTGATCGTCGTGCGCCCCAGTTGAACTCCGGCGCAGGCGGGTGCGAAGCCGGCGACGCCCATCACCAGGGCAAGTCCAAGAACGAGAAGACGACCAAGACGAGAGGACAGTGCCTCTCCCCATCGTCCCTCGCTACGTCCCATGTCCCACGCTCCTCCCCCGGTCGCATTCTCCCGACGGTGAGGATTGTACCTGAGACTCCGTGGCATCAGTCCGTTCTGTCGGGCGCCGCATCGCTCGGCGCTTCGAACAGGTGACGGAACAAGTACTGCTGGAGCTCGGCCAGACGCTCGAGCGCGGACGCGATGCGGATACGATGCTCAATGGGAAAAGCCACCGGGTGCTTGCTTCGGATGAGTTCCGTCCGGATTGTCGGCGCGGGGTCGTTGGCTCGCTGCTCCGCGTCGAGGGACACGTAGCTCAGTGCTTCCCGCGCTTTGAAGATCTCGACGATTCCCTCTTCCGAGATGTTCACGGCGTCGGCCAGTTCAGCGAGCGTCGGCAGCTTCCCCGTCTCGCGTAGCAGTCGAGCTTCCGCGTTCTCGATCTGTCGGTTCAGGTCGCTCATCCAGGGAGGAACGCGGAGTTGCTGCTCGCCGCCGCGGATGTGCTGCCGGATCTCGCCGCGGATGAGGTTCCCCGCGTACTCCCGGAACGGTCGACCGCGGGCGAGTTCGAAGTTGCAAACCGCGCTCAGGAGCCCCAGGTAGCCCGGCCGGAACAGCTCGTTCGCCCCGTACCCGCTGTGAGCGAACGACTCCGCGATGACCTCATGGATCCACGGCGTTGCTCGGCGAAGAGCCTCCTCCCGCGCGTTCTCGTCCGTCTTTCCTCGCTCCAAGAGGTCCATCAGGTCGTCCGGATCATGCCCTGCCGCACGTCGCCGGTCGTCGGTCGTCATGGTCAGATCACGAAGTGGAAGCCGAACGTCACCAGTTCAATTCCCGTGAAGTCGAACTCGGTGTGCGTGAACAGGACGACGCCCGAGAAGCTGACCTCCGCGCAGACACGCTGCTCCGCGAACCCACCGGCGTCGAACGCGGTCAGGCTCGCGAATGTGACCGGCCCGATCGCCGCCTCGATGCCGATCAGCTCCTGACTGAACAGGAATGCGTCATCAAAATCCGTCGCACTGCTCACCACCACGCCACACACCGCAAACGACACGCCGAAGCGCTGTCCGTCGAAGGCGATCGGGATCACCGTCGGCACGACGGAGGCGGCGAACATCGTCTGCGACGTGAAGCGTACGGTCTCGATCTCGAGGTCGAGGATGAACCCCGCCGCGACAATGCCGAACGAGCCGTCAAGGGTCATCGTCGTCAGGAAGCGAAGGGACGGATCGTCAAACCGATACCCGAGTTCGAACAGCATCGTGGCAAGTCCGTAGGCGTCGAACCACGTCGTGCTGCTCGCCATCATCCCCAGGTAGTCCACTTCGAGCCGAACCAGCTCCTCCTCGAAGTAGAAGCCGTCAACGATCGTCACGTCGAGGTCCACGTCCTCCTCGCACAGGGTGTCGACGTGTTCCAACACGCAGAGCAGTTGGTGCGAGAACGGAGCCTCGATCCCGTCGAGCAGGTTCACAAGGTCCGTGGCGCCGAACCCCGTTAGACTCGCAATCGAGAACCCGCAGGCAATGCTGCTCGCCAGCCTGAAGACGGTTCCCATGCTGTAGGAGGGGGTCTGAGGGCCGCCAATGTCGGCGAAGATCCAATCCATTCCGATCTCGATTCCCACGATCGAAAGGTTGAACGACAGGTCGTTCCAGGCGAAGTACGGCTCGAAGCGAATCTCTTCCGCGATTCGCACGGCGCCGAGATCGACCCCGATCGTCATGCACTCCGAAGAAAATCCCGCCAGGTTGAACTCAGTCTCCGACACCAGGCTCACTCCGCTGACGGCGAACCCGAGCGTGAGATCCGAGGTGATGTCGTAGGACGCCGGAGGCACCGGAGCGTACGTGACCTCCAGCCCGATGTCGGCCGAGAAGCCGAGGTCCCCCGCCGCCGCAACCCCGCTCGCGGCGACGAGCAGGGCAATCAGTGCCGCCCACTGCGCGCACATCCGATGCATGTGTCCTCCTCCCAAGACGGACGGTCCTGGCTCGCTCCCCAAGCGTAGGAACCGGAAGGGAGGCTCGGGCGGAAATGCGACAGAGACGGGACGTGGATTCGTCACCGCCTGGGAGGACACCTGTACCGTGCGTCCCGCGGCGGAAAGCGACGCGCGCTCGAGCGGTGCTGCGCTACGACTTGCGGATCTCCATCCTCGAGAGCACGAGACCCGTCAGAAGCTTCGGGTAGAAGTCGGTGGATTTTTGCGGCATCTTCTCGCCGTGGTCGGCCACGCGGACGACCTCGTCGGCCGAGGTCGCATTGAGGACGAAGAACATCTGCTCCGCCCTCGATTCCACACCCTTCTTCCCTTTCTCCAGTGTTACCGAGTAGTTGATGTTCGTCTGCTCCTCGAGCGCCTTCGCGTCAATGCCCAGGAGCGGCTCGAGGATCGCCGCATGAAGGATCGAGGCGTCAAGCCTGCGGTAGTCGTTCGACCAGGAGCCTCCAATCAGATCGTCCATCACGTGCTCGTCGCGCAGCCGGAGGGTGGCCGCCGTGTCCCACGCGTAGAAACCGAAGGTGTGCTTCCCCTTCCCTGCGCTCACAGCCTTCTCCATGTCCTCAAAGCTTGCGTGATGCGTCACCTCGAAGCGCTCGCTTGCCTTCGTTAGGAACGCCTGCGGCTCGAACCCGGGAACTCCGTGCACCATGCGATGGATTGGACGGATCGACATCCCCGGCTCGGCCACGTTGAACAACGTCATCAATCGGGCGTCGAACGACTCCGCCGCTGCGGGGGTCCATCCCCGCTCGCGGCACTCGCGCATGTAGTTCACGGAGGTCTCATACCGGTGGTGACCATCGGCGATGTAGAGGTCCTTGTCCCGAAGCGCTGTCTGGATCACAGCAATTGTCTTCGGGTCCGAGACACACCACACGCGGTGCTGGTTCCGATCCGCATCCTCCGCGACCATGTCCGGCCTCCGATCGGCGATCGCCGCGGCCAGCGCGCGGTCCGCGACCCGCTTGGCGTCGTTGTAGAGCATGAACACGTGCTCGAAGTTCGCCTCCGAGGCGCGCATGAGCTTCAGCCGATCTTCCTTCGGCCCCTTCAGGGTCTTCTCGTGGGCGTGAACCTTCTCCGGCTCAAGCTTCGCGAGGGCCATCACGCCCTTCCGAACCAGCCCCTCGCCGCCGAAGGTGTACTCCTGATGATAGACGTACAAAGATGGCGCGGCGTCGCGGACGAGGATGCCCGAGGCGAGCCACTCCTGGAACGTGCGAGCCGCCCGCGTGTAGACGTTGTTCCACTCGTCGTCGTTCGGTTCCGCTCGCCCTTTGATGATTCGAACCATATTGAAGGGGCTTCGCGCGTACAGCGCCGTCTGAACATCCTCCGGCACGCGGTCGTACGGCGGCGTAACGACGTCGGTCAGGGAGCTGATCTTCTTCGCGTCGTAGTGAACGCCACGGAATGCGTTGATCTCGGCCATCGCTTCTCCTTAGCGGGTTCGAGCGAACTCGATCACGATCCTCGCCGCTTCGTCGCCGACCCGTGCCTGGGCTTCTTCCGTGGCGGCTCCGATGTGCGGGGTCAGCGAGACATTGTCCAGCGCAAACAACGGGTGATCGGCCGCGGGCGGCTCGGTGGCAAAGACATCGAGCGCCACCCCGGCGACCTTTCCCGCCCGCAGCGCCTCGACGAGGGCCGCTTCGTCCACCACGCCGCCGCGGGCGCAGTTGACGATCCGGACGCCGTTCTTCATCTTCTGAATCTCCTTCGCGCCGATCACCGCACCTACGCTCGGGTCAAACGGAATGTGGAGGGAGATGAAGTCGGAGGCCGCGAAAAGCTCGTCCAACGACACCATACGCGCAACCTTCGGAATGGGGTTCGCCTTGAGGTACGCGTCGTAGCAGACGACCGTCATGCCGAGGGCGTGCGCCTTCGCTGCAAGGAGCTGGCCGATCCGGCCAATGCCGATGACGCCGAGGGTCTTCCCCTCAATCTCGATCCCCGAGAGCTGCTTCTTCTCCCACTTCCCGTTCTTCATCGACGCAGTCGCCCGCCCGATGTGGCGCGCCAAAGACAGGATGTGGCCGAGCGCAAGCTCTGCGACGGAGCTCGAGCTGGCCGCGGGTGTGTTCCGAACGGCGATGCCCTTCTTCGCCGCGTACTCCGCGTCGACGTTGTCCAGCCCGACGCCGGCGCGCACGATCAGCTTCAGGTTCTTTGCGGCGTCAATAATCGGTGCCCGCACCTTGGTCGCGCTCCGCACGACGATCGCATCGTAGCCCGCAATCTCGGCCTTCAACTGATCGGGAGACAGATCGGTCTTCTCATCGACCGTGAGTCCGGCGCCGCGCATCGCCGCCACGGCCGACGCGTCCAACGGATCGGAAGCCAACACTCGGAACCCCATGCGCACCTCCCGCTCCTAGAACCCGAGGATGTCGTCGAGCGCCCGGAGGAGCCCCTGGATTTCGTCAACCTGGAGATCGCCCATGTGAGCAATGCGGAACGTCTTCCCTTTGAGGTCGCCGTAGCCGTTCTCGATCCGTGCGTTGTACACACTCGCCAACGTCTTGACCATCGCCGACGCATCGATGTTCTGGGTGTTCTTGACGCAGGTCAGTGTCTGTGACCAGTACCCCTCTTCCGGATAGACATCGAAGTGCTTCTTCGCCCACGCCTGGACGATGCCCGCCATCCTCGAATGACGCTCAAAGCGCTTCTCCATCCCTTCGGCAAGCATGTCGGTGAGTTGGGCA
>JBDKUT010000093.1:0-4615 GCA_039679545.1 Thermotogota bacterium
GGCGCGCCAAGCGAGCCCGCCGAGCGCGCAGGGCGAGGGTCATGCCGAATACGTACTCGGCGTTGTCTTCGAACAGCGAGTTCGCCCACGCGGGGCCGTGGCCCTCGGCGTTGATGCAGTACGGAACCGAGGGGGCCGAGCCGCCGTAGATCGACGAGCAGCCGGTGGCATTCGCGACGAGCATGCGGTCGCCGTAGAGCTGAGTCACGAGCTTGACGTACGGGGTCTCGCCGCACCCGGCACAGGCGCCCGAGTACTCGAACAGAGGCCGGTGGAACTGGCTTCCCTTGACAGTGTCAGGGGCCATCAGGTTGTCGCGCACGGGCAGCGCAAGGGCGTAGTCGTAGCTCGACTGCTCGGGAAGTTGGGTCTCGAGCGGCTTCATGACGAGCGCCTTCTCGCCCTTCTTCCCCGGGCAGATGTCGGCGCAGTTGCCGCACCCCTGGCAGTCGAGCGGGTCGACCTGGATGCGGAACCCGTACCCCTCGAGCCCCTTGCCCATCGCGGGGACGGTTTCGAACCCCTGCGGGGCCTTGGCCTTCTCGGCGCCGTTCACGAGGAACGGGCGGATCGTCGCGTGCGGACAGACGAACGCGCACTGGTTGCACTGGATGCAGTTCGCGGAGACCCACTCCGGGACCTCGATCGCCACGCCTCGCTTCTCGTACTGCGTCGTCGCGACCGGGAACGAGCCGTCGGGCCCGGTCCATGCGTACGAGCCGTCGAGCTTGCCGGAGAACGCGCTCACCGGGAGCTTGTCGCCCTCTTGCTGGACCATCGGCCGCATGACTTCGAGGGCCCACTCGGGCTGCTTCGGCTTCGCCCCGGACGAGGTTGCCGTCCGCCACGCCGCCGGGACCTTCACCTCGACGAGGTTGCCGATGGCGGCGTCGACGCCGGCGTAGTTCATCTGGACGACCTTCTCGCCCTTCTTGCCGTACTCCTTGTTGATGGCCTTCTTGAGCTGGGCGATGGCTTCCTCGACCGGCAGGACGCCCGCCAGCTTGAAGAAGACGGTCTGCATGATCATGTTGATCCGGCCGCCGAGGCCGACCTGGCCGGCGATCTTGACGGCGTCGATCGTGTAGAACTTGAGCCCCTTCTCGGCGATCGTCCGCTTGAGCGACGCGGGAAGCTTCTCCTCCAGCTCCTTGACGTTCCACGGGCAGTTGAGGACGAACGTTCCGCCCTTCTTGACGCCCGCCAAAAGGTCGTACTGGTCGACGTACGCGCGGTTGTGGCACGCGATGTAGTCGGCGTTCTCGACCAGGTACGGCGACTGGATCGGGCTCTTGCCGAAGCGGAGGTGCGAGACCGAGATGCCGCCCGACTTCTTGGCGTCGTAGGCGAAGTAGCCCTGCGCGTAGAGGTCGGTGTTGTCGCCGATAATCTTGATCGCACTTTTGTTCGCGCCGACGGTTCCGTCCGAGCCGAGTCCCCAGAATTTGCACTGGATGGTGCCCTTGGGGGCCACGTCCAGCTCGTCCTTCACGAGGAGCGACGTGTGGGTGACGTCGTCCTCGATGCCGACGGTGAACCCGTTCTTCGGCTTTGCCGCCGCAAGGTTGTCGAACACGGCCTTGGCCATCGCCGGCGTGAAGTCCTTCGAGCCGAGGCCGTAGCGTCCGCCAACGACGAGGAGGTTCCTGCCGGCCTGCTGGAAGGTCGTGCACACATCGAGGTAGAGCGGCTCACCCTGGCTCCCCGGCTCCTTGGTTCGATCGAGGACGGCGATCCGCTTCACGCTCTTCGGGAGCGCGGCGAGGAAGTGCTCGCTCGACCACGGCCGGTACAGACGCACCTTGAGGAGTCCGGTCTTGGCTCCCTTGGTGTTCAAGTAGGTGAGCGTCTCTTCGAGGACGTCGCACGACGAGCCCATCGCAACGACGACGTTATCGGCGTCGGGGGCGCCGACGTAGTCGAAGAGCCCGTACGTCCGGCCGGTGAGCTCGCCGACTTGGCGCATGACCTCGGCGACGATCCCCGGCGTCGCGAGGTAGTACGAGTTCGCGGCCTCACGCCCCTGGAAGTAGATGTCCGGCATCTGCGAGGTGCCGCGTTGGTGCGGGTGTTCGGGGTTCATTGCCCGGCGACGGAACGCGTCGATCTCGCTCCACGGCGCGATCTTCGCCAGTTCTTCGTACGAGATGACGTCGACCTTCTGGATCTCGTGCGATGTCCGGAAGCCGTCGAAGAAGTGCAGGAACGGAACCTTGCTCTTGAGCGTCGCGATGTGGGCGACGAGGGCGAGGTCGACGACCTCCTGCACGGACGCCGAGGCGAGGAGAGCAAACCCCGTCTGGCGCGTGGCCATCACGTCGGAATGATCGCCGTAGATGGACAAGGCGTGGGCGGCGAGGGCGCGCGCTGAGACGTGGAACACCGCGGGCAGGAGCTCGCCCGAGATCTTGTACATGTTCGGGATCATCAGGAGCAGTCCCTGCGAGGCCGTGAACGTCGTCGTCAGGGCACCGGTGACAAGCGACCCGTGCACGGCGCCGGCGGCGCCGGCCTCGGACTGCATTTCGCTCACCTGCAGGACTTGCCCGAACAGGTTCTTCCGCCCGTGGGCCGCCCAAGCGTCGGCGATTTCGCCCATGGTTGAGCTGGGGGTGATGGGATAGATCGCGGCGACATCGCTAAAGGCGTACGCAACGTGCGTGGCCGCGGTATTCCCGTCGACGGACATCATCTGGCGCGTGCTCTGTGGCATGGCGCGTCCTCCTCAACATAGAGCCGCTCGGCGTCGCAGGAAGCGGCGACAAACGACATCGGAATCCGCGCGGATTGTATCGGTGGGATCGAGTCTCCACAATCGCTTGGCGTGGGCGAGCGGTTCCAGTGAGAGGGTGCAGGGTATCACGCTGCTGTGGACGCATGTCCCACGATACGGTAGGACATCACGGCTCTGACTTGGCCGACGTGCCACCGTCTAGGGACACCGCCCGAGAGGCATAACCTGGGCATGTACTGTTCGGCGAGTACGGACCAAGGAGGTCGTACCAACATGAAGCGTTGGGTAGTCGTCGGTATCATCGTCGCTCTCTTCATGACCGTGGCGGTGGGCGTCTCCGCCGATCCAATCCACGTCGGCGGCGGCCCGAAGGCGCTCTGCTCGCCGATTCACGTCGGCGGTGGCCCGCAGCTGATGAGCTCGCCGATTCACGTCGGAGGCGGCCCCGCGATTGAGTAGAGCGACGCTCGGGCTCTCTACCCGAGGTGTCCGAGCTTAGGGAATGGGACGCGGTGAGCCCTAGTGCTCACCGCGTCTGTTTGATCGGGTGAATCGCCAGCGCTGGATGATCACGGTGGGAATTACGTAAAGTACCGCGTGCGCGTCTGTCGTTCTCTTGCGCAGCGCTCGGGGGCGAGTTGCCTGTAGGGTTGGCGGAACGTCCGGTCCCGATGGGAACGAGTATGCGTCGGCAGCACGGGGAAAGCGGGTGGATGAAGGAGGGGGCTCCGTGGTGGACGGGCTGACCCTGGGCAAGTCCGAGGTCGATCGGCCGAAGACGGAGAAGAAGTCGACGACGCTCGAGCTTCTGGTTCAGCAGGGAGCGGTCGAGGTCACCCGCCATCGCATCGCCGCCGGCAAGCACTTCTTTCTCGACGAGGCCAAGGAGTGGTCCGGGTTCGAGTTTATCTACGTCCTTGGCGGGCTCCTGACCCTAACTGGCGAAGGGGCAGGCAACTCCCTTCGCAGCGGGGACTACCTCTACCACCGCGGCCTTCCGCAGCGCGCTTACTTCCGCGTGGACGAAGACGTGGATCTTCTGATGGTGTCCTCGCCGCCGAGCTACCATCTGATCAAGGAAGAGATCCAGGAGATGATGGCCCTCGCCCGTTCTGTCGAAGAGAAGGATGAGGCAACGGAGGGCCACTGCCACCGTCTCGAGCGGTTGGCAATCCGGACCGGAGAGCGCATGGGGCTCCCTGGGCAGCGCCTGATGGATCTGTCGTACGGTGCCTACCTCCACGACATCGGCAAGGTGCGCGTGCCGGACGGAATCCTGAACAAGGCGGGTCCACTCACGGACGAGGAGTGGGTCGAGATGCGCCGGCACCCGGAGCACGGGGCCGAGATGCTGCGCGAGAAGGCGTTCCTCAAGGATGCCGCGAAGATTGTGCTGGCCCACCACGAGAACTACGACGGGTCGGGGTATCCGAGCGGGATTCGGGGCGAGGAGATTCCGATTGAAGCTCGGGTCGTCGCCGTGGTCGATGCCTACGACGCGATTACGTCCGAGCGTCCCTATCAGAAGGCCCTTGCAAAGCAGACTGCGGTTCTCGAACTGAAGCTGAACGCGGGAACGCAATTCGATCCACGTGTCGTTCGCGCGTTCCTGTCGGTGATTGGGGAGGACGATCTTGCTTAGTCGACTGGGACGGTGGCGTCACCTGGCTATGCTTCTGCCGCTCGGCGTAGCGGTCGGAGCCGCAGCTGGATTTGGCTTCGACGACTTGGTGTTCGGGCTCGAGATGGGTGCGGCCATTGGCTTGGTGCTCGGTCTTCTGTTTGCCTGGCGAGCTCCGCACGCCTAGCGAAGAGGAAGCCCGCCGCGCGGGTGCGCGACGGGCTCATGGCTTGTCTCCAGAAGATCGTCTCTACAGCTTA